>NC_010407.1:977593-1303458 GCF_000069225.1 Clavibacter sepedonicus | reverse complement strand
AGCGCCGCCACGTCCGGCGTCACGGCCACCGGAATCTCGGCCGCCGTCCTTGGACCAGGGCTTCCGCTCCCCATCACGCGCAGGCAGCGCCACTCCGGCCCCGCCGTCGCGCGACCAGGGCTTGCGCTCCCCATCGCGCGCGGGCCGGGCCGACCCGGCTCCGCCATCGCGCGACCAGGGCTTGCGCTCCCCATCACGCTGCGGCCGCGAGGCACCGCCCCCGTCCTTGGACCAGGGCTTGCGCTCACCATACCGCGCCGGACGGGCCGGGCCGGCACCACCATCGCGCGACCAGGGCTTGCGCTCCCCATCACGCTGCGGCCGGGAAGCACCGCCCCCGTCCTTGGACCAGGGCTTGCGCTCACCATCCCGCGCCGGACGGGCCGGGCCGGCCCCGCCATCGCGCGACCAGGGCTTGCGCTCGTCGTCCCGCGCCCCACGGTCCCCGCTCGATCCACGAGCGCCGGAGCTCCGCCCACCGTCGCGTGGGCCTCGCGGGGCACCAGAGGATCCCCGCTCATACGGCGGCATGGACCCGTCGCGCCCGCGAGAGGAGTGCGACGATCCGCGGTCCTGGGCCTCGGGCCGGCTGTCTCGATCGGATGAGTCGCTCACTGTGCTCCTGTCGGCCGCGAAGGCCAGATGATGTCTGTGGTGTTGTGGGTCTGCCGAAGTCTCCTACCAGGCTAACCGGTGAGGCGACGCCGGGACAGCCGAGACCGGGTCCGACCCGACACCCGGCTCCGAGGATCGGCACGGCCCGGAGGTGGTGCCGATGGGAGATCTCGTCGGAGACAGCACGTCACCCGAAACCGCAGGACGACGGGATCACACTGCGGCGTAGTGCGACTCTGCGCGTCCAGACCGAGATGCCACCCCCGACAGTGCCCGCGCGACATCGGGAGGCCGTGTTAACGCAGAAAGGCCCGCCGCACGATGTGCGACGGGCCTCCCCGTTCGTTCTCAAGTTAAGTCCGGCGGTGTCCTACTCTCCCACAGGGTCCCCCCTGCAGTACCATCGGCGCTGAGAGTCTTAGCTTCCGGGTTCGGAATGTTACCGGGCGTTTCCCTCTCGCTATGGCCGCCGAAACACCTCATACACACCCCACAGGGCATGAAATATGTGATGAATCGACCAGTCAAGCTGGTTGTTCAATTAGCACCCGACCGTATATGGGGAACCACATAGTGGACGCAAGCAAAATGTTTTCAAGATATCGGCTTATTAGTACAGGTTAGCTCCACGAGTCTTTAGTCCTCGCTTCCACATCCTGCCTATCAACCCGGTAGTCTAGCCGGGAGCCTTCACCCTAAAAGGGATGGAAATCTCATCTCGAAGCCGGCTTCCCGCTTAGATGCTTTCAGCGGTTATCCGTTCCGAACGTAGCTAATCAGCGGTGCTCCTGGCGGAACAACTGACACACCAGAGGTTCGTCCATCCCGGTCCTCTCGTACTAGGGATAGATCTTCTCAAATTTCCTACGCGCGCAGCGGATAGGGACCGAACTGTCTCACGACGTTCTAAACCCAGCTCGCGTACCGCTTTAATGGGCGAACAGCCCAACCCTTGGGACCTACTCCAGCCCCAGGATGCGACGAGCCGACATCGAGGTGCCAAACCATGCCGTCGATATGGACTCTTGGGCAAGATCAGCCTGTTATCCCCGAGGTACCTTTTATCCGTTGAGCGACAGCGCTTCCACGAGCCACTGCCGGATCACTAGTCCCGACTTTCGTCCCTGCTCGACTTGCCAGTCTCACAGTCAAGCTCCCTTGTGCACTTACACTCGACACCTGATTACCAACCAGGTTGAGGGAACCTTTGGGCGCCTCCGTTACTTTTTAGGAGGCAACCGCCCCAGTTAAACTACCCACCAGGCACTGTCCCTGAACCGGATTACGGTTCAAAGTTAGATATCCAGAGTGACCAGAGTGGTATTTCAACAATGACTCCACCCGAACTAGCGTCCGAGCTTCACAGTCTCCCACCTATCCTACACAAGCCACACCAAACACCAATACCAAGCTGTAGTAAAGGTCACGGGGTCTTTCCGTCCTGCTGCGCGTAACGAGCATCTTTACTCGTAGTGCAATTTCGCCGAGTTCGCGGTTGAGACAGCTGGGAAGTCGTTACGCCATTCGTGCAGGTCGGAACTTACCCGACAAGGAATTTCGCTACCTTAGGATGGTTATAGTTACCACCGCCGTTTACTGGGGCTTAAATTCTCAGCTTCGCACTTGCGTGCTAACCGTTCCTCTTAACCTTCCAGCACCGGGCAGGCGTCAGTCCGTATACATCGTCTTGCGACTTAGCGCGGACCTGTGTTTTTAGTAAACAGTCGCTTCCCACTGGTCTCTGCGGCCTTCAAACGCTTCAGGAGTAAATCCCTACACGCCTCAGGCCCCCCCTTCTCCCGAAGTTACGGGGGCATTTTGCCGAGTTCCTTAACCACGATTCTCTCGATCTCCTTAGTATTCTCTACCTGACCACCTGAGTCGGTTTGGGGTACGGGCGATTGGAACCTCGCGTCGATGCTTTTCTTGGCAGCATAGGATCACTGATTTCGTCCGTGAGGACTACCCATCGGGTCTCAGGCTACATAGAAGACGGATTTGCCTATCTTCTGCCCTACATCCTTAGACCGGGACAACCATCGCCCGGCTCAGCTACCTTCCTGCGTCACACCTGTTAATACGCTAAACGCCCCAGCGTAGGGTCGTGTGCTAGGCCAAGACCGTCACCCCGAAGGGATCGAATCAAGGATTCAGACACTTAGCATTACTGGATTGTCTTGGGCGGTTCTTCATCGGTACGGGAATATCAACCCGTTGTCCATCGACTACGCCTGTCGGCCTCGCCTTAGGTCCCGACTTACCCAGGGCGGATTAGCCTGGCCCTGGAACCCTTGGTCTTTCGGAGGACGGGTTTCTCACCCGTCTTTCGCTACTCATGCCTGCATTCTCACTCGTGTGGCCTCCACGGCTGGTTCACACCGCCGCTTCGCTGGCCACACGACGCTCTCCTACCCATCCATACGGCTGGACCACGAAGGCCTGCCTATAATATAAATGCCACAACTTCGGTGGCGTGCTTGAGCCCCGTTACATTGTCGGCGCGGAATCACTTGACCAGTGAGCTATTACGCACTCTTTCAAGGGTGGCTGCTTCTAAGCCAACCTCCTGGTTGTCTATGCAACTCCACATCCTTTCCCACTTAGCACGCGCTTAGGGACCTTAGATGGTGGTCTGGGTTGTTTCCCTCTCGACGATGAAGCTTATCCCCCACCGTCTCACTGCTGCGCTCTCACTTACCGGCATTCGGAGTTTGGCTGAAGTCAGTAACCTTTTGGGGCCCATCGTCCATCCAGTAGCTCTACCTCCGGCAAGAAACACGCAACGCTGCACCTAAATGCATTTCGGAGAGAACCAGCTATCACGAAGTTTGATTGGCCTTTCACCCCTATCCACAGCTCATCCCCTCCATTTTCAACTGAAGTGGGTTCGGTCCTCCACGACGTCTTACCGTCGCTTCAACCTGGCCATGGATAGATCACTTCGCTTCGGGTCTAGAACATGCGACTCATACGCCCTATTAAGACTCGCTTTCGCTACGGCTGCCCCACACGGGTTAACCTCGCCACATATCACTAACTCGCAGGCTCATTCTTCAAAAGGCACGCTGTCACACGAACAAGGGTGCTCCAACGGTTTGTAAGCAAACGGTTTCAGGTACTATTTCACTCCCCTCCCGGGGTACTTTTCACCTTTCCCTCACGGTACTTGTCCGCTATCGGTCATCTGGGAGTATTTAGGCTTATCAGGTGGTCCTGACAGATTCACACGGGATTTCTCGGGCCCCGTGCTACTTGGGATACTCTCCGGACAGGCGACGACATTTCGACTACGGGGTTCGCACCCTCTATGACTGGCCTTTCAAGACCATTCGTCTATATCGCGCTCATTGCCCTCACAGCTCGGTAGAACTGTACGGAAAGTCCCGCAACCCCGACCATGCAACTCCTACCGGATATCACACATGATCGGTTTGGCCTCTTCCGGTTTCGCTCGCCACTACTAACGGAATCGCTTTTGCTTTCTCTTCCTGTGGGTACTGAGATGTTTCACTTCCCCACGTTCCCTCTACCCGCCCTATATATTCAGGCGGGAGTCACCAGGTCGCCCAAAGGGCCTGGCGGGGTTTCCCCATTCGGAGATCCTCGGATCAAAGCTCTATTATCAGCTCCCCGAGGCTTATCGCAGATTTATACGTCCTTCTTCGGCTCCAGATGCCAAGGCATCCACCGTTTGCTCTTAGAATCTTGAAATCACATGAGATTGAATCGTTTCGCCTCCCCTAGAGGAGACAGAATTGACCAATGATCTATAAATAGATCTTTGTGATCCACCGGGTAAACCGGTGAATCTAAGATGCTCGCGTCCACTGTGTAGTTCTCAATATACGGGCGGTACCCCACCACCATCCACTCAAGGGACGACGGAAAGGGTCCGACAAGAAACCAGACACACCAAAAGGTGCGGCCCGGTCCCTCAGGACCCAACAGCGTGCAACATGCCCTCGACACACCAGACCATTTTCCCACCCCACAAGGAGGCGTACTAGCAGCCCGGCACATCAGCCGGCATCAATGTCAATGTTCCACCCATGAGCGCCACCGCCAGAACATACGCCTGACGCGTGACTTGGCACCCGTGATCTCCCTGTATACAGAGGAGAGGTGCACATGCTCCTTAGAAAGGAGGTGATCCAGCCACACCTTCCGGTACGGCTACCTTGTTACGACTTAGTCCTAATCACCGATCCCACCTTCGACAGCTCCTCCCTTGCGGTTAGGCCACTGGCTTCGGGTGTTACCGACTTTCATGACTTGACGGGCGGTGTGTACAAGGCCCGGGAACGTATTCACCGCAGCGTTGCTGATCTGCGATTACTAGCGACTCCGACTTCATGAGGTCGAGTTGCAGACCTCAATCCGAACTGAGACCGGCTTTTTGGGATTCGCTCCACCTTACGGTATCGCAGCCCTTTGTACCGGCCATTGTAGCATGCGTGAAGCCCAAGACATAAGGGGCATGATGATTTGACGTCATCCCCACCTTCCTCCGGGTTGGCCCCGGCAGTCTCCTATGAGTTCCCACCATTACGTGCTGGCAACATAGAACGAGGGTTGCGCTCGTTGCGGGACTTAACCCAACATCTCACGACACGAGCTGACGACAACCATGCACCACCTGTATACCGACCTTGCGGGGCGCACATCTCTGCACGTTTCCGGTATATGTCAAGCCTTGGTAAGGTTCTTCGCGTTGCATCGAATTAATCCGCATGCTCCGCCGCTTGTGCGGGCCCCCGTCAATTCCTTTGAGTTTTAGCCTTGCGGCCGTACTCCCCAGGCGGGGAACTTAATGCGTTAGCTGCGACACGGAGACCGTGGAATGGTCCCCACATCTAGTTCCCAACGTTTACGGCATGGACTACCAGGGTATCTAATCCTGTTCGCTCCCCATGCTTTCGCTCCTCAGCGTCAGTTACGGCCCAGAGATCTGCCTTCGCCATCGGTGTTCCTCCTGATATCTGCGCATTCCACCGCTACACCAGGAATTCCAATCTCCCCTACCGCACTCTAGTCTGCCCGTACCCACTGCAGACCCGAGGTTGAGCCTCGGGATTTCACAGCAGACGCGACAAACCGCCTACGAGCTCTTTACGCCCAATAATTCCGGACAACGCTTGCACCCTACGTATTACCGCGGCTGCTGGCACGTAGTTAGCCGGTGCTTTTTCTGCAGGTACCGTCACTTTCGCTTCTTCCCTACTAAAAGAGGTTTACAACCCGAAGGCCGTCATCCCTCACGCGGCGTTGCTGCATCAGGCTTTCGCCCATTGTGCAATATTCCCCACTGCTGCCTCCCGTAGGAGTCTGGGCCGTGTCTCAGTCCCAGTGTGGCCGGTCACCCTCTCAGGCCGGCTACCCGTCGTAGGCTTGGTGAGCCATTACCTCACCAACAACCTGATAGGCCGCGAGTCCATCCCCAACCGAAATTCTTTCCACGACCAGACCATGCGGCCAATCGTCATATCCGGTATTAGCTACCATTTCTAGCAGTTATCCCAGAGTCGGGGGCAGGTTACTCACGTGTTACTCACCCGTTCGCCACTGATCCGCCAGAGCAAGCTCTGACATCACCGTTCGACTTGCATGTGTTAAGCACGCCGCCAGCGTTCGTCCTGAGCCAGGATCAAACTCTCCATAAATGCTTAAACGCACGACCACCCGAAAGCAGCCGGCACATCTAAAGCCAGACGTGAACGGGAATCGAACACGAACCAGCAAGTTTGAAACCGACAGAACAAATCATTACTGACTTGCTTGTTTGTTTAAATGTATTCCAAAGGAATCGGAAACGAGCATCCGAAGGACACCCGCAACGGGTATTTGGCATTTGACATTGTGCACGCTGTTGAGTTCTCAAGGAACGGACGCTCCCGACACCGACCATCACAGCCAGCCATCGGAGCTCACACTCCACCGCTCCCCGTGGGAGTGATCCAGACCACACAGGCCCAGCACTCACGTCGGAAGCGGAATCAGACCCTAGCTCAGTTGATGGTAAACACGCAACCCATAAGCCGCGGCAACTTCTGTTTCACCAGGATCCAGAACACCAGAACAGCTCCGGAAGCTTCTCAGCTCCCCGCCCGTTCCGGCGACAATAGGAGACATTACGCGGACCACCCCACCCCCGCAAAACCAACGACATCCCGGGCGTGTCGCCGGGGATGTCGTGGTGTATAGCTGGTAGGAGTCGGATTCAGCCGACGGTGACCCCCGCGAGCGTCTTCTTGCCGCGCCGCAGGACCGCGTATCGGCCGTGCAGGAGTTCGTCCACGACGGCCGCCGCATCGGTCACCGCGGCGTTGTTCACGTACACCCCGCCCTGCGTGATCGCGCGCCGAGCCTCCCCCGCGCTGGAGACCAGCCCGGTGTCGACGAGCGCCTGGATCACCGTGGTGCCGGGAGCCAGCTCCGCGGTCGGCAGCTCGCGGATGACCGCCTCGAGCGTGCCTTCGTCCAATGCAGCGAGCTCGCCCTGGCCGAACAGCGCCTGCGCCGCGGCGATCGCGGACTCCGTCGCCTCCACCCCGTGCACCAGTGACGTCACCTCCCACGCCAGCGTCCGCTGGGCCTCGCGACGGAAGGGCTCGGACGCCACGGCGCGCTCCAGCTCCTCGATGCGAGCCCGGTCGAGGAACGTGAAGACGCGCAGGCGGTGGATCACGTCGCCGTCATCGGTGTTGAGCCAGAACTGGTAGAACGCGTACGGGCTCGTAAGCTCCGGGTCCAGCCACACGGCGTTGCCCTCGCTCTTGCCGAACTTGGTGCCGTCGGAGTTGGTGATCAGCGGCGTGCCGATGGCGTGCGCCGTGGCCCGCTCGCTCCGCCGGATCAGGTCGGTGCCGCTGGTGAGGTTGCCCCACTGGTCGCTGCCGCCGGTCTGGAGCACGCACCCGTATGCGCGGTGCAGCTCCCGGAAGTCGAGGCCCTGCAGGATCTGGTAGCTGAACTCCGTGTAGCTGATGCCCTCGTCCGAGTTGAGGCGGGCGCTCACCGCGTCCTTCTTGAGCATGGTGCCCACACGGAAGTGCTTGCCCACCTCGCGGAGGAAGTCGATGGCGCTGAGCGGCGCCGTCCAGTCGAGGTTGTTCACGATGCGGACGGCGTTGTCGCCCTCGGGGCTGAGGAAGGCGGACACCTGCGCCTGCAGACGGCCCACCCACTCCGCCACGACCTCCGGGGTGTTGAGGGTCCGCTCCGCCGTGGGCCGAGGGTCGCCGATCAGGCCGGTCGACCCGCCCACGAGGCCGAGCGGTCGGTGGCCCGCCAGCTGGAGGCGACGCATCAGCACGAGCTGCACGAGGTTGCCGAGGTGCAGGCTCGGCGCGGTGGGGTCGAAGCCGCAGTAGTACGTGATCGGCGGACCGGACAGCAGCTCCTTCAGCGCGTCCTGGTCGGTGGAGACGTGCACGTACCCGCGCCAGACGATCTCCTCCCACACGTCCTCGAAGGACGGGTCGTTGCGCTGGGAGGAGAGGCGGTCGGGATCGGCGTTCGTCACCCGGTCACGGTACCAGCGCGGCATCCCCGAGCCGGTGGGGCACGGCGGTGAGGCGGCGTCCCGTCGGGCTCGCTCGGGAGCCGCGTCGCGATGCGATCCGGCGGCGTGCCGGGTGTCGGTGGTGGGCGGCAGGCTCGGGTCCGTCGGGAGGACGGCGCGTCAACGGCCCGGGATTGATGGCGAAGAGACAAGTGCGTGGCATTGATGTGCCATCATCAATGTCGGGGACTTGAGGAGGGCGCATGTTCGTCATCACGGCCGACCAGAAGGCGAGCCGGCACGACATCGATCGCGCCGGGACGGGACGGGACGACCTCGCGGCCCGCTACGAGGGACGCCTGGTGCTCCCGGTCGACCGCACGTCCGGCGACGAGGTGCAGGCGCTCGTCGCCGACGCCGCCACCGCGCTCGACATGGTGCTGATGCTCACGCGCGCGGGGCACTGGAGCGTCGGCCTCGGGATCGGCACGGTGCGGATCCCGCTCCCCCGGGCGACGCGCGAGGCCACGGGGCCCGCGTTCATCGCCGCCCGGGACGCGGTCACCGCGGCCAAGCGCAGCGCGACGCGGTTCGCGCTCGCGGTCGATCCGCCGATCGCGCGTTCCGGCGACGGTGACGCACCGGAGCTGCCCGGTGCCGCGGAGGTGGAGGCGCTCATCACCCTGCTGCTGCTCGCACGCGACCGGCGCACCCCGCAGGGCTGGGACGTCGTCGACCGCATGGCGGGCGGCGGGACGCAACGGGAGGTGGCCGCCGAGCTCGGGGTCACGCCGCAGGCCGTGAGCACGCGTCTGCGCACGAGCGGATGGCGCGCGGAGCGCGCCGCGATCCCCGGGCTCGAGGCGCTGCTGGCGCACCTGGATGCAGGTGCCTCGCACGCACCGCGCGCGGCCCGGGAAGGTGGCCGCTCGTGATCCCCGCCGGCACCCCCGCGGAGGTCGCGGCCTGGGTAATCCTCTGCGTGCTCGCCACCGCGGCCCTCGTGCTCGCGCTGCTCACCGCGCGCGCACCGCGCACCGGCCTGGTCGCCGGGGCCGCGGCCGCTCTCGCCGCGGCGGTCGTGCTGGGCCTCGCGCTCCGGGGCGTCGCGTCCCCGCTGGTCGTCGGGTACCTCGGACTCGTCGCGGTCGTGCTCGCGGTGCTGGGCGGAGGATCCGCATCCACCGTCGTCCTCGCCCTCGCGACGCGGGGCTCGGTGCCGCCCGGCGCGTACGGCGGGATCCTGGTGGCGCCGCGCGGGCACGAGGACGACCCGTCGGCGCTGCGACGGCCGACCCGCGAGGTCCTGCGGGGCGGCGCGACGATCGGCATGCTCGAGCGGCTGGCCGTCGTGGCCGTCATCCTCGCCGGGTACCCCGAGGCGCTCGCGGTGGTCATCGCCATCAAGGGCGTCGGCCGCTTCAGCGAGCTGGGCGAGGCGGCGGAGGCGCGCGAGCGCTTCATCATCGGGACGCTCGTGAGCTGGCTGTGGGCCGCGACGTGCGCGGCGGTCGTCCTCGTCGTCCGGTAAGAGGACAGCCCTGATCGCTCAGCGGCGGACGCGCGGGACGTGCGCGCGATACGGCGAGACGGTCGGATCGCCCGGCACCCAGAAGCGCCAGGGGAAGAGCTCACCGGAGCCGCCCGGACCCGAGACGCCCGCGCGCGGACCCGCGGCCGGCAGGGCGAGCGGCTCGTCCGGGAGCACCAGCCGGTACGGCGGCGCGTCGAGCGCGGCGCCGTCGTCGGCGAGCGGGATCCCGAGGGCGACGGCCAGCCGCGCCGGTCCCCGGGCGAGATCGCGGTCGCGGACGGCCGCGCCGCGCCGGGACCGGGCGAGATCCGCGCCCTCCACGATCTCGCCGGCACGCAGCAGCACGCCGGCGCTCGTGCCCTCGGGGCCGCAGACGATGTTCGCGCACGTGTGCATGCCGTACGTGAAGTACGCGTAGAGATGCGCGGGCGGGCCGAACATCGTCGCGTTGCGCGCCCGCTTCCCTCGGAAGGCGTGCGACCCGGGATCCTCGCCGACCCCGCGATACGCCTCCACCTCGGTGAGGCGGACGGCGACCCTGCCCTCCTCGGAGTCCCGCGACAGGATCGCGCCGAGGAGGGCGGGCGCCACCTCGACGGCGTCGCGCGCGAAGAACGCCGCGTCGATCACGCGGGGATCAGATCAGCTCGCCGTTGAGGCTCGCGACGACCACCACGAAGACCAGCACGGCGACGGCCACGCCGATCACGAGCGGCAGGAGCCAGCGATGCCGGGGCTCGGGCCGCTCGGGACGGCGGCCGTTCGAGAGCGTCACGCCGACGCCGCCGCGGACGCGGCCGCCCGGCGCTCGGCCGCGGCATCGGCCCGCGCCCGCAGCTCGGCCACGCGGCGCACCAACTCGGCGCGCTGCTCGTCGACCCGGACGCGGGCGGTGCCGCCGACGCCGTCGCGGCTCGCCACGGATCCGTCGATGCTCAGCACCTCGCGGACCTCGGGCACCAGGTGCGGCGACACGGCGCGGAGGTCGTCGTCGGAGAGGTCCTCCAGGCCCACGCCTCGGGACTCCGCGAGCTTCACGAGCTCCCCCGTGATCTCGTGCGCGTCGCGGAAGGCCACGCGGTGCTTGACCAGCCACTCGGCTACGTCGGTCGCGAGCGAGAAGCCCTGCGGCGCGAGCTCGGCCATGCGATCGACGTCGAAGCGGAGGGTCGCGATCATCCCGGTGAACGCTGGGAGCAGCACCTCGAGGGTCTGCACCGAGTCGAAGACGGGCTCCTTGTCCTCCTGCAGATCGCGGTTGTACGCCAGCGGCAGGCCTTTGAGGGTCGCGAGCAGGCCTGACAGGTTGCCGATGAGCCGGCCCGACTTGCCGCGCGCGAGCTCCGCGATGTCCGGGTTCTTCTTCTGCGGCATGATCGACGACCCGGTCGAAAAGGAGTCGCTCAGCGTGACGAACCCGAACTCGCGCGTGTTCCAGAGGATGATCTCCTCGCTCAGCCGCGACAGGTCGATGCCGACCTGGGCGAGCACGAAGGCGAACTCGGCCACGACATCGCGCGCCGCCGTGCCGTCGATAGAGTTCTCGGAGCTGCGCGCGAAGCCGAGGTCGCGGGCGACCGCACTCGCGTCGAGGCCGAGGGTCGAGCCCGCGAGCGCGCCGGATCCGTACGGTGAGACGTCCGCACGCGCGTCCCAGTCGGCGAGGCGCTCGAGGTCGCGGACCAGCGGCCAGCAGTGCGCGAGCAGGTGGTGCGCGAGGAGCACGGGCTGCGCGTGCTGCAGGTGCGTGCGACCCGGCATGATCGCGCCGCCCGCCGCCTCGGCCTGCGCGGCCAGCGCGTCGACGAGCTGCACGAGCATCGCGTGGATGACGGCGGCGTGGTCGCGCAGGTACATGCGCACCAGCGTCGCGATCTGGTCGTTGCGGCTGCGGCCCGCGCGGAGCTTGCCGCCGAGATCCGGACCCGCGATATCCATGAGGCCGCGCTCGAGGGCGCCGTGCACGTCCTCGTCGGCCTCGGACGCGACGAGCGCGCCCGAGCGCACGCGGTCCTCCAGGGTGTCGAGGGCCTGCAGCATGGCCTGTCGCTCGGCGTCCGACAGGTAGCCGGCCGCCGCGAGAGCACGGGCGTGCGCCCGGGATCCGGCGATGTCGTACGGCGCCAGCTGCCAGTCGAAGTGCGTCGAGCGGCTGAGCGCCACGAGCTCCGGCGACGGGCCGCCGGCGAAGCGGCCGCCCCAGAGGGCGCCCGCCTCGCCGGCCCGGGAGGACGGATCCGTGCTCTCGGTCATTTGGCTACTCCGCGGCGGGCGCGGCCGCGGGCGTCGCGTCGTCGGCCGCGAGCGCGGCCTGCTCCACGGCGAGGTCGCGGCGCGCCGAGATCTTGCTCGGCAGCGACCACAGCTCGATGAAGCCCTTGGACAGGGACTGGTCGAACGTGTCGCCGGTGTCGTAGGTCGCGAGGTCGAAGTCGTAGAGGCTCGTCTCGCTGCGGCGGCCGGTGACGACCGCGCGTCCTCCACGCAGCGTCATGCGGATGTCGCCGGAGACGTGCCGCTGCGAGTCCTCGATGAACGCGTCGAGCGAGCGCTTGAGGCCGGAGAACCAGAGTCCGTCGTAGACGAGGTTCGCCCAGTCCTTCTCGACGCCGCGCTTGTAGCGGCCGAGGTCGCGCTCGATGGTGAGGGCCTCGAGCTCCTCGTGCGCCTCGATGAGGGTCATCGCGGCGGGGGCCTCGTAGACCTCGCGGCTCTTGATGCCGACGAGGCGGTCCTCGACGACGTCGATGCGGCCGATGCCGTGCGCGCCGGCGGCGGCGTTCAGCTCCTGGACGATGCGGAGCGGCGAGTAGCGGATGCCGTCGATGGCGACGGGGACGCCCGCCTCGAACGTGATGGTGACCTCCGTGGCCTCGCGCAGCACGTCGGGGTCCTGCGTGTACTCGTAGAGGTCCTCGATCGGCCCGTTCCACGGGTCCTCCAGGAAGCCGGTCTCGACCGCGCGGCCCCACACGTTCTTGTCGATCGAGTACGGGCTCTTCTTGCTCTGCTCGATGGGCAGGTCGTGCTCGTTGGCGTAGACGATGGCCTTGTCGCGCGTGAGCGCGAGGTCGCGGACGGGCGCGATGGAGGTGAGGTCGGGTGCGAGCGCGGCGACGGCGGCCTCGAAGCGCACCTGGTCGTTGCCCTTGCCGGTGCAGCCGTGCGCGACGCTGTTCGCGCCGAGCTCGTGGGCGACGCGCGCGAGGTGCTTCGCGATCAGCGGGCGGCTGAGGCCCGAGACCAGCGGGTAGCGCTTCTGGTAGAGGGCGTTGGCCTTGAGCGCGGGGACGATGTAGTCGTCCGCGAACTCGTCCTTCGCATCCACCACGACGGCCTCGACCGCGCCGCAGTCGAGCGCGCGCTGCCGGATGACCTCCATGTCCTCGCCGCCCTGGCCGACGTCGACGGCGAGGGCCACGACCTCCTTGCCCGTCGCGTCCTTGAGCCAGCCGATGCCGACCGAGGTGTCGAGTCCGCCGGAATATGCCAGTACCACGCGTTCGGCCATGCCGTTCTCCGTTTCGTTGCTGAGGTGTCTCGGGGTGTGCGGGCTGCGTCAGGACTGGCGCAGGAGCCAGACGAGCAGCGCCTTCTGGGCGTGCAGGCGGTTCTCCGCCTCGTCCCAGACCACCGACTGCGGGCCGTCGATGACCTCGGCGGCCACCTCGTACTCGCGGTCGGCGGGAAGGCAGTGCAGGAAGATGGCGTCGTCAACCGCGTGCGCCATGAGCTCGGTCGTGACCTGGTAGGCGCCGAGCTCGGCCAGGCGCTGGGCCTTCTCCTCCTCGCGGCCCATCGACACCCAGGTGTCGGTGATGACGACGTCGGCGCCGGTGACGGCCTCGACGGGGTCGGCGAGGATCCGGACCGAGCCGCCGGTGGTCGCGGCGATGCGCTCGGCGTCGGCCACGACGACCGCGGCGGGCACGTAGCCCGCGGGGGCGGCGATGCGCACGTGCATGCCGGCCGTGACGCCGCCGAGGAGGTAGGAGTGCGCCATGTTGCTCGCTCCGTCGCCGAGGAAGACGAGGGTCTGGCCGGCGAGGTCGCCGCGGTGCTCGCGGATGGTGAGCAGGTCGGCGAGGATCTGGCACGGGTGGAAGTCGTCCGAGAGGGCGTTGACGACGGGGACCGTGGTTCCCGCGGCCATCTCCTCGAGGCCCGACTGCGCGTACGTGCGCCACACGATGGCCGCGACCTGGCGCTCGAGCACGCGCGCGGTGTCACTCGCGGTCTCCTTGCCGCCGAGCTGGCTGTTGGCGGTGCTGATGACGAGCGGGACGCCGCCGAGGTCCGCGATGCCGACGGCGAACGAGACGCGCGTGCGGGTGGAGGACTTGTCGAAGATGACGGCGACGGTCTGCGGACCCGCGAGGGGGCGCTCGGACCAGCGCTCGCGCTTCAGCTGCACCGCCAGATCGAGCACCTCGGCCTGCTCGGCCGGGCTCAGGTCGTCGTCGCGCAGGAAGTGGCGGGTCATCGCATCGCTCGCTCTCGGGGGACTCGGGATCGCTCAAGCCTAGGGGACGTGCGGGGGCGGATCCGTCCGCGGGCACCCCCGCGCGGGGGTGCGCCGACGGGTCGGCGGGGAGCGCGCGCGGTCGCATCGGCCGGCTCCCCGCCCGGGTCAGCGCAGGTGCGCCAGCGCCCGCGCGAACCGCCCGCGGAAGTCGCGCACCTCGGCGTCACCCACGATGAGCGGCGGCGCGATGCGGAGGCTGCGGGCGTTCGGCGCGTTGATGATGAGCCCCTCGCCGAGCGCGGCGGCCGCGATGCGTCCGCCGTCCTCGTGGTGGAGGCCCACGCCGATGAGGAGGCCGCGCCCGCGGACCTCGGCGACGAGCGGGGAGTCGAGGCCGGTGATGGACGCGCGGATCTCCTCGCCGCGCACACGCGCGTTCTCCACGAGCCCGGCGTCCTCGATCTCCGTGAGCACGGCGTTCCCGGCCGCCGTCGCGAGCGGGTTGCCGCCGAACGTGGATCCGTGCTGGCCCTTCTGCAGGAGGTCGGCCGCGGCGTCGAAGGCCACGAGCGCGCCGATCGGCACGCCGCCCGCGATGCCCTTGGCGATGGTGACCGCATCCGGCCGCACGCCCTCGTGCTCGTAGGCGAACCAGCGGCCCGTGCGGCCGACGCCCGTCTGGATCTCGTCGAGGATGAGCAGCGCGCCGTGCTGCCGCGTGAGCTCGCGGGCGCGGCGGAGGAACCCGGCGGGCAGGTCGACGACGCCGGCCTCGCCCTGGATCGGCTCGAGGATGAGCGCCTGGACGGTGTCGTCGATCGCCGCCTCGAGCGCCTCGAGGGTCGGCGCGATGTGCTCGACGCCGCCGGGGAGCGGGAGGAACGGCGTCTGCAGCGCGGGCTGCCCGGTGAGCGCGAGCGCGCCCATCGTGCGGCCGTGGAAGGAGCCCTGCAGCGTGATGACGCGCGTGCGCCTGTCGGATCCGTTGCGGCGGGCGAGCTTGAAGGCCGCCTCGTTCGCCTCGGCGCCGGAGTTGCCGAAGTAGACGCGGCCGGTGTCGCCGGCGCCCGTGATGCGGCGGAGGCGCTCGGCGAGCGCGATCTGCGGCGGCGTCGCGAAGTAGTTGGACACGTGCGCGAGCGTGGACACCTGCTCGGTGACCGCCCGGATGAGCGCCGGGTGCGCGTGCCCGAGGGAGTTGACGGCGATGCCCGCGAGGAAGTCGAGGTACTCGCGGCCGGTCGAGTCCCACACGCGGCAGCCCTCGCCGCGGACGAGCATGGCGAGCGGCGGCGGCGATGAGCGCATCATCGCGGCCTGGAAGCGGTCGGACCACTCGCTCTCGGTCTGGGTGGTGCGGCGCTCTGGCTGGGTCGTGGTCATGCGGGCACGACCTCCGTTCCGATTCCGTTCGTGGTGAAGATCTCGAGGAGCATCGAGTGCGGGATGCGGCCGTCGATGATCGCGGCTTTGGGCACTCCCCCGTCGACGGCCTCGAGGCACGCCGCCATCTTGGGGATCATGCCCGACTCGAGCGACGGCAGCAGGGCGCGGAGCTCGTCGGCGCGGATGTCGGAGACGAGCGATCCGCGGTCGGGCCAGTCGCGGTACAGGCCGGCGACGTCGGTGAGGATCACGAGCTTCTCGGCGCCGAGGGCCACGGCGAGCGCGGCAGCCGCGGCGTCCGCGTTGACGTTGAGCGACACGGCGGGATCGGACTCGTCCGGCGCGATGGAGGAGACCACCGGGATGCGGCCGGCGTCGAGCTGCGCGAGCACGGCCGTGGGATCCACCGACACGACGTCGCCGACGAGGCCGAGGTCGACCTCGACGCCGTCGACCACGGCACCGCGGCGGCGGCCGGTGAAGAGCCCGGCGTCCTCGCCCGAGACGGCGGCCGCGAGGGGCCCGTGCGCGTTGATGCCGCGCACGACGTCGCGGCTGACCTGCCCGGTGAGCACCATGCGCACGACCTCGAGGACCTCGGGCGTGGTGACGCGGTATCCCCCGCGGAACTCGCTATCGATGCCGAGGCGCGTGAGCATCGCGCTGATCTGCGGGCCGCCGCCGTGCACGACGACCGGTCGGAGGCCGGCGTAGCGGAGGTACACGACGTCCTCGGCGAAGGTGCGCGTGAGCTCCTCGTCGACCATGGCGTTGCCGCCGAACTTCACGACCACGATGCGGTCGTGGAAGCGCTGGAGCCACGAGAGCGACTCGATGAGGATCGCGGCCTTCGACTCCGCCTGCGCCTGGTCGCGGTCGGCGGCCTGCTGCGCGATGGCGGTCACGTCCGTCCCGTCTGCGTCGCCCATCAGCTGGCGTACGCGCTGTTCTCGTGCACGTAGTCGTGCGTGAGGTCGTTGGTGAGGATCGTCGCGGTCGCGTCGCCCGCGTGCAGGTCGATGAGGACGTGCACGGCGCGCGGGTGGAGGTCCACCAGGTCGCGGCTCTCGTGCGGCTCGCCGGCGCGGCACACCTCGACGCCGTTGATGGCGACGTCGATGCCGTAGGGGTCGAAGGCTGCGCCCGTGGTGCCGACGGCCGCGAGCACGCGACCCCAGTTGGGGTCGTTGCCGAAGACGGCGGCCTTGAAGAGGTTGCTGCGGGCGACCGCCCGTCCCACCTCGACGGCGTCGGCGTCGGATGCGGCGTGCACGACCTCGATGGCGATGTCGTGCGCGGCGCCCTCGGCGTCGGCCTGGAGCTGCTCGGCGAGGTCGGCGCACACCGCGGTGAGCGCGGCCTGGAACGCGTCGGCGTCGGGCACGACGCCCGATGCGGCCGACGCCAGGAGCGTGACCTGGTCGTTGGTCGACATGCAGCCGTCGGAGTCGAGGCGGTCGAAGGTGACGCGCGTGGACTCGCGGAGGGCCGCGTCGAGCGCGGCGCTGTCGAGGTCGGCGTCGGTGGTGATGACCACGAGCATGGTGGCGAGGCCCGGCGCGAGCATGCCCGCGCCCTTGGCCATGCCGCCGACCGTCCAGCCGGCGTCGGACGCGCGGACGGACTGCTTGGGCTTCGTGTCGGTGGTCATGATGGCGCGTGCCGCGTCGTCCCCGCCGTCCTCGGCGAGCGCGACGGCCACGCGGGCGACCCCGTCCTCGAGCTTCTCGAGCGGGAGCTGCTCGCCGATGAGGCCGGTGCTGCAGACGAGCACGTCGCCGCTGGAGACGTCGAGCGCGCGGCCGACCGCCTCGGCGGTGGCGTGCGTGACCTGGAACCCGCGGGATCCCGTGTAGCAGTTGGCGCCGCCCGAGTTGAGGACGACGGCGCTCACCCGGCCGTCGCCGATGACCTGGCGCGACCAGAGGATGGGGTTCGCCTGGCAGCGGTTGCTGGTGAAGACCGCCGCGGCGGCCTGCGACGGCCCGGTGTTGCGGACGAGGGCGACGTCGAGCGCGCCCGTGGACTTGAGGCCGGCGGCGACGCCTCCGGCGACGAAGCCGCGCGCGGCGGTGACGCTCACGGGGCCACCCCGTTCACCGGGAGGCCCATGGCCTCGGGCAGCCCGAGCGCGATGTTGGCCGACTGGATCGCCGCGCCCGCCGTGCCCTTGACCAGGTTGTCGATGGCCGTGACCGTGACGACGCGCCCGGCGGCCTCGTCGATGGCGAGGCCCACGAGCGCGGTGTTGGATCCCGTGACGTCGGACACGTTCGGGAACGTCCCCTCCGGCAGGAGGTGCACGAAGGGCTCGTCGGCGTAGGCGAGCTCCCACGCCGCACGGACGTCGTGCGCGGAGAAGCCGGGGGCGAGGCGCGCGGTGGCCGTGGCGAGGATCCCCCGGGCCATCGGCACGAGTACGGGCGTGAACGAGACGCTCACGTGCCCGCCGCCCGCCGTCTCGAGGTTCTGCCGGATCTCCGGCGTGTGGCGGTGGGTGCCCCCGACCGCGTAGGCGCTGGCGGATCCGAGGATCTCGCTCGCCAGCAGGTTGGTGCGGAGGGACCGTCCGGCGCCGGACGGGCCGACGGCGAGCACGGCGACCACGTCCTCCGGCTCGATGACCCCCGCGCGGATCCCGGGCTGGAGCCCGAGCGTGATGGCGGTGACGTTGCAGCCGGGGACGGCGATCCGCTTCACGCCCGACAGGCGCGTGCGCTGGGTGCCACCCTCCTCCGCGTGCAGCAGCTCGGGCAGGCCGTACGGCCAGGCGCCCGCGAAGTCGCCGCCGTAGAACGCGTCCCACGCGGCCTCGTCGACGAGCCGGTGGTCGGCGCCGCAGTCGACCACGAGCGTCTGGTCGTCGAGCTCGGCCGTGATGGCGCCCGACTTGCCGTGCGGCAGCGCGAGGAAGACCACGTCGTGGCCGGCCAGCTGCTCGGCCGTCGTCTCGACGAAGGTGCGGTCGGCGTACGAGGTGAGGTGCGGGTGCACCTCACGCAGACGCTCGCCCGCGTTCTGGAATGCGGTGAGCGTCTGGACCTCGAGGCGCGGGTGGTCGGCGAGCAGGCGGAGGAGCTCCCCGCCGGCATAGCCGCTGGCGCCCGCGACGGCGACTGAGAATGACATGCCTCAAATCTAGTGCCGGTGCCGGAGGGGCCCCGCCGGGCGGCAGGCCGGACGACAGCGCGGGCGGCCCCTCCCGGGAGGGGCCCGCCCGCGCGTCGCGCCAGGTGCGCGCCGGGCTACTCGCGCAGCGCCGCGCCGAAGCGCTCGGCGGCGAGCCGCACGGATCCGTCGCGGGCCGCGCTCGCCTCCGCCGCGGTCAGCGTGCGGTCGGGCGCGCGGAAGCGGAGCGCGAGCGTGAGCGAGCGGGTGCCGTCCGCGACTCCGGGGCCGCGGTAGTCGTCGACGAGCCGGGCGGTCTCGAGGAGCTCGCCCGCGCCCTCGACCACCGTGCGGAGCAGCTCCCCGGCCGGGACGTCGAGCGGCACCACGAGGCTGAGGTCCTGCGTGGCGACGGGCATCGAGGTGAGCGTGCGCACCTCGACGGCGCCGCCCGCGAGCTCGACGAGCCGGTCGAGGTCGACCTCGGCCAGCGCCACGCGCTCGGGCAGGTCGAGCTCGGCGGCGAGCGCGGGCAGGAGCTCGCCCGCGAATCCCACGATGACGGGGCCGTCGGCGGTCACGGCCTCGACCGCGGCCGTGCGACCCGGGTGCAGGGCGATGTGGGCGCCCTGCTCGAAGCGGATCTCCACGCCCACCGCGTGCGCGAGCTGCCGCACCGCGTCGAGCGCGTCGACGAGGCCCGCGCGCTGCGCGGGGGTGCCCGGCTGCTTCGGGACGGCGTCGCCGAGGATCAGCACGCCGACGTGGCGCGGCTGCGGCGGGATGCCCGCGTCGAGCGCCCGCAGCGCGTCCGCGTCGGGGCGCGCGGCACCCGGCGGCATCTCGGGAGAGCCGTAGGCGACGCCGGCGCGGGGCAGGAAGACGGTGCCGGTCTCGAAGATCGCGAGGTCGGTGGATCCGCGCGAGAGGTTCCGCCGCGCGATGTCGACGAGCCCCGGCAGCAGCGAGCGGCGGAGGAACGGGAACGCGACGTCGAGCGGGTTCGCGAGGCGCACCGCAGGGGCGTCGTCGCGATCGGCCGCGCCGAAGCGCGCGTTCTGCGCCTCGGACGCGAACGGCGAGCCCATCACCTCGGTGAGCCCGCCCGCGGCAAGCGCGATCGAGGCCTGACGACGGAGGCGCTGCGCGGCGGTGAGCCCGCGGCCGGGGGGTGCGACGGGCAGCACGGCGGGGATCCGGTCGTAGCCGACGATGCGCGCGACCTCCTCCACGAGGTCGGCGCGGTGGCGCAGGTCCGGACGCCACGTCGGCGGCGTGACGACGAGCACACCGTCGCGCTCCTCGAGCGCGCAGCCAACGTCGACGAGCGCGTGGCGCACCTCGTCCGCGGTGTAGTCGACGCCGACGAGCGACGCCGGGTACGCCAGCGACAGCTCGACGGCCTCGCGCGGGGCGGTCGTGTCGAGGATCGAGCCGAGGCCCTCCGCGTGGCCGCCGGCCAGCTCCTCGAGGAGCTGCACCGCGCGTGCGGCGGCGGCGGGGGCGATGCGGGGATCCACGCCCCGCTCGAAGCGCTTGGACGCCTCGCTCGGCAGCTTGTGCCGGCGAGCGGTGCGCGCGATGGAGACCGGGTCGAAGCCCGCCGCCTCGATCAGCACGCGGCTCGTGCCCGCGCCGATCTCGGTGGCCGCGCCGCCCATGACGCCCGCGAGCCCCACCGGTCCCGAGCCGTCGGCGATGACGAGGTCCTCGACGTGCAGCGCGCGCTCGCGTCCGTCGAGCGTGACGAGCGTCTCGCCCTCAGCGGCGCGGCGGACGACGATGCCGCCCTGCAGCCGATCGAGGTCGTAGGCGTGCAGCGGCTGGCCGAGCTCGAGCATGACGTAGTTCGTGATGTCGACGGCCAGGGAGATCGACCGGACGCCCGCGAGCGTGAGCCGCGAGACCATCCACGGCGGGGTGGGCCGGGAGAGGTCGAGGCCGGAGACCACGCGCGTGACGAACACGTCGGCGCCGACGCGGCCGCGGATCGGGGCGGCGTCGTCGACGCGCACCTCGACCCCCTGGACCGGTGCGTCGGCCGCGAGCAGCGCGAGCGCGTCGGCGGGGTCGGTGAACGCGGCGCCCGTGGCGTGCGCGTACTCCCGGGCGATGCCGCGGATCGAGAACGCGTAGCCGCGGTCGGGCGTGACGTTGACCTCGACCGCCTGGTCGTCGAGGTGCAGGAGCGCGAGCGCGTCCGTGCCGACCTCGGGGTCGAGCCCGAGCGTGGAGAGGACGAGGATCCCGTCGTGCTCCTCCCCGAGACCCAGCTCCCGCGACGACGCGATCATGCCGTCGGACACGTGGCCGTAGGTCTTCCGCGCGCTGATGGGGAACGGGCCGGGCAGCACCGCACCGGGCAGGCTCACCACGACCTTGTCGCCGACGACGAAGTTGTGCGCGCCGCAGACGATGCCGCGCACGTCCTCGCCGCCGTCGGCGGCCGTGGCGCCCTCGGGCGCGACGCGGACGGAGCACCAGTTGATGGTCTTGCCGTTGGTCTGGGGCTCGGGGCTCGCCTCGAGCACCTGCCCGACGACGACGGGGCCGGAGATCGAGAACGCGTGCACGTCCTCTTCTTCCAGACCCACCTTCACGAGCGACGCGTGGACGTCCTCGGGGGTGACCCCCGCGGGGAGCTCGACGTGCTCGCCGAGCCAGCTGATCGGGATCCTCACGACTACACCACCATCCCGAACTGCGCGCCGAATCGGATGTCGCCCTCGACGATGTCGCGCATGTCGGAGAGGTCGTTGCGGAACATGAGGGTGCGCTCGGTGCCCATGCCGAACGCGAAGCCCTGGTACTCGTCCGGGTCGATCCCCGCGGAGCGCAGCACGTTCGGGTTCACCATCCCGCAGCCGCCCCACTCGATCCAGCGGGGTCCGCCCGCGGCGGCCGGGTGCCAGACGTCCATCTCGGCGCTCGGCTCGGTGAAGGGGAAGTAGTTGGGGCGCAGGCGGACGCGCGCTTCGCGTCCGAACATCGAGCGCGCGAAGTGCTCGAGCGTGCCGCGCAGGTGCGCCATGGTGAGGCCGCGGTCGATCGCGATGCCCTCGATCTGGCGGAACGCGGGCGTGTGCGTCGCGTCGAGCTCGTCGCTGCGGAAGGTGCGGCCCTGGGCGATCGTGTAGACGGGCAGCTCGTCGGCGAGCAGCGTGCGGATCTGCACGGGCGAGGTGTGCGTGCGGAGCACCAGGTGCGCGTCGGTCGGATCCACGTAGAAGGAGTCCTGCATGGCGCGCGCCGGGTGATCCGGCGGGAAGTTGAGCGCGTCGAAGTTGAACCACTCGCTCTCGAGCTCGGGGCCCTCGTTCACCTGCCAGCCCATGCCGACGAAGATGTCGGCGATGCGCTCCTCGAGCATGGTGAGCGGGTGGCGGGCGCCGGCGCGCCAGCGGCTCGGCAGCGCGGTGACGTCGACGGCCTCGGCGACGAGCCTCTCGGCGGCCTCCTGCTCCTGGATCTCCGCCTCGCGGGCCTGGAACGCCTGCGTCACGCGGGCGCGCGACTGGCCGACGAGCTTGCCCGCGTCCTTGCGCTGTTCGGGCGGCAGCGAGCGGAGCGATCCGTTCAGCCGGGCGAGCGGCGACGCCTCGCCGATGTGGGCGGAGCGCGCCTGGGCGAGCGACGCGGAGTCGGTGGTCGCGGCGAGCGCGGCCATCGCCTGCTCCACGGCGGCGCCGACGGTCTCCTCGGAGATCTGGGATTCGGACATGAGGCCCGAGTCTACCGAGCGGGGGTCGCGCTCCCCGCCCGCGACCGGCCTCGCGACGCGGCTACGCGACGCGGCTACGCGCCCTGCGAGGTCCCGGCCGCGACGGTCTTCGCGACGCGCGGTCCGCGCTTCCTGGCGAGCCGCCGCGCGATGGTCGACACCGAGAGGTTGAGCACCAGGTACATGCCCACCATGACCACGAAGATCGGCAGCGAGTTGGCCCGGCTCGTGGCCTCGAGGATCAGCTCGCCCTGCTTGGTGAGTCCGACGAGGCTGACGATGGTGCCGAGCGCGGTGTCCTTGATGAGCACCACGAGCTGGGCGACGATGATCGGCAGCATCGTCCGGAACGCCTGCGGGAACTCCACCAGCAGCCGGTTCTGCAGCGGCCGGAGCCCGATCGCCAGCCCCGCCTCGCGCTGTCCGCGCGGCAGGCCGAGGATGCCGGAACGGAGGGCCTCGCCGATGATCGCGCCGTTGTAGAGCGTGAGCGCCGTGACGACCGACCAGTACGGCCCGATCGGGAAGATCAGGTAGATGAACAGCATCATCAGCAGCACGGGCATGCCGCGGAAGAACTCGAGCACGACGGTGACGGCGTAGCGGATCACGCGGTGCTCGCTCATGCGCAGGAGCGCGAGCACCATGCCGAGGAGGATCGCGAGGACGGCGGCCACCGCGGCCGACTGCAGCACCACGACGAGGCCGCGCAGGAGGAGCTGCCAGACGAGCGGGTCGTTGAGCACGAGCCAGATGTCGGGGCTGAACTGCCCGGCCTGCTGCAGCTTCACGGCGGCGAAGGCGAGCACGGCCACGACGATGGCACCCGTGACGACGGAGAGGACGCGGGAGCGACGGCGGGCCCTCGGGCCGGGCACGTCGTAGAGGACCTGGCTCATCGGGAGACCGCCACTCGCTTCTCGAGGTGGTCCGCCAGCTGACCGAGCGGGACCGTGATGATGAGGTAGAAGAACGCGACGCCCACGAACACCCAGACGACCGCGTCCCCGTTCGCGTTCGCGACGTCGCGGCCCACGTTGAACAGCTCGTAGATGAAGTAGGCGCCCGCGATCGACGTGTTCTTGGTGAGGGCGATGACGACGTTGATCAGCGGCGGGATGACGGTGCGGACGGCCTGCGGCAGGATCACCGACCCGAGCGTCTGCGAGAACGTCAGCCCGATGCTGCGCGCGGCCTCGGCCTGGCCGACGGGCACGCTGTTGATGCCCGAGCGGATCGCCTCGGCGAAGAACGGCGCCGTGTAGAGCGTGAGCGCGAGCACCGCGGCCGTCATGAACGGCAGCGCGCCCGAGATCGAGGTGATCACGACGCTGAAGAAGGTGAAGACGAGCAGCAGCGGGGTGTTCCGCAGCAGCTCGACGTAGATCGTGGAGGTGGCGCGGAGGCTCGCGACGGGCGAGATCCTCATCGCGGCGATCACGACCCCCAGCGGGAGCGCGAACAGCACCGTGGTGAGGAGGAGGCGCAGCGTGCCGCCGAACCCCCGCAGGAACACGTCGAGATTGTCGAGGATCACATCCACGGCGCACCTCCTATGGTCTGCACCCGGCGCGGCCGGGCGATGGTCGGATCCGGGTCGGGCGCCCGGACGAGGGAGGGTCCCGCGCGCGCATCGGCGCACGCGGGACCCGGTGGGGCTAGTAGCGGTCGATCGCCGGGGGCTCCGGGGTGTCGATGACCGTGCCGGCCGTCGCCTCGAACAGGCGCGCCCAGGTGCCGTCGTCGTAGGCCTCCTGCAGCGTGTCGTTGATGAACGTGCGGAACGCCTCGTCGCCCTTGGCGATGCCGATGCCGTAGGGCTCCTGGGTGAAGGTCTCGCCGCCGCCGACGAGCTTGAACTCGCCCTCGTTCTGGTCGATGAAGCCGGAGAGGATCACGTTGTCGGTCGTGACCGCGGACACCTGGCCGTTGCGCAGCGGGTCGAGGCACTTGCTATACACGTCGGTCGGCACGACGACGGCGCCGAAGGTGGCCTCGATGTTCGCGGCGGGGGTGGATCCGGCCACGGAGCAGACCTGCTTGCCGCGCACGTCCTCGGGCGTGTTGATCGTGGTGTCGTCCGCGAGGACCATGAGCGCCTGGCCGGCGACGTAGTACGGTCCCGCGAAGCCCACGACCTCCTTGCGCTTGTCGTTGATCGTGTAGGTCGCGACGACCGCGTCGACCGAGCCGTTCTGGATGAAGGGCTCGCGGTTCGCGGACACCGTCTCCGTGAACGTGATGCCGTCGAACGGGATGCCCATCTTGCTGGCGATGAGCGCCGCGATCGCGACGTCGAAGCCCGCGGGCTTGCCGTCGAGGCCCGCGAGGCCGAAGAGCGGCTGGTCGTACTTGGTGCCGACCTTCATCTCGCCCGCCGCCGCGAGGCGCGCCATCGTGGTGCCCTCGTCGAAGGTGGGGTTCTCGGTGAGCTCGAGCTTGTAGGGGCCGTCGCCGTTCTCGGGAGCGTTCGTGCCGGCGTCGATGCCGCTGTTCGACGCGCTGCCCGCGGCGCCGCAGCCGGTGAGGGCGACGACGACGATCGCAGCGGCTGCGGCGATGGTCAGTTTCCTGTTCTTCATGGTTCCCGTTCCTTGGGTGGTGAGGTGGATGACGGACGCGATGGGGATCGCTCGTGGTGCGAGGTGCATGGTGCGGGTCGTGCCGGTGGTGCGGCGCCCGGACGCGCCTGCCTCGGCGGCGTCCGGATGCGGGTGCGGGAGGGCGCGTGCCCTCCGCGCGTCAGTGGGCGAGGATCTTCGAGAGGAAGTCCTTCGCGCGCGGGCTCTGCGGGTCGTCGAAGAACGCGCTGGGCGTCGTGTCCTCCTCGATGGCGCCGTCGGCCATGAAGATCACGCGGTCCGCGGCCTTGCGGGCGAAGCCCATCTCGTGGGTGACGACCATCATCGTCATGCCGTCCTTCGCGAGGCCGACCATGACGTCGAGGACCTCGGTGATCATCTCCGGGTCGAGGGCCGATGTCGGCTCGTCGAGCAGGATCAGCTTCGGGTCCATCGCCAGCGCGCGGGCGATCGCGACGCGCTGCTGCTGGCCGCCGGAGAGCTGGGCCGGCATCTTCTGCGCCTGGTTGGCGACGCCGACGCGGTCGAGGAGCTCCATCGCCCGCTTCTCCGCCTCGGCCTTGCCCTGCTTGCGCACCTTGATGGGCCCGAGCGTCACGTTCTCGAGCACGGTCTTGTGCACGAAGAGGTTGAAGGACTGGAAGACCATGCCGACGTCCGCGCGGAGGCGCGCGAGCTCGGCGCCCTCGGACGGGAGGTCCTGGCCGTCGATCGTGATGGTGCCGTCGTCGATGGTCTCGAGCCGGTTGATCGCGCGGCACAGCGTCGACTTGCCCGACCCGCTGGGGCCGATGACGACGACGACCTCGCCGCGGTTGACCGTGGTCGAGATGTCCTTGAGGACGTGCAGGTCCCCGAAGTGCTTGTTGACGTGGGATACGACGACCAGGGGCTCGCCGACCGCTGCTGCGGCGGGCGAGGCGGGGTCCGCCGTCGGGCTCTGCTCCATGCGAACACCATATCCATGACGGTGTTTCGTCCGCGTTTCCGCGGGGCATCGTCACCCCATCGTGACGCGGTGGCCGCGTTTGCGCAGATCAGAGGCGGTGTCGACGCGGGTCGCCACGGCTGACGCGTGAGTGGTGTCCGACGCGGGATGGTCAGGCGCGCTGGGCGAACGCGGACTCGTAGAGACAGACGGAGGCGGCCGTCGCGAGGTTCATCGACTCGGCCTGGCCGTAGATCGGCACGACGACGGCGCGGTCGGCGAGGGCGAGGTGCTCGTCCTGGAGGCCGCGGGCCTCGTTGCCGAAGAGCCACGCGGTGGGGCCCGCGAGGCCGCCCGACGTGCGCTCCGCGAGGAGGTCGTCGCCCTTCACGTCCGCGGCGAGGACCTGCAGCCCAGCGGCCCTGACCCGCTCGAGCACGGCGTCGAGCTCGGGCATGATCGCCACCGGCAGGTGGAAGAGCGAGCCCGTCGTGGCGCGCACGACCTTGGGGTTGTAGAGGTCGACGGAGCGGCCCGTGAGGATCACCGCGTCGGCTCCCGCGGCGTCGGCCGCGCGGATGATGGTGCCCGCGTTGCCGGGGTCGCGCACCTCCTCGAGGATCGCGATGAGGAGCGGCTCGTCGCCGAGGATCTGCTTGAGCGACGTCGGGAACTGGCGGCACACGCCGACGACGCCCTGCGGGGTGACGGTGTCGGCCATGGACGCGATGACGTCCTCGGTGACGAACTCGACCTCGATGCCCGACTCGCGGACGGCGCGCGCGAGGTCCGGGTAGCGGTCGAGGGCCGTGGGCGTCGCGAACAGCTCCTGGACGAGGTCAGGTCGGAAGGCGAGCGCCTCCGAGACGGCCTGCGGCCCCTCGAGGAGGAACAGGCCCGTGTCGGCGCGCGCATCCCGCTTCGCGAGCTTGGCGACGCCACGGACACGCGGAGAGCGGGGGTAGTCGAGCATGCCTGCAACACTAACGGCGCGCCCCCTGATGGGGACGCGCCGTCGGCGGTGGAGTGGGACGTGCTAAGCGTTCGCCGCGACCTTGGGGGCCGAGGTGTTCGCGGGCAGGGCGGTCTTGGCCGTCTGCACGAGCGACGCGAAGGTGGCGGGCTCGTGGACCGCGAGCTCCGCGAGGATGCGACGGTCGACCTGGACGCCGGCCAGCGAGAGGCCCTGGATGAGGCGGTTGTACGTGAGGCCGTTCGCACGAGCGGCGGCGTTGATGCGCTGAATCCAGAGGCGGCGGAACTCGCCCTTCTTCGCACGGCGGTCGCGGTACGCGTAGACGAGGGAGTGGGTGACCTGCTCCTTGGCCTTGCGGTACAGGCGCGAGCGCTGCCCGCGGTAGCCGGCGGCGCGCTCGAGGATGACCCGACGCTTCTTGTGGGCGTTGACGGCCCTCTTGACTCTTGCCATTTCAGTGATTCCTATTCGAGTTCAGGTGTCGCGGACGACGAGGGGCCTAGCGGCCGAGGAGCTTCTTGGCGACCTTCATGTCGGCCTTGGCCAGGGGCTGGTCCTGGTTGAGTCGCGCCTTGCGCTTGGAGGACTTGACCTCGAGGTTGTGTCGCATGCCCGCCTGCTGCTTCATGATCTTGCCGCTGCCGGTGACCTTGAAACGCTTCTTGGCACCTGAGTGCGTCTTCTGCTTAGGCATTGTTCTCTTCTCTCGCTTCTCGTGCGCTCGCCTTGGTGGCGTCGCGCTTCGCGTTGGCCTCGGCCTTGGCCTCGGACTTGTTCTTGTGCGGTCCGATGACCATGACCATGTTGCGGCCGTCGATCGTGGGGGTGGACTCGACGCTGCCGAACTCGGCGACGTCCTCCGCGAACATCTTGAGCAGTCGCACGCCCTGGTCCGGACGCGACTGCTCGCGCCCGCGGAACAGGATCATGGCCTTGACCTTGTCGCCGTCCTGCAGGAAGCCCTCGGCGCGCTTGCGCTTGGTCTCGTAGTCGTGCTTGTCGATCTTCAGGCGGAAGCGCACCTCCTTGAGGATGGTGTTCGCCTGGTTGCGACGCGCTTCCTTGGCCTTCTGCGCGGCCTCGTACTTGAACTTGCCGTAGTCCATGATCTTCGCCACGGGGGGCTTGGAATTGGGCGCGACCTCGACGAGGTCGAGGTCGGCTTCCTGCGCGAGCCGGAGTGCGACGTCGATGGATACGACGCCGACCTGCTCGCCTGCTGGGCCAACGAGGCGAACCTCGGGAACTCGGATTCGATCGTTGGTACGGGGATCGCTGATGGACTGCTCCTATTCGTGTCTTCGGGTGGCCCGGCGGCTCGTGAGCCGCTCGGATTCGAGACGAGGAGAGTTCTTCACCAGGGTGCGACGGATCCGTCGTACTCGGCAACACGCCCTTTGCCCGCACTTCCGTGGGGCCCCCGCCTGAGCGGGGCTCCCGTCGTGCGGTCCCGGTGAGGGGAGCCGTTCGGACGGGGGAGCGAAATCGACCCGGTAACCTAAGGAGGCGGTCAAGCGCGGGTGGGAGATCAATCCTCTTTCGAACCGGGACTGTGACAGCCCCGGAGCCGTCGATCAGCATAGCAGACGCCGAGCCCGCCCCGGAAGGGCGGGCGCCGACCGGGTCCCGCCGCCGTCCGCCGCCATCCTGCCGCCCCGAGCACGAGGACTGAAATGACCGATCCGACCCCCGACCCCGCGACGACCCCGACCGACGCGCACGTCCACCGCTTCGAGGAGCCCGACGTCGCGACCGGCTCGCCCGCCCCCGCCGCGGGCGCCGCCGACGACGACACCGCCGACTTCGTCGCCGACCAGTACGCGCGCGACATCGCGGAGGTCTCGGCCGTCGAGGTCATCACGACCACGGCCGTCCACCTCATGAGCGCCGCCGCCGTCAAGTGCGGGCTCGCCGACGACCCCGCGACGCAGACCGACCTGGCCGAGGCGCGGAAGCTCATCATCTCGCTCGCGGGTCTCGTCACCGCCGCATCGCCGGAGCTCGGCGACCAGCACGCGCGCAGCCTCCGCGACGGGCTGCGCTCCCTGCAGCTCGCCTTCCGCGAGGCGTCCCCGTACCCCGACGCCGTCGGCAAGGGCCCGGGCGAGAAGTACACGGGGCCCGTCTCCTAGGCGGACGGCGCCGGACGGCGCCGGCTGTACGCGGCTCCGGCTCCTCGCCGCTCCGGTTCCTGGCGGCCTCGGCGGCGGAGCGCGATGCGCGGCTCAGCCGGCCGACGTGATCCGGAGCCCCATGCTGTCGACGCGGTCGGCTAGCACCGCGCTCCGCGACCACTCCCCCTGCAGCCGCGCGAGCAGCGCATCGAGCGCCGTGCGGTCGAGCCCGTCCACGAGCTCGAGCACGATCATCAGCTCAGGCCCCTCGAGGCGCGCCCGGGGATCACCCGGCGCCGTGCGCAGGGACACGACCGCGGGCTCCTCGACGACGCTCGCCTGGAGCGCCGCGGCGACGTCGGGATCCTCGGGGCTGGGGATCCACGGCAGCGACCGCGCGACGGCCCACACCGCCGGCCGGCGCAGCACGAACTCGGTGTCCGACATCGGGTCGACGACCACGAGGTCGGTCTCCTCGCTCGCGGCGGCCAGCGCCATGCGGACGGCGTCGGCCGGCACCGGACGCGCCTTCGCGTTCCACCTGCCCATCGCGGCGACGGACGTGAAGACGGGCATGACCGTGCGACCGTCGGGACCGGCGACCGTGATGATCGACAGCTCGGCGCTCTTGTCGGCCCTCAGCCCGTGCGCGCCCTCGCCCTCGTCGCCCAACCGGGCGACCAGCGGGATCAGCAGGCGCGCGTCGCGGAGGGCGTCCACGACCTCCGCCTGCCCGGCCTCGCCGCGACCGTGCCGCGCGAGCGCCTCGGCGACCGCGGGCGGCGCGGAGCCGTCGTCATCCGGGAACGGGGTCGGCTCGAACGACCGGCCCGCCCAGGGGGTCCCGGCCGAGTCGGCGTGCGGAGTGGATCCGGTCATCGCTCCCCGGCGACGTCGAGCGCCTCGCCGAGCGTGAACGCACCGGCGTAGAGGGCCTTGCCGACGATGGCGCCCTCGAGGCCGAGCGGCACGAGCTCGCGCAGCGCCTGGATGTCGTCGAGGCTCGAGACGCCGCCGGACGCGACCACGGGGCGCTCGGTGCGCTCGAGCACGTCGCGGAGCAGCTGGAGGTTCGGGCCCTGGAGCGTGCCGTCCTTGGTGACGTCGGTGACCACGTAACGAGCGCACCCGGCGTCCTCGAGGCGCTCGAGCACCTCCCAGATGTCCCCGCCGTCCTGCGTCCAGCCGCGCGCGGAGAGCGTGCGGCCGCGGACGTCGAGCCCGACCGCCACGGCCTCGCCGTGCTGCGCGATGACGCTCGCGGCCCACTCGGGGTTCTCCAGCGCCGCGGTGCCGAGGTTGATGCGCGTCGCGCCGCTCTCGAGCGCGACGTCGAGAGAGCGGTCGTCGCGGATGCCGCCGGACAGCTCGATCTGCACGCCGTCGATGGCGCGGATCACGCGGGAGATGACCGACAGGTTGTCGCCGCGGCCGAACGCGGCGTCGAGGTCCACCAGGTGGAGCCACTTGGCACCCTGCTCCGCCCAGTCGCGGGCGGCGTCGACGGGATCGCCGTAGCCGGTCTCGGTTCCGGCCGCGCCCTGCGTGAGCCGCACGGCCTGGCCGCCCGCCACGTCAACGGCGGGCAGCAGGGTCAGACGGGGGGTGCTGGTGAACTCGCTCATGGGGGCCTTCCATCGATGGGCTCGGACGTGCGGGATGCCGCGCGGGGACGGCGGGTCGGGCGGGTCAGGCGGCGCGGAGGGTGCCGAGCCAATTCGCGAGCAGCCGGATCCCCGCTGCGCCCGACTTCTCGGGGTGGAACTGCGTGGCGGTGAGCGGGCCGTTCTCGACGGCGGCGACGAACCGCTCGCCGTGCGTAGCCCACGTGACGCGGGGCGCGGGCAGCGGCGGGAGCGGGTCGATGCCCCAGGCGCGTGCGGCGTACGAGTGCACGAAGTAGAAGCGCTCCTCCTCGAGGCCGGCGAACAGCGCGGATCCCTCGGGGACCTCGACGCTGTTCCAGCCCATGTGCGGGAGCACGTCGGACTGGATCCGGTCGACCGTGCCGGGCCACTCCCCCAGGCCCGCGACGTCGACGTCGCGCTCGACCCCGCGGTCGAACATGACCTGCATTCCGACGCAGATGCCGAGGACGGGACGTCCGCCGGCGAGACGGCGGTCGACCACGCGGTCGCCTCCGGCAGCGCGCAACGCGGCCATGACGGCGGAGAACGCCCCGACACCCGGGACGAGGAGTCCGTCGGCCTCATGCGCCCGCCTGGGGTCTCCCGTCAGCTCGACGTCGGCGCCGGCCAGCTCGAGCGCCTTGACGGCGGAGTGCACGTTGCCGCTCCCGTAGTCGAGGACGACGACCGAGGGGCGCGTCACAGCGCGCCCTTCGTGGACGGGATGCCGGACACGCGCGGGTCGAGCTCCTTCGCCTGGCGGAAGGCGCGCGCGAACGACTTGAACTCCGCCTCGGCGATGTGATGCGGGTCGCGGCCGCCGAGCACGGTGACGTGGACGGTGAGCCCGGCGTGGAAGGTGATGGCCTCGAAGACGTGCCGGACCATGGATCCGGTGAAGTGACCGCCGATGAGGTGCATCTCGAACCCGGCGGGCTCGCCCGAGTGGACGAGGAACGGACGGCCGGAGATGTCGACGACCGACTGCACCAGCGCCTCGTCGAGCGGCACGAGCGCGTCGCCGAAGCGCGCGATGCCGGACTTGTCGCCGAGCGCCTCGCGGATGGCCTGACCGAGGACGATCCCGATGTCCTCCACGGTGTGGTGCACGTCGATGTGCGTGTCGCCCGTGGCGGTGACCGTGAGGTCGGTGAGCGAGTGCTTCGCGAACGCGGTGAGCATGTGGTCGTAGAACGGCACCGACGTGCTGATCTCGGAGGCACCGGTGCCGTCGAGGTCGAGCCGGAGGTCGATGCTGGACTCGCTGGTCTGCCGCGTGACGTGCGCGGTGCGCGCGAGGGTGCTCATGGCTTCTATGCTACCGATCGGTTGACCCCGGCCGCCGCGCTCCCGGCCGCCACCGGGAGCGCGACGACGGACCGCGCCGGGCGTGCGACGACGCCCGAGGATCAGTGCGCGTACTGGGCGGGGACGGCGAGCTGCTGGCCGGCCGCGACGTCCGAGGTAGGCAGCCGGTTGAGGTCGACGACCGAGGCGATGACGTCCCGCGGGTCGGCCGACGGCGCGATCTCCTCGGCGAGGTCCCACAGGGACTGGCCGCTCGAGACGGTGACGTACTCGAACGTCGTGCCCGCGGCGTCCTTCGACGCGACGGCCGCGCCGCCGTTGAGGGCGACGAGGCCGGCACCGAGCGCGAGCGGGGCTGCGACCAGTGCGGTGAGGACGAAGCGCCCTCGACGCGTGATGCGCAGGCGCGTGCGGGGCACGACGGCGGCCTCCGCGACGGCGGCGTCGGATGCGGAGGACGTGACGGCGGGGGACGTGACGGCGGGGGTGGTGGCTGCGGTGTTCATGGTGACCTCTCGTGCAAGACGGTGGGGCGTCGATGCGACGCACCCGGCGGTGCAGTGCGGTGCGGCATGCGATGCGGGTCCGGCAGCTCGCACCCGGCTCTCGGCCGGGAGAGCCGGGTGCGAAGCTGTGTTCCGAACATACATTCGAAACGAGCCCTCCGCAAGCCCTCATCGCCTCGATCCGGCCGCCGAGCCCACGACACGCTCGAACAGGTGTTTGTCCGAGGTGCGTCGACTGGATACAGTTTCGAGTGCCTGGTGTCCATTCCATCGGGCACCACCGACATCGCCCCGCGAGGGCGTCGGCCCGCCGGGTCGACCGTGCCGCGGAGGCGTCGGCGACGAGAGGCGGGCCGTGGCATGACGGACGAGCGAGCAGCGGGAGGCGGCGCGACGAGGCGTCGCAAGAGCCTCAGCGAGAAGCAGATCTCGATCCTGGAGTTCATCCAGCGCACCATCGCCGGCCAGGGCTACCCGCCGAGCATGCGCGAGATCGGCGACGCCGTCGGCCTCGCGTCGCTCTCCAGCGTCACGCACCAGCTCAACCAGCTCGAGCTCTCCGGCTACCTCCGGCGCGACCCGAACCGGCCGCGCGCCCTCGAGGTCCTCATCGACCTGCCCGGCACCGGTACCGCGGAGAGCGGCGAGCCGTCGACCCCGGTGGGCGACGCGGCCATGGTGCCCATGGTCGGACGCATCGCCGCCGGCATCCCCATCACCGCCGAGCAGATGGTCGAGGAGGTCTTCCCCCTCCCCCGCCAGCTCGTCGGCAAGGGCGACCTCTTTATGCTCCGTGTCGTGGGCGACTCCATGATCGACGCGGCCATCTGCGACGGCGACTGGGTCGTCGTCCGGCAGCAGAAGACCGCGGAGAACGGCGACATCGTCGCGGCCATGCTCGACGACGAGGCCACGGTCAAGGTGTTCCGCCAGCGCGACGGCCACACCTGGCTGCTGGCGCGCAACAGCGCGTTCGAGCCCATCCTCGGCGACTTCGCGGAGGTCGTCGGCAAGGTCGTCGCGGTCATGCGCTCCGTCTGATCCCCGCGCACGACGTACGAAAGCGGCCGGTCCCCGAGGGGATCGGCCGCTCTGCTGCGTGCGGTGTCGCGGATCAGGCCGCGGGCGCCACCGCGTACGCCTGGACCTGGGCCTGCTGCTCGGCCGTCACGAGCGCCCGCACGCGCGTGCCCTCCTCCACGTACGAGGTCTCGAGCACCTTGGCGCCGTCGTGCAGCATGGCGACGACCTCGCCGTGCTCGAACGGCACCAGGAGGTCGACCTCGATGGTCGGCTGCGGCAGCAGCTCGGCGATGCGCCGACGCAGCTCCTCGACGCCCTCGCCGGTGCGCGCGGAGACGAACACGCCCTGCGGCGCGAGGCCCCGGAGGACGACGCGGTCGTCCGCCGACGCCAGGTCGCTCTTGTTGAAGACGACGATCTCCGGGATGGCCGACGCGTTCACCTCGGCGATGACCTCGTGCACGGTCGCGAGCTGCGCTCCGGGATCCGGGTGCGACGCGTCGACGACGTGCACGAGCACGTCGGAGTCCGCGAGCTCCTCGAGCGTCGAGCGGAACGCCTCGACGAGCTGGTGCGGGAGGTTCCGCACGAAGCCGACGGTGTCGGCCAGCGTGTAGAGCTGCCCCTGGTCGGTCTCGGTCTTGCGGACGGTCGCGTCGAGGGTCGCGAAGAGCGCGTTCTCGACGAGCACGCCCGCCTTCGTCACCCGGTTGAGGAGCGACGACTTGCCGGCGTTCGTGTACCCGACGATCGCCACGGACGGCACGGAGTGCCGGTCGCGGTTCGCGCGCTTGGTGTCGCGCGCGGGCTTCATCGCCGCAATCTGCTTGCGGAGACGCGCCATGCGCGTGTTGATGCGCCGGCGGTCGAGCTCGATCTTCGTCTCACCCGGTCCGCGCGATCCCATGCCCGCGCCCGCGCCGCCCACCTGTCCACCGGCCTGGCGCGACATCGAGTCGCCCCAGCCGCGCAGACGCGGGAGGAGGTACTGGAGCTGCGCCAGCTCGACCTGCGCCTTGCCCTCACGGCTCTTGGCGTGCTGGCTGAAGATGTCGAGGATCACAGCGGTGCGGTCGATGACCTTGACCTTCACCACGTCCTCCAGCGCGCGCCGCTGGCTCGGGGCGAGCTCGGTGTCGGCGATCACCGTGTCGGCGCCGACCGCGGCCACCAGGGCCCGCAGCTCCTCGGCCTTGCCGCGGCCGAAGTAGGTGCTGGGGTCCGGCGTGGGGCGGCGCTGCAGCAGTCCGTCGAGCACGACGGCACCCGCGGTCTCCGCCAGGGCGGCGAGCTCGCGCATGCTGTTCTCGGCGTCGTCGACGGATCCCTGCGAGTACACGCCGATGAGCACGACGTTCTCGAGCCGCAGCTGCCGGTACTCGACCTCGGTGACGTCCTCGAGCTCGGTGGAGAGACCCGGGACGCGGCGGAGCGCCTGCCGATCGGCGCGCTCGCTCTGGTCGCCGTCCGACCCCTGCTCCGTGTCGGGTGCCGCGGACAGCGCCTGCGCGCCGGATCCGCGGAAGAGGGCGTATCCGGCCGAGCGGTTCTCCGCTCGGCCGAGGACGCGCGCGACGACGTCGTCCCGGTCGATGTTCTCGGTGGACGTCGTCGTCGTGTCCGCGGGCTCGTGGTCGTGCCCGTCGTGCGTTGTCATGTGCTCCCATCGTAGCGTCGGCGTCCGGTATCGTCCCGTGCATGGCCGACGCGCATTACTTCTCCTCGTCGCCGGCCGGGCCCCTGCGCACCCGCACGATCACGGTCGAGCTGGGCGGACGGATGGTCGACGTCGAGACCGCGGGCGGTGTCTTCAGCCCCGAGCACGTCGACCAGGGCACCCTGGTGCTGCTGCGCAACGTCCCCGCGCCCCCTGCCGAGGGGCATCTGCTGGACGTGGGCTGCGGCTGGGGTCCCGTGGCGCTCGATCTGGCGATCAGAGCGCCGTCGGCCACCGTGTGGGCGGTCGACGTGAACGAGCGGGCGCTCGAGCTGACGCGGGCGAACGCCCGGTCCCTCGGTCTCGACAACGTCAACGCCGTGCTCCCCGGGGATGTTCCCGAGGGCCTCTCCTTCGCGACCGTGTGGTCGAACCCGCCGATCCGCGTCGGCAAGGAGGTGCTGCACCAGATCCTGCTCGACTGGATGCCGCGGCTCGCGCCGGACGCCGACGCGTGGCTGGTCGTGCAGCGGAACCTCGGATCCGACTCGCTGCAGCGCTGGCTGGTCGACGCCCTGCCCGCGGGCCTCGAGACGACGCGCGCCGCGTCCAACAAGGGGTTCCGGGTGCTGCGGGTGCACCGCAGCGCGGACTCCTAGCCCGACCCCGCCAGCCCCACCGCGGCGAGCATGCCCGGGATCTCCCGACGTGCCAGCCGACACGACGATCGGATCAGGCCAGCGCCACGACCCCGTCGAAGACGAGCTCGGCGGGACCGGAGAGTCCGACGTGCTCGCCGTCCTCGGTCGGGAACATCCGCACGCCCAGCACGCCGCCCGGCAGCTGCACGCGCCACTGGTGCGGCGCGGCGGCGCCGGCCCAGTGCCGGATCGCCAGGGCGGCCGCCGCGGCGCCCGTGCCGCAGCTCAGCGTCTCGCCGCTCCCCCGCTCGTGCACGCGCATGGTGATGTGGCCCACACCGTCCACGATGAGCGGATCCGCGGGCACCACGAGCTCGACGTTCGCGCCCTCGGCGGGCTCGGGATCCAGCTGCGGCGCGAACGCGAGGTCGGCCTCCGCGAGCTCGTCCTCGCTCGACAGCGCGACGACCACGTGCGGGTTGCCCACGTCGATGCCGAGGCCGGGACGCGCGACCTGCAGGTCCTTGGCGCGCACGAGCGGCTCGCCGCCCGCGAGCGCCCAGCGGCCGAGGTCGACCTGGAAGCCGGATCCACTGCGCTGCACGTCGCGCACGCCGGCGCGCGTGCCGATGGGGACCGTGCGTCCCGGGGGCAGCTCGATGAGCCCGTTCTCGATGAGGAAGAGCGTGAAGACGCGGATGCCGTTGCCGCACATCTCGGCGGGGCTGCCGTCGACGTTGCGGTAGTCCATGAACCACTCGGCGTCCGGGTCCTCGTCGAGAGCGGCACGGCCCTCGGGGATGCGGCTCGAGAGCACCGCGCGGATCGTCCCGTCGGCGCCGATGCCGAAGTGGCGGTCGCAGAGCGCCTGGACCTGCGTGTCGGTCAGGTCGATCTCGCCCGCGGGATCCGCGAACAGCACGAAGTCGTTGCCCGTGCCCTGGCCCTTGGTGAACTGCAGGTCTGCCATCCCGCCAGCCTACGGGCGCGCCGCCGGGAGGGCGTCGAGCGCGTGCTCGAGCAGGCGGTCGTCGCGCGCGTCGAGCCGCACGGCGTCGGCGTAGCGGCCGAACCACGACACCTGCCGGCGCGCGTAGCGACGGGTGAGCGCGCGCGTCTCCTCCATCGCCTCCTCCTCGCTGAGCTCCCCTGCGAGCTGCCGTGCCGCCTGCGCGTAGCCGATGGCGCGGGAGGCGGTCACCCCGTCGGCCAGCCCGGCGGACAGCAGCCCGGCGACCTCGTCGACGAGGCCGTCACGCCACATGCCGGACACGCGGGCGTCGAGCCGCGGCACGAGCTCCTCGCGCGGCAGCGTGAGCGCCAGGATCCGCGCGGGATGCCACGGGCGAGGCTCGGCGGTTGCGCGCTCCGGCTGCGGACCGGTGATCTCGACGACCTCGAGCGCCCGCACGAGGCGCCGCCCGTTGTGCGCGCCGATCCGCTGGGCCGCCACCGGGTCGAGCTCGCGGAGGCGCCGGTGGATCATGCCCGGCCCGGTCGCCTCGAGCTCCCGCTCCAGGCGCTGCCGGATCTCGGGGTCGGTCCCCGGGAAGTCGTAGTCGAAGAGCACCGACGAGACGTAGAGGCCGGAGCCACCCACGAGGATCGGGACGGCCCCGCGCTCGAGGATGCCGCCGATCGCCCTCCGCGCCTCCTCCTGGTACGCGGCGACCGTGGCCTCCGCGGTCACGTCGAGGACGTCGAGCATGTGGTGCGGCACGCCGCGCCGTCCGACCTCGGGCAGCTTGGCCGTGCCGATGTCCATCCCCCGGTAGAGCTGCATGGCGTCGGCGTTGACGATCTCCGCGGCGCGGCCCTCCGCCCGCAGCCGCTCCGCGATGTCGAGGGACAGCGCGGACTTGCCGGTGCCGGTGGCGCCGACGACCGCGACGATCGGGGTCACGCGCGGTGTCGCGGGTGCGCGGACCCGTCGCCCACGGGCGCGGACGTCGAAGCTGTCGTCGGCACGCGGAGCGTCGGCAGTCCGAGCGACACGCGCGGCGCAGCGCCAGCGCTCGCGCCCGTCGCCGGAGTCGGCACGCCGCAGGAGTCGGCCTGTGCCCGCTCCCATGCGTCGCCTGCGCGGGTGCGGCGGATGCGCAGCGGGGCGCCGTCCACCGAGTCCGCGATGAGGTGGAACGGCGCCGCACGGGTGACCTCGACGTCGACCGCGTCGCCGGGCCGCGGCTCGGCGCTGCCCTCGGGCACGTCGAGGTGCACGAGGCGGCCGTCCTGGGCGCGTCCGGTGACGCGGCGCGTGTCGCCGTCCTTGCGTCCCTCGTGCGCGCTCACGAGGACCTCGACCGTGCGGCCGACCACGCGCTGGTTCTCCTCGTGGCTGATGCGCTCCTGCAGAGCGGTGAGGCGCCCGTACCGCTCCTTCACGACGTCGGCGGGCACCTGCTCCTCCATCGTCGCCGCGGGGGTGCCCGGGCGGATGGAGTACTGGAACGTGAACGCGGAGGAGAAGCGGGCCGCCTCGACGACGCGGAGGGTCTCCTGGAAGTCCTCCTCCGTCTCCCCCGGGAAGCCGACGATGATGTCGGTCGTGATCGCCGCGTCCGGGACGCGCGTACGCACCCGGTCGAGGATCCCGAGGAACCGCTCGGACCGGTAGGAGCGGCGCATGGCCTTGAGGATCCGGTCGGACCCGGACTGCAGCGGCATGTGCAGCTGCGGCATGACCGCCGGCGTCTCGGCCATCGCGTCGATCACGTCGTCGGTGAAGGCGGCGGGGTGGGGGCTCGTGAAGCGGATGCGCTCCAGCCCCTCGATGGCGCCCGCGGCCCGCAGCAGCTTGCCGAACGCCTGCCGGTCGCCGAACTCGACGCCGTAGGAGTTGACGTTCTGGCCGAGCAGCGTGACCTCCACCGCGCCGTCGTCGACGAGCGCCTGGATCTCGGCGAGGATGTCGCCCGGTCGGCGGTCCTTCTCCTTGCCGCGGAGGGCGGGCACGATGCAGAACGTGCACGTGTTGTTGCACCCCACCGAGATGGACACCCACCCGCTCGCGATCTCGTCGCGCTTGGTGGGAAGCGTGGAGGGGAACGTCTCGAGGCTCTCCAGGATCTCCAGCTGCGCCTCGCCGTTATGTCGTGCGCGCTCGAGCAGGGTCGGCAGGGCGCCCATGTTGTGGGTGCCGAAGACGACATCCACCCACGGAGCCTTCTCGAGGACGGTCGCCCGGTCCTTCTGCGCGAGGCAGCCGCCCACCGCGATCTGCATGCCCTCGTGCCGGCGCTTGACACCGGCGAGGTGACCGAGGTTCCCGTAGAGCTTGTTGTCCGCGTTCTCGCGGACGGCGCACGTGTTGATGACGACGATGTCGGCCTCGGCGCCCTCGGCCGACACATAGCCGGCGGCCTCGAGCGAGCCGGTGAGCCGCTCCGAGTCGTGGACGTTCATCTGGCAGCCGTAGGTGCGGACCTCGTACGTCCGGGGCCGGTCGACGGAGGACGGGGCGGCGCGGACGTGCTCGGCGACGGTGCTCATGATGACTCGATCCTACGTGCGGAGCCGTCCGACACCGCCCGTGGGGAGGGTCAGCGGAACCGCACGCGGGACGAGCCGCGTCGCGTGGCGAGCGCTGCCTTCGCGGCGTCGCGCACGACGCCACCCCCGTAGCCGCGACGCATGAGGAACGAGGTCAGGCGCCGCTCGGCCGTCTCGTCGTCGTAGGAGGAGAGCTGCCCGACGCGCTTCATCGCGACCTCGGTGGCACGCGCGAGCTCATCGTCCGGCTGCTCCGCCATGGCCTCCTCGATGACCAGGGGATCGAGCTTGCGTCGGCGCATCTCCATCTCGACCGAGCGCCGACCGAGGCCCTTGCGGTCGAGGTGCGTGTGCAGGATCTGCTCCGCGAGCGCGGCCTCGTCGATGTACTGCAGGGACACGTACCTGGCGAGCGTCTCCTCCGCGATGTCCGGATCGATCTCCGCGCCGTCGAGCACCTCACGCGCCTCGGCGAGAGAGAGCCCGCGACCGCGCAGGCGGTTGGCGAGGACGTTGTCCGCCCGCCGCCGCTGGCGCTCGGGCGTGCGTTCCGCTGCGCGCTCCTCCTCGGCCTCCGCCTCGCGGCGCTCGTCCTCGACGCGGTCCTCCTCGAGCCGGAGCATGTCCTGCCGGTACGCCTCGTCCTGCTCGGCCTTGGCGCGCGCACGCTCGGCACGCTCCTGCTCGGCACGCCACGCGGCGGGGGTCGGGTCGTCCGCAGGCCCATCCTCGGCCGGAGGCACCTCCGGGAACGCGCCGACCGCGTCACCGCTGCCTCGTGCCGCCTGCGCCTCGGCCTCCGCGAGGACGCGCCGCGCCTCCGCGATGCGCTCCTGGGCGGCGAGGGCGCGACCGGCCTCCGACGCGTCGACGGCCGCGCCGATCGTCACGATGCCGTCGACCTCCGTGACCGAGCGTCCCCGTGACGGATGCGTCGGCTCGACGTGCGGCGCGGGTGGCTCGTCCACGGGCGGCGTGGACGCCACGAGCGGTCGGGCGGCCGCTCGACGCGAACGCCGGTCGGCGAGCGACGCGACGGGCGCGATCTCATCGGGCCCGGGGCCCGTGCCCTGCTCGCCCTCGGAGGGGAATCTGACCATGGTGCTTCCGTCCTCAGGAGGCCCGGACGTGCGTCACGCGGAGCGAGACGGCACTGTCGGGCCGGTGTCGTGCGGGGGCGGGGTGCGTCGTGGGACGCACCCCGCCGAGGGAGCGCCGGGTCAGGCGCTCTTGCGTGCGGACGCCTTGGGCGCCACGGCCACGACGGGAGCCGGCGCGGCGTCGGCCGCGGCAGCTGCGTCGGCGTTCGGGTCCTTCACGAGGCCGAGCTTGACCTTAATCTTCTGCTCGATCTCCGCCGCGATCTCCGGGTTGTTCAGGAGGTGCTTGCGCGAATTCTCCTTGCCCTGGCCCAGCTGGTCGCCATCGTACGTGTACCAGGCGCCCGACTTGCGGACGATCTCGTGCTCGACGCCGAAGTCGATGAGGCTGCCCTCGCGGGAGATGCCCGTGCCGTAGAGGATGTCGAACTCCGCCTGCTTGAAGGGCGGCGCCATCTTGTTCTTGACGACCTTGACGCGGGTGCGGTTGCCGACCGCGTCGGTGCCGTCCTTGAGGGTCTCGATGCGGCGGATGTCGAGGCGGACCGACGCGTAGAACTTGAGCGCCTTGCCGCCCGCGGTGGTCTCGGGGCTGCCGAAGAACACGCCGATCTTCTCGCGGAGCTGGTTGATGAAGATCATGGTGGTCTGCGTCTGGTTGAGCCCACCGGTGAGCTTGCGGAGCGCCTGCGACATGAGGCGCGCCTGGAGGCCCACGTGCGAGTCGCCCATCTCGCCCTCGATCTCGGCACGCGGCACGAGCGCCGCGACGGAGTCGATGACGACGAGGTCGATGGAGCCGGAGCGCACGAGCATGTCGGCGATCTCCAGCGCCTGCTCACCCGTGTCCGGCTGGGAGACGAGGAGCGCGTCGATGTCGACGCCGAGCTTCTTCGCGTACTCCGGGTCGAGCGCGTGCTCCGCGTCGATGAACGCCGCGATGCCGCCGGCGCGCTGCGCGTTGGCGATGGCGTGCAGCGTGAGCGTGGTCTTTCCCGAGGACTCCGGGCCGTAGATCTCGACGATGCGTCCGCGCGGGAGCCCACCGATGCCGAGCGCCACGTCCAGCGCGACGGAGCCGGTGGGGATGACGGCGACAGGCGCACGCTCGTCGCTGCCCAGTCGCATGACCGAGCCCTTGCCGAACTGCCGGTCGATCTGTGCGAGCGCGGTCTCGAGTGACTTCTCGCGGTCTGCCGATGATGCCATGGGGTGCTCCTCGTGTCGAAGGTGGGTTGCCTGCAGGCTGTCGCTCCGCTCCCGCTGGCCGCGGGGTCCGGTGCCGACAAGGCGACGGGTGATCTCCGCGAGGTGCACGTTATGCGGCGCCGCCGACATCGCTGCCGGAGGGGCCGGACCTGTGCAGTCCGCGCTTCGAATCGCTCCTGTGGGGAGACTACGCGCGTTCGAAGGAATATTCGAACGGCGCGCCGCGCGTCGGGGGCGGATCCGGTGCGATCAGGGGGCGGGAGGCGTCAGGCCCGCGGCTCGGGCACCCCTGCGCCGTTCCAGCGCGAGCGCGGCACGTCCTGCGCACGGCAGAGGGCGAGCCACACCTCACGGGCGGGCGTCCCGTCCTTCAGCGCCTGCGCGCTCGTGCGGCCGCCGAGCTCGCCGAGCACGAGATCAGAGACGAGCACCGGCCCGTAGCCGGAGCCGAACTCGTCGGAGACGGCCCGCTGGAACTCGCTCAGTCGCATGCCGACCACGCTACCCGCTGCCGTCTCGACGACGACGCCCCGCCCGTCGCGAGGACGGGCGGGGCGGGAGGTCGTGAGGAGGGGATCAGCGCGCGACGAGATCGCTGTCGAAACCGGCGACGAGGTCGTCGGGGATGGTGTCCGGGATGGGGTTGAGGCCCTCGATGACGGCGAGGCGATCGCCCACCTCGCGCATGATGACGGAGATGGGGGTGTCGAGTGCGTCGGCGACGGATGCGAGGATCTCGCTCGACGCCTCCTTCTGTCCCCGCTCGACCTCGCTGAGGTAGCCGAGCGCGACGCTGGCCTTGCTGGCCACCTGGCGGAGCGTGCGCCCCTTCTGCAGGCGGAAGTCCCGAAGGACGTCGCCGATCTCCTGACGGACTAGTACCACGGGAGCCTCCTCGTTGCGCCTGGTGCCTGATCGAACCGGAGGTCCGGGGCTGATGGGTGAGCATCTGGCCGAGGACTCAGGCTAAGCAGGGGCACTGGGCATTGCTTGTGAACGTGATTACGACAACGCGGGAGCCGCATCAGTTGTTCCCGCCAGATCCCAGCGCGTCCACGAGGGTCGCGAGGGCCGCGCGGACGACGCCCGCGCGGACCGCCTGGCGGTCGCCGTCGAGGTGGAGCGCGATGGCGCGCGAGTCGCCGTCGATGGAGAGGCCGACGAAGGCGGTGCCCGGGGGCTGGCCGTCCTGGGGATCAGGTCCCGCGGCGCCGGTCGTGGACACGCCGACGTCGGCGGGGCGTCCGTCGATCGCACACGTCTGGCGCACGCCGCGGGCCATCTGCCGGGCCACGTCCGGGTGGACCGCGCCGTGGACCGCGAGGATCGACGAGTCGACCCCGAGGATCGTGCGCTTGAGGGCCGTGTCGTAGGAGACGATGCCGCCGAGGAGCGCGCGCGAGGCCCCCGGGACGCCGACGAGGGCGGCGGTGAGGAGGCCGCCCGTCAGCGACTCCGCGACGGCGATGCGACGGCCGCTCGCCACGAGGGCGGCGATGACGCGCTCGGCGAGCTGCTCGTCGGTCAGGTCATCGGGCGAGCTCATGAGGCGCGCTCCGCCCGCAGCGCCTGGCGCATGTAGTCGAGGCCGGAGAGGACCGTGAGGACGAACGCGATCGACATGAGCACCGTGTTCACGACGTGCATGCCGTCCCCGACGACATCCCAGAGCGGCAGCAGCGCGACGCTGATCGCCACGGCCTGCGCGACCGTCTTCAGCTTGCCGCCGCGCGACGCCGCGACGACGCGATCGCGGAGCACGGCGAAGCGGTACGCCGTGATCCCGAGCTCGCGCACGAGGATCACGATGGTCACCCACCAGGGCAACTCGCCGAGCACCGAGAGCATCACGAGCGCGGCACCCGTGAGCACCTTGTCGGCGATGGGGTCGAGCAGCTTGCCGAGGTCGGTCACGAGGTTGCGGCTGCGGGCGATGTGCCCGTCGACCCCGTCGGTCGCGATCGCGAGGATGAAGAGCGTGGCCGCCGCGTAGCGGAGCGGGCCGTCGGCACCGTCGTCGGCCGCGAGCAGGACGACGAAGACGGGGGCCAGCAGGATCCGGACGATCGTGAGGACGTTGGCGACGTTCCACGGGCTCGCCGGCGAGTCGCCCGCGCGCCACACGCGCGGTGCCCCGGTGCCCGGCACGCTCGATGCGCTCCGATCGGCCACGGGTCAGTCCCTCCCCGTGAGGCCCCAGGCGTCGTCGTCGCCCTCGGCCTCCACCTGCTCGTACGCGTCCAGGTCCTTGTGCAGCGGATCCGACGGGTAGCGGTTCCCGTCGTCCGCGTCCGGGACGGGCGCCGGAGCCGGGGCAGCCGCGGGCGCCGGTGCGGCCGCGGGCGTCTCCCAGCGGAGCGTCGCGAGCACGCCCGGGAGCTGCTCGGCCGAGACGAGCACGTCGCGCGCCTTCGATCCCTCGGACGGGCCGACGATCTCGCGCGCCTCGAGCAGGTCCATGAGGCGTCCGGCCTTGGCGAACCCGACGCGGAGCTTCCGCTGCAGCATCGACGTGGATCCGAACTGCGTGCTGACGACGAGCTCGGCGGCCGCGAGCAGCACTTCGAGGTCGTCGCCGATGTCCGCGTCGATCTCCTTGCGCTCCGCGGCGACCGCGACGTCCTGCCGGTACTCGGGTCGCGCCTGGCGCGTCACGTGCTCGACGACCTTGGCGATCTCCGCCTCCTGCACCCACGCGCCCTGCACGCGGACGGCCTTGTTGGCGCCCATGGGGAGGAAGAGGCCGTCGCCCTGGCCGATGAGCTTGTCGGCGCCGGGCTGGTCGAGGATCACGCGGGAGTCGGTCATGCTCGACACCGCGAACGCGAGGCGCGAGGGCACGTTGGCCTTGATGAGGCCGGTGACGACGTCGACCGACGGGCGCTGCGTGGCGAGCACGAGGTGGATGCCGGCGGCGCGTGCGAGCTGCGTGATGCGGACGATGGAGTCCTCGACGTCGCGGGGCGCGACCATCATGAGGTCCGCCAGCTCGTCGACCACCACGAGGAGGTACGGGTAGGGACGGAGCGTCCGCTCGCTGCCCTCCGGCAGCACGATGGATCCGCTCGTGACGGCCTTGTTGAAGTCGTCGATGTGGCGGAACCCGAAGCTGGCGAGGTCGTCGTACCTCATGTCCATCTCCTTCACCACCCACTGCAGCGCCTCGGCCGCCTTCTTCGGGTTGGTGATGATGGGGGTGATGAGGTGCGGCACGCCCGCGTAGATGGTGAGCTCCACGCGCTTCGGGTCGATGAGCACCATGCGCACATCGCTCGGCTTCGCGCGCATGAGGAGCGACGTGATCATGGAGTTGACGAAGCTCGACTTGCCGGAGCCCGTGGATCCCGCCACCAGGAGGTGGGGCATCTTCGCGAGGTTGGCGATGACGTAGCCGCCCTCGACGTCCTTGCCGACGCCGATGGTCATCGGATGCGCGCTGTTCGTCGCGGCGGACGAGCGGAGCACGTCGCCGAGCGAGACGATCTCGCGGTCGGTGTTCGGGATCTCCACGCCGATGGCGCTGCGGCCCGGGATGGGCGAGAGGATGCGGACCTCGTTGGAGGCGACCGCGTAGCTGATGTTCTTCGCGAGCGCCGTGACGCGCTCCACCTTGACGCCGGGCGCGAGCTCCAGCTCGTAGCGCGTGACCGTCGGGCCGCGCGAGAAGCCCGTGACCGTCGCGTCGACCTGGAAGTTCGTGAGCACCTCGGTGAGCGCACGCACCACCTCGTCGTTGACGGACGAGCGCGACTTCGCGGGCGTGCCGGGCGCGAGGGTGCTCGCGGCGGGCAGGCGGTAGGGCGCCTGCGGGGTGTCGGACTCCCCCGACACGATCGGGGCGTCGGATCCGTCGTCCTCGAAGCCGGGGAGGACGGCGGGCTCGTCGTCGTCGCGGATGCCGGTGGGGTGCACGGGGACGGAGGGCAGGATCGCGGTGGCCGTGGCGTCGACGGGTGCGTCGAGGTCGATGCGGCGGGTCGCGGCGTCGTCTCCCGCGAAGGCGCCGGGCTCCGGGCGGGAGGCGTCGGGATCCACGGTGCGGTCGATCACGGTCGTGGGCGCCTCGGCGGCGGCACCCCGGACGACCTCGTCGTCGGATCCGGCGTGCGGCGCGAGCACCGGGCTGTCGAACGCGGGCGCGTCCTCGCGCTGGCTGCGGTTGCGGCGCCACCACGGGAGGCTGTCGGTGTCGACCGGGCCGTCGTCGTCCAGCCCCTCGAGCTCGACCTGCTCGGTCGCCTGCGCCTTGCGGGCCGCGCGGTCGGCGGCGCGCTGCTCCTCGTCCACCGGCGGCGCGCCGAAGAGGTACGAGTACAGCTCGCGCAGCCGCATGCCGACGCGGTTCGGCGGCGTGCGGGTGATGATGAAGAGGGAGAGCACCAGGAGGATCCCCGCCACGACGCCCGCGCCGATCGACGTGATGAGCAGGGACAGCGGCGCGGCGAGCACCCAGCCGAGGACGCCGCCGGCGCGGGCCAGAGCGAGCATGCCGTCGCGCGGATCCGGCGCCCCGTTGAAGATGTGGCAGAGCGCGGCGATGGAGACCAGGAAGAGCGAGACGCCCACGCCGATCCGGCCGTTGTCGCTCACGGACGACGGGTGGCGGAAGAGCCAGAGGGCGAGGAGCACCATGACGATGGGCAACGCGAAGGCCACCCGGCCGAAGAGCCCCCCGAACGTGTACGCGTCGAAGGCCATGGCCACGTCGTTGAGCGGGTTGAACCACTCGACGACGACGCCCGCGATCGCGAGCACCACCAGGAGGAAGGGGATGCCGTCGCGGCGCTCCTCCTTCGCGAGCTTCTCGGGACCGAGGGCGCGGAAGAGGGCGCCTGTGGCGTGGGCGAGGCCCATCCACGCGGCGACGAGCGGGCCGCGCCGCTCCGACTGCACGGGGTAGGCGACGGTCTGCTGCTTCGTCTCGGCGGTACGGCCCTTGCGCGGGGGCGTTGCGCGCGGCGCGCCCGAGGAAGTCTTCCCGGCGCGGCTGGTCGACCTGGTGCTCGTAGCCATGCGACCCACGTTATCCCGCACCGCCGTCGCCGACGGGACGCCTGGCCGGGCGCGACGCTCCCCGCCCGGCCGCGGCATCAGTAGCGGATCGCATCGATGACGGACACGCGCACCGCCACGAGCGCGGGCAGCAGACCCGCGATCGCGCCCACGACCAGGGACGCGCCGAGCCCGAGGAGCGCCGCCGAGAGCGGGAACGGCGGGAACTCGGTGACACCCGAGGCGACGAACGAGAGGATCCACGGGTTCTTCACGATCGCCACCGCGGCCATGACCCCGACGACCCCGGCCGCCACGGTCGCCACGACGCTCTCCATCATCACCGCGAAGAACACGCGCCCCGCGCTCGCGCCGAAGCTGCGGCGGACGCCGATCTCGCGGATCCGCTGCTTCACGGTCACGAGCGAGATGTTCACGAGGCCGAGCGCGCCGAGGAGGAGCACGAGGCCCGCCACTCCCCCGACGAGGATCTTGACGGCCAGCAGCGGGTCGTAGTCGTAGGTCCCCCAGTCGCTGCGGCCGACGCTGACCTCCCACCCCTCGGGCGCGGTCGCCGCCACCTGAGAGGTGATGGCCGCGGTCAGCGCGTCGGCCTCCGCCTCGGGCACCCAGAACTCGGACTGCGGCGCCATCGCGTCGAGCGCGTCGTCGGACATCAGGCGCTCGGCGTCGGACGCCTGCAGGTACACGGTCGGCGGCTCCTCCGCGTACAGCGCGGGCACGGTGCCCACGACGACGCCCACGAGGTCGGACCGCTCGCCGTGCAGCACGGCGGAGGGGTGCGCGGCGATCTCGGGCGACCCGAGCTCCGCCAGGAACGCCGGGTTGACCACGAGCGCGGGCGCGAGGCGCTCGCCGTCACGCTCGACGAACCAACGGCCATCCGTCACGTCGACGCGACGCATCTGGCCGTAGTCCCGGTCGACCACGACCGTCTGGACCTGCACCCGGCCGCGCGCGAAGTCGACCGGCACCGTCGTGGAGCCGATGATCGTCGACCAGGTGATGCCGTACCGGTCGGCGACGTCCGCGAGGAGCGTGCGCTGCTCGGCGTAGGACAGGCCTGACCCGGTCGCGGAGTACGCGGACACCGACAGCGCGGCGGGTCGGCCCGACTGGCGCTCCATCTGCTCGGTCTGCGACTGCTGCACCACCGCGCCGAGGCCGACGACCGAGGTGATCGCCGCCACCGCGACCGCGACGCCGATGAGCGACAGCATCACGCGCGTGCGGTGGATCCGCAGCTCGGCCCATGCCTCCACGACCGCGCCCACGAGACCGGTCGCCGTGCGCGACAGCCAGCCACTCATGCGAGCACCCCGCGGGTGAGGGCCTCGGCGGGCGCGAGGACACCCGCCTCGAGGCGGTGGTGCCGATCCGCGCGGGCCGCGACGGTCGGGTCGTGCGTGATGGTCACCAGCGCCGCGCCGGACGCGTGCGCGACCTCGGCGAGCAGGGTCATCACGGTGGCGCCGGTCTCGATGTCGAGGGCGCCGGTCGGCTCGTCCGCGAGGATCAGCCGCGGCGAGCGCACGAGGGCACGGGCGATGGCGACGCGCTGCTGCTCGCCGCCGGACATGGTCTCCGGCATGGAGTCGATGCGGTGGCCGAGGCCGACCCGCTCGAGCATGTCGGCCGCGATCGACGCGCGCCGCCAGAACGTGCGGCCGGTCGAGTAGAGCAGCGGTGTCATCACGTTCTCGCGGGCCGTGCGTCCCTGCAGCAGGTTGAACTGCTGGAAGATGAAGCCGATGTCGCCGCCGCGGGCCCGGTCACGCCGGGATCCGGAGACGCGGGCCATGGGCACGTCGTCGAGGAAGACCTCGCCGGTGGTGGGGGTGTCGAGCAGACCCAGGATGTTCAGCAGCGTCGACTTGCCCGATCCCGACCGGCCCACGATCGAGACGTGGTCGCCGACGGACACGTCGAGGTCGACGCCGTGCAGGATCGTCAGCGGCTCGTCGTCCGGCCGCTCGACCGTTCGGGTCACCTGCTCCAGGCGGATCAGGCTCATCCGCCGTACCCGCCCTGCATCATCATCGCCTCGTCCTCGGGGACGGGCGCGCCGGGCACGAACTCGAGCACCATGTCGCCCTCCGCGAGGCCCGAGGTGATCTGCACCATCTCGCCGTCGCTGATGCCCAGGCCGACGGCGCGCTCCTCCGGCTCGCCGGTGTCCGAGGCGAGCCAGACGTTGCCGGTGTCGGCGAGGCCCTCGACCGCGGTCGTCGGGAGCGTCAGCACGTCGGGCGCCTCGCCCGCGGGGATCGTGATGTCGGCCGCGAGCCCCGGGAAGACGCGCGTGCCGGCCGGCACGGCGCAGGAGACGGTCGCGCCGGTGGAGGCCGACTCGGTGCCACCGGTGGATCCGGTGCCACCCGCGCCACCCGCGTCGCCCGTCGAGCCGGCACCTCCGGCGCCGCCCGCCGCCTGCTGCCCGATGCGCAGGTCCGCGCACTCGAAGGGCGCGGGGCCCGACGTGATCGCGACCCGTGCCGTCGTCGGCTGCATGACGAGCCGGTACTGCTCCTCCGCGGTGAGCGGGGCCATCGCACGGAAGGTGGGGGTGCGATCCGGCCGACCGCGTCGCCCACGGCGACCTCCTGGCCGACGAGCACGCCGAGCTCCGCGAGCGACCCGGCGGCGGATGCGGTGACGGTCTCGGTGACGACCTTGGGCTTCGGCTGCGTGACAGTGCCGTCGGCGGCGATCACCGGATCCACCGGCGTCTCCTGGCGGATGACGAGGATCGGGTCGCCGGCCGCGAGCGTCGCGCCCCGGCCGGCGACGAGCTTCGAGACCTTCCCCTGCAGCGTCGCCTTCACGGCCACGTCGGGATCCGGCTGGATGCTGCCCTTCACCGTGACGTCGTTGACCACGGTCGCGATCGACGCCGGCACCTGCGACTCCACGACCGAGCCCGTCGGCGCCTGGGCGACCTCCTCGGTCGTCGTCCCGAAGAACGCCATGCGCACGAGGGCCACCGCGATGGCGGCCAGCACGACGAGCCTCGTGATCGGGAGGATCCATCTCCGCCAGATGCCCACGGCCGCTCCTTCCCCGGCGGTCCCCAGCGGCCCGTCCGGTCACCTCCGACGCTAGGGGCGGCGCCGTGCGCGGCGCTTCGCCTACGGGGATGACATGCCCACCCCCGAGCGGGGGCCGCGCGGACCGTCCCGCCGGTACGTCAGGAGGGGGCGGGGTCTCCCCCGCCCCCTCCTGGATCCGCTCCGGCCTCCCGGCGTGCGGCCTACGCCTCGATGACCACCGGGATGATCATCGGGCGGCGGCGGTGCGACGAGTTGACCCAGCGCCCGACCGTGCGCCGCACGACCTGCGAGTACGCGTGCGTGTCGCGCGTGCCGTTGGCCGCGGCCTCCGCGAGCGCCTTGACGACGAGCGGCTTGACGCTGTCGAAGACCTTGGAGTCCTCGGCGAACCCGCGGGCCTCGATCTCGGGGCCGATGATGGCCTTGCCCGTCTGCGGCTCGACCACCACGAAGATCGTGACGAACCCCTCTTCCGAGAGGATGCGGCGGTCCTTGAGGTCGGCGTCGGTGATCTCTCCCACCGTCGAGCCGTCGACGTAGACGTAGACGTAGCCGACGTCGAGCTGGCCCGTGACGCGCACGTGCCCGTCCTTCATGTCGAGGACGGTGCCGTGCTCCGCGAGGAACGTGTTGCGCTCCGGCACGCCGGTCTGGATGGCCAGCTGCTGGTTCGCGACCAGGTGGCGGTACTCGCCGTGCACCGGCAGGACGTTGCGCGGCTTGAGGATGTTGTAGCAGTAGAGCAGCTCGCCGGCGGCCGCGTGGCCCGAGACGTGGACCTTCGCGTTGGCCTTGTGCACCACGTTCGCGCCGAGCTTCGTGAGCCCGTTGATCACGCGGTAGACGGCGTTCTCGTTGCCCGGGATGAGGCTCGACGCGAGGATGACGGTGTCGTCCTGCCCGATCTCGATCTGGTGCTCGAGGTTCGCCATGCGGCTCAGCACGGCCATCGGCTCGCCCTGCGATCCCGTGCTCATGTAGACGATCTGGTCGTCGGGCAGGTTGACGGCCTTCTTGGAGTCGATGAGGACCCCCTCCGGCACCTTCAGGTAGCCGAGCTCGGCTGCGATGGTCATGTTGCGGATCATCGAGCGGCCGATGAACGCGACGCGCCGGCCGTTCGCGTGCGCGGCGTCGAGCACCTGCTGCACGCGGTGCACGTGGCTGGAGAAGCTCGCGACGATGACGCGTCGCGGCGCCTTCGAGATGACGGCCTCGAGCACGGGGCCGATGGACCGCTCGGTGGGCGTGAAGCCGGGGACGTCCGCGTTGGTGGAGTCCGACATGAAGAGGTCGATGCCGGCCTCGCCGAGGCGCGCGAAGGCGCGGAGGTCGGTGATCCGGTCGTCGAGCGGGAGCTGGTCCATCTTGAAGTCGCCGGTGTGCAGCACGCTGCCCGCCTCGGTCGTGATGGCGACGGCCAGCGCGTCCGGGATGGAGTGGTTGACGGCGACGAACTCGAGCTCGAACGGGCCGAGGCGCTCGCGGTCGCCCTCCTTCACCTGGAACGTGTACGGCGTGATCCGGTGCTCCTTGAGCTTCGCCTCGATGAGGGCGAGCGTGAGGCCGGAGCCGATCAGCGGGATGTCCTGCTTCAGCTTGAGGAGGTACGGGACGGCGCCGATGTGGTCCTCGTGGCCGTGCGTGAGGACGATGCCGACGACGTCGTCGAGGCGGTCCGCGATGGAGGAGAAGTCCGGGAGGATCAGGTCGACGCCCGGCTGGTGCTCCTCGGGGAAGAGCACGCCGCAGTCGACGACGAGGATCTTGCCGTCGATCTCGAACGTCGTCATGTTGCGGCCGATCTCGCCGAGACCGCCGATCGGCGTGATGCGCAGGATGCCGGGCTTGAGCTCCGGCGGATCGTAGACGGCCTGGGGCATGGGGCTCCTCTGGTGACGGTGCGGCCCGAGGGGACCGGCGATGGGATGCTCGGGGCGCGTCAGCGCGTGGTGCCAGCGACCTGCGGCAGCGCTCCACCCGCCGCGGCATTGCGGTCGGGGCGGAAGTTGCGGAAATCGACGCCGGGGACGTCGCGCAGAGGATCGATCTCGTCCTCGATCTGCGCCGCCTCCCACTCCTCGGGGCCCACCAGAGGCAGGCGCACGCGCGGGCTGCCGATGCGGCCGAGTCCGTGGAGGATGTACTTCGCCGCGACCGTGCCGGGCACGTGCGTCATGACGGCGCGGACGAGCGGCTCGAGCTGCTGGTGCGCGTGGGTGGCGGCGGCCAGGTCGCCCGCGTTCACGGCGTCGACCATGGTGCGGTACGGGGTCGCGGTGATGTTGGCGGTGACGCCGATGAGGCCCGTGCCGCCGATGGCGAGGGTCGGCAGCGCGTTCGCGTCGTCGCCCGCGAAGTACATGAGGCCGGTCTGGTTGAGCACGCGACTGGCCTGCGCGAGGTCGCCCTTGGCGTCCTTCACGGCGAGGATGTTCGGGTGCTTGGCGGCGCGGAGGATCGTCTCGTACTGGATCGGGATGCCCGTGCGGCCGGGGATGTCGTAGAGGATGACGGGGAGGTCGGTCGCGTCGGCGATCATGCGGAAGTGCGTGAGCACGCCGGCCTGCGTGGGCTTGTTGTAGTACGGCGTGACGATCATGTTGCCGTCGGCGCCCGCCTTCTCGCTCTGGCGCGCGAGCTGCATGGCGTGGGCGGTCTCGTTGGATCCGCCGCCCGTGATGATCTTCGCGCGGCCCGCGCTCACGGACCGGCCGACCTCGACGAGCTTGATCTTCTCGGGGTCGGTGAGGGTGCTGGTCTCGCCCGTGGTGCCGGTGACGACGATGCCGTCGGCGCCCGCGACGATGACGTCGTCCATGTGCTTCTCGACGCCCGCCCAGTCGACCTCGCCATCGGCGGTGAACGGGGTGACGAGCGCCACCAGGACCTGGCCGAACGGGTTCTCTGTGGACACGGGCACCATCGTAACGGGCGACGGACGCCCAATCCCGGCTTCGCTACGGGGCGACGCGGCCGTTCTTCTGGAAGGCGGCGTGCGTCAGGGGCATGAGCCGCTCGAACTCGGTCTCCATCTTCTCGGCGCACATCTCGATCTCCCGCTGCGGGAAGCTCGGGAACGTCGAGTCCTCGTGCTTGGTGCGCAGCGACAGGAAGTTCATCAGCGCGCGGGCGTTGAGCGTGACGTACATCGACGAGTAGATGTTGAGCGGCAGCACGATGCGGGCGACCTCGCGTGCCACGCCCTGCTCGAGCATCCGCTGGTAGGAGGCGTACGCCTCGGCGGACGTGCGGCGGGTCTCCTCCTGCACGAGCGCGGTCTGCTCGGGGGTGCCCGCGTGGAACTCGTAGGCGCCGGGCTTGCCGACCTGCACGAGGTTGCGCTCGGGACCGGGCACGTAGAACACGGCGTCGAGCTCCTTGTAGCGGCCCGACTCCTCGTTGTAGGAGGCCATGCGGTGCCGCATGAACTCGCGGAACACGAAGATCGGCGCCTGCACGTAGAAGGTCATGGAGTTGTGCTCGAAGGGCGATCCGTGGCGGTCGCGCATGAGGTAGTTGATGAGGCCGCGGTCGCGCTTGACCCGCTTCTCCTCGGCCTCGGTGTCGACGTCGCCCTCGAGGGCGCGGTCCAGGCCGTCGGGCTCGTCGAGCGCGCGTTCGAGCGTCTTCTCGCCGGCGGTGGAGACGCGCGCGGCGAAGATCACGTCGGAGTCGTGGGCGCTGGAGCGGACGAGCTCCACGGTCATGTCTGAGCGGAAGGCGATGTCATCGTGGGGCACGACCGTCACTGTACGCGACGGCCCGACCGCGCCCGCGCGCGGCTCCTCCCGGCTGCCGCGCGGGGCCGCGTCCTAGGCTGGTGGGCACCGACGAAGGGCTCGACCATGTCCGACAGCACCGCATCCCCCGCTCCGCTCACCGTCCTCATCTCGGGTGCCGGTGGCACGATCGGCACCGAGCTGCAGGCCCAGCTGCACGCCGCCGGCCATCGCGTGCAGACGCTCGTGCGCCACGCACCGTCCTCGCCCGACGAGCACGAGTGGCAGCCCGCCGATGGGCGCCTGGATCCCGCGGTGCTCGACGACGTGGACGCCGTCGTGAACCTCTCGGGCGCCTCCATCAGCCGGCTGCCCTGGACGAAGGCGTACCAGGAGGAGATCCGCGCGTCGCGCGTCTCCGCCACGCGGACGATCGTCGACGCGATCGCGTCCTCGTCGAACCCGCCCCGGGTGCTGCTGAACGGATCCGCCGTGGGCTTCTACGGCGACCGCCCTGCCGAGCGCCTCACGGAGGACTCGCCGCGCGGTGCGGGGTTCCTCGCGGAGGTCGTGGAGGCGTGGGAGGCCGAGGCCTTCCACGCGCCAGCCGACGTCCGCGCCGCCACCCTGCGCACCGGGCTCGTGCTCGCGCAGGCGGGAGCGCTCGCGCCGTTGCGCCTGCTCACCAACATCGGGCTCGCCGGCAGGCTCGGCACCGGCGGCCAGGTCTGGCCGTGGATCAGCCTCCGCGACGAGGCCGCCGCCATCGTGCACCTGCTGACGTCGTCCGTCTCCGGACCCGTGAACCTCACCGGCCCCGAGCCCGTCATGGCCGACCGGCTCATGCGGTACCTGGCGAAGCGCATGCACCGCCCCTACCTGGTGCCGGCGCCCGAGTTCCTCATCCGCCTCGCGCTGCAGGAGGCGGGGCAGGAGCTGCTGCTCTCCAGCCAGCCGGCACGACCCGAGAAGCTGCTCGCCGACAGATTCGCCTTCCGCGACCCCACGGTGGAGCTCGCCATCGACCGGCTGCTCGCGAAGAGCTGAGCAGGGCCGGGCGACCTGCGGCGCGGCTCGTCGCCGCAAGCCCGGTCGGTCAGGCGGCAGGCTCGGCGCGATGCAGCGCGATGGCGCGGCGGATCGCGCCGCGCGCCCGGCGACGGTCGCCGCTCGCGTCGTACGCGAGGCCGAGACGGAACCACGCGCGCCAGCTGGCGGGATCCTGCTCCACCTCGGCCTGGTACGCGGGGAACGCCTCGTCGGCGGCGTCCCGGATCGGACGACCGCTCGCGCGGGTGGGCAGGTCGGCGACGGGCAGGCCGCCCTCCCCGTCGAGGATCCGCGCCAGGCGCGCGCTCCGCACGCCGAAGGACAGCTCGCGCACGAGCGCCCACACGCCGACGAGCGGGAGGATCAGGAGCGCGAGCCCGAACACGACGCCGACGGGCTCGCCCGAGATCAGCAGCAGCACGGCGATCTGGCCGGCCAGCGTGAGGTACAGCACCATGAGCACCGCCATGACGGCGACGCCGATGCGCGTCCCCATCAGGCGCTCGTGACGGTGGCGGCCTGGCCGCTCGGCCCGCCGTCGTCCACGGGTCCCGACGCGGCGCCGGTGGGCGCCGTCTGCGTCGCGCGCTCGCGCGAGCCGTCCATGTCGATGAGGCGGTCGAGCCCGACGACGACGCCGCGCGCGGTGCGGGTGGCCCGGAGGGCGAGCAGGATCCCGGCCTCGTAGGCGCTCGGCGCGAGCGTGTCGTGGCTGATGGTGAGCACCTCGCCGTTGCCGCCGAAGACGACGTCCTGCTTGGCGACGACCCCCTGCATGCGGAGGCTGTGCACCGGGATGCTCGCCACCTGCTGGCCGCGCGCCCGCTGGTCCGTGTGCGGCGCCTGCACGGGCCCCCGCGAGCCGCGCGCCTGGGACATCAGCTCGGCGGTGCGGACGGCCGTGCCCGACGGCGAGTCGATCTTGGACGCGCCGTGCGCCTCGACGATCTCGATGGAGTCGTAGAAGCGGGCCGCCATCTGCGCGAACGAGGTCGCGAGCACGCTGCCGACGGAGAAGTTCGGGATGATGACGACGCCCACGGCGAGGTTGCCGGTGATGCGCCGCTCGAGCTCGGTGATCCGCTCGCCCGTCCAGCCGCTCGTGCCCACGAGCACGTTCATGCCGTGCGCGACCGCGTACTCGACGACGCCCTGGCTGACCGCCGGCAGCGTCACGTCGACCGCGATGTCGGCGCCGAGCATGTCCGACAGCTCACCCTTGGAGTCGAGGCTGGCGACGAGCTCGAACTCGTCGCTCGCCTCGACGATCTGCGAGATGAGCTGGCCCATGCGTCCCGTTGCGCCGACGACGGCGACCGTGGTTGTCATCCGCCCAACGTACCGGCGCGCGTGGCCAGGACACTGGGCGGCAGGCGCGCCGGAGCCGCTAGTAGGGCTGCTGCTCCGGGAGGCCGGTGCGCAGCTCGACCGGCAGGTGGCCGAGGTCGTTGTGCACCACGAGGACAGGCGGCTTCGCGGAGCGAACGCGGATGATGGTGAGGCCGCAGTTGGCCTGGTTGATGCCCATCCACCGCCATTCCGGCGCGTCGAACACGTGCCGCACGAACCACGCGATGACGAAGTTGTGGGTGATGAGGAGGTCGTGCCGGTCCTCGCGGGCGGGTGCGAGGAACTCGCTCACCGCGTCCGCCATCTGGGCGCTCCCCGCGTCGATCTCCTCCTCGGTGACGCCGCCGAAGAACGACATGAACGCGTGCGGCATGTCCGGCACCGGTCCCGAGGGGATGCAGTCGAACAGCAGCGACGACGGCTCCGGCTCGATGGCCGGCATGTGCTCCGCCATGATCGCGGCCGTCTCCTCCGCCCGCGCGAGCGGCGAGTGCCGCACGGAGGTGAACGGGACGCCGCTCAGCCGGTCGGCGATGCAGTGGGCCTGGCGCTTGCCGCGACCCGACAGCGGACCGTCGGGCAGGCCGTGCTCGGCGTCCTGCTGCTCGCCGTGGCGCACGAGGTAGATGTAGTGGGACACGGTTCCTCCTACAGGAGCGCGGGGGTGTCGAGCAGCGGGGCGAACGCGTCGGCTCCGACGGTCCCCACGGCGGCGATCGACAGCGGTCGTGAGATCAGGTCGGATGCGAGGGCGCGGACGTCCTCGGCGGTGACGCGGGACAGGCGCACGAGCGTCTCGTCCAGGTCGACGTACTCGCCGGTGGTGATCTCCGACCGGCCGAGCCGCGACATGCGCGTGTCCGAATCCTCGAGAGCGAGGGCGGACTGGCCGGAGAGCTGGCCGAACGCGCGCGACAGCTCCTCCTCGGTGACGTGCTGCTCGGCGAGCTTCTGGAACTCGTCGACCATGAGGCGCGACACCTGGGCGGTCTTCGCGGCCGTGCATCCGGCGTAGAGGCCGAAGACGCCCGCGTCCGAGTAGGAGGCGCTGAACGAGTAGACGGAGTACGCGAGGCCGCGCTTCTCGCGCACCTCCTGGAACAGGCGCGAGGACATGCCGCCGCCGAGCACCGAGTTGAGCATCGCGAGGGCGGGCCGACGGTCGTCGGATGCGGCGAGGCCCGGCACGCCGAGCAGGATGTTGGTCTGCTCGATGGGGCGGTCGACGACGACGAGGTCGCTGCGGCGCGTGATCATCGGCGCGGCACCCGTGCGACGCGCGACCGGGACCGCCGCGATCGAGAGGTCCCAGCCGGCGCGCTCGAGCCCGGCGGTGACGCGCGCGACGAGGGCGTCGTGATCGACGGCGCCCGCCGCGGTGATGACGAGGTCCTGCGGGCGGTAGTTGCGGCGGTAGTGCGCGACGACGGCGTCACGCTCGGCGGCCTCGATGTCCGCGGGGCTGCCGCCGATGGGGCGGCCGAGAGGGTGATCCCCCAGCACGGCCTCGAAGAAGCGCTCGCTGACGATGTCGCCCGGGTCATCGTCCGCCATGGCGAGCTCCTCGAGGATGACCCCGCGCTCGGTCTCGAACTCCTCGGCGTCGATGAGGCTGGAGGTGACCATGTCGGCCAGCACGTCGACGGCCATGCTGAGATCGCGATCCTGCACCTTGGCGTAGTAGCAGGTGTACTCCTTGGCGGTGACGGCGTTGTGCTCGCCGCCGACCGCGTCGAAGGACACGGCGATGTCGAGCGCCGTGCGCGACGGAGTGCCCTTGAAGAGGAGGTGCTCGAGGAAGTGCGTGGATCCCAGGTCGCCCGGCTGCTCGTCGCGCGAGCCGACCGCGACCCACATGCCGATCGTGGCGCTGCGGCTGCCGGGCACGTCCTCGCTGAGGATGCGCACGCCGGACGGGAGCACGGAGCGCCGGACACGGGCGCCGCCCGTCGACTGCACGGTGAGCTCAGGGAGGTCGAGAGGGAGTTCTACGGCGCGGGACATCAGCGTCACCCTACGCCACGGGCCCGGCGCGAGCCCGGGCGCTGCCGTACGGCGAGGGGCCGCTCACGGACATCCGGGTCCGGCGTCGCGGGTCCCGCACGCGCCCCCGACCAGCACCGTCGACCCCTGGAGGACACGGATGGTGACCGGACCGACCTGGACCGGGAGGGTGCCCGGGATCTGCTGCCACCCACCGCCGTCGAAGCGGTAGCTGGGCGAGTACGCGATCGTCAACGTCACCTGCCGGACACCGACGCTCGGATACACGTGACTCGTGTCCGTCGCCGTGGAATCCTGCTGACCCAAGGCCTTCCACGACGACCCCGGACCCTCGACCGTGCTGCTCGTGCCGTCGCCGTGATCCCACGTGAACGACACCGGCACGAACCGCACCTGCGCAGGACGACCCAGCAACGTCCCGCCGACCACCTGCGTGGTCGCATCGGTGAACAGGTTCACCGGTGCCCCGACGATCGCCCACCCGTTCGGCTGCGACCGGATCGACGCATCCCGCGGCACGAACTGGGCCACGTCCGCCAAGGACACCCCTGGTGTCGCCGCGACTACCGGAGCCGGATCCGCGGGCTTCGTCGGCGCCTTCGCCGGCGGCAAGAACGCATGCTGCCCGTCCGAGCACAGCCCCCCGCCTGACAGGCGCGCACTCGGGCTGCACGGCACGTCCACATCCGCCGCCATCCGCCCACGCGGCACCGGAGGCGGCGCCGCCGGGTGCGATGTAGACGGTGTGGGTTGTAGGGGATCAGTCGGCGAATGACCACCTGCACGGGAGGAGAAAGCGACCCCCGCGCGGGTGTTCTCGGCTTGCAAGCCCACTCCTCCGCCCTGGATGCCTCCTGTCGTGCAGATGCCTTCACCGCCGAATTTGACGCTGCAGGGATCGTCCGCTGATTCCGCTTGGGCGACGAGAGCAGACGACAAGGCGAGGACCAGAGCCACCACGGGTGCGAGCAGACTCAACCGCATGCGTGCACGTCCTCATTGCGCACGATGTCGCTGATACGCCAGAGTGCATCGCCGGATTTGATGGCCTTCACCTGCAGGGACTGGCGGACCGCACGATCGGGCGTCACATCCGCACCGTTCGAGTCAATGATCCTCGTGCCACCGATGTCAAGGCAGACCTGGGCAGTCATGTACTGCGCTCCCTGCGGGTCGATGCCGCGATCCGTGACCTCGAACTCCGACACCAGCTCCTGACCGTCGGTTCGCTGCCCCTGCTCGCGTGCCTTGTGGAGCCCCGCTTGCTCGCTTTTCAACACGCTCCCCGTGAGCAGAGCCGCGAGATCCTGATCGGTGAGGGTGTTCGCGTCGAGGTCGACGTACCGCATGAAGACGTCGTGGAACGCCGCGTCGTCCTGCTGATCCTGGGTCAAGGAAGGAGCCGGAGCGGGCACGGGCGTCGGGGCCGATGCCGTGACGCATCCAGTGAGCAGCAGGCTCGTGACGAGGACGGCCAGCGATGCAGCTATCGCTCCCCCTCGTGGTCGCAGCGGAATGCGCGGTCGCTCGTGCAAGGTCGTCTCCCCCGGGCCGTACGGAACCCGCGCGAACAGGCGGGCGCTAAAGCACCGGGCATCGCGGGTCCAGGAAAGCTAGCCGCCGGAACGCGAACAGGACGGCCGCCCTCCACATCCGAGGGTGAGCCGGGCCGGCGGCACCCTGGGGACGACTACTCCGACGCGCGGTCGAGCCGGGCCACGTCGTGGCGCGAGAGCTGCACGTGGGCCGCCTGCACCAGGTCGTGCACCTGCTCCGGGCGGCTCGCGCTCGCGACGGGTGCGACGACGCCCGGCTTGGCGAGGAGCCAGGCCAGAGCGATCGTCGCGACGCTCGTCGAGTGGTGGTCAGCGATCTCGTCGAGGGCGGTGAGCACCCGGAGGCCGCGGCGAGTGAGGTAGGCAGCCGCCCGGGCTCCGCGGGCGCCATCGCGCACCGCATCGCGCGTGCGGTACTTGCCCGTGAGGAAGCCGTTCGCGAGCGCGAAGTAGGGCATCACCGCGAGCTGCTGCCCGCGCACGACGTCGAGGTACGCCGACTCATAGGGCGCGCGGTTGACGAGGTTGTAGTGCGTCTGCAGGGCGACGAACCGCGGTGCGTCGTACAGCCCGCCCATGATGCGCGCGTGCAGCAGGCGCTCGGCGGCGTAGTTCGACGCCGCGAGGTGCCGGACCTTGCCCGACGCGATGAGGCGGCCGGCGGCGGCGAGGCTCTCCTCGAGCGGGACGTCGATGTCGTCCCAGTGGAAGTAGAGGAGGTCGATGTGGTCCGTGCCGAGCCGCGACAGGCTGGCGTCGACGGCGCGCTCGATGCGGGATCCGCCGAGGCCCGGGAAGTCCTCGCTCTTGCCGATCTTGGTGGCCACGACCATGGAGTCGCGGTTGCGGCGCTCGCGCATCCACGACCCGATCATGTGCTCGCTCCGGCCGCTGGCGTAGGAGTCGGCGGTGTCGATGAAGTTGCCGCCCGCCTCCTGGTACCGGTCGAGGATCGCGGAGGTGTCCTCGGAGCCGGCCGTCCAGCCGAAGACGTTGCCGCCGAGCGCGAGCGGGAAGACGCGGAGGTCGGTGTCGCCGATGGCGCAGCGGCGGGCCGGCTGCGGGATGCTCCCGCCGGTGCGCAGGCCGGGCTCCGCGGCGGAGGCCTCGAGGACGATGGCGCCGGCCGCCTGGACGGTGGTCTCGACGATGGTGCCGGACGGGGTCGTCGTGTCGGTCGGGCGCGAACGACGCGGGACGAGCGGGCCCCCGCGACGCCGGCGGGGCGGCGATCCGGGCACGACGTCGGAGGCGGAGGGGGAGGACGTCGTCACACTCCCGAGGATACCGCTCAGCAGGCGAACGGTTTGCGTACCAAGGCTCTGCGCGCGCCGCCGTTCGCCAACGGGACACCGATGGCACGGCGACAGCCGATGGGCCGGTGGCCGAGGACGGGGCGACGCCGGAAGGGGTGCCGCGGATCCCCCGATCCCGGCACCCCTCGGCGGTCTGCATCCCCCGATGCGTCCCCCGAAGGCGGGTGGTCCCGTGGACCTCCCCGCACCGACCACGCTAACGAGGCATCCGCGTCGCGACCCAGCCCCTCTTCGGGGGTCCCCGCCGCGGCACAGGCCACCGCGCGCGTCGCACCGAGGCCGCCCCGAGACGGTGGTCGGACGATTCCGGCTGCGACCCTGCCCGCCGTGCGAGGCTGGAGCGGTCAGCACCACCGAGAGGAACCCACGTGCCCAACGACCCGCTGCACCGCCTGCCGGACGCCGCCCCCTTCCACCTCACCAGCCCCGACTTCGCCGACGGGGCAGCGCTGCCCCAGTCCGCGCGCGGTGCCGGACAGGGTGGTGAGGACCGCTCCCCCGCCCTCAACTGGACGGGCGCGCCCACCGCGACCCGCAGCTACGTGCTCACCATGTACGACCCCGACGCCCCGACCGGGAGCGGCTTCTGGCACTGGGCGGTGCGCGGGATCCCCGCGACCACCACGTCGCTGCCCGGCGGCGCGGGCGATCCGGATGCGGGCCTCCTGCCCGACGGCGCCGTGACCCTGCACAACGACGCGCGAGAGACGCGGTTCTTCGGGGCGACGCCGCCCGCGGGCCACGGCACGCACCGCTACTTCTTCACCGTCACCGCGCTCGACGTCGAGTCGCTGGACATCCCCGAGGGCGCGACCCCCGCGATGCTCGGCTTCCTGATGCTCCCGCACGTGATCGGGCGCGCCCAGCTCATGGGCACCACGATCAACGTCGCGGACTGAGCGACCGGATCGGGGCGATGACATGACCGAAGCGGGCGGACGACCGGCGGACGAAGGCGAGGGCGACGCCGCCCGCGCCCGGCCCCGGCGCCTCGCGCTGGTCCTCGCGATCGTGGCCGCCGTCCTCGTGATCGCCGGGGTCGTCACGGCGATCACGGTGTCGCAGGGCGGCGACGAGCCGGTGACCCCGGTCCCCACGACCGGCGAGCCCGGCACGACGCCCGGCATCACGCCGACGCCGACACGGAAGCCGACGCCGACGAGCCCGGATCCGACGCCGACGGACGAGCCCGCGCCGACGCCCGCACCGAGCCCGTCCGCCGATCCGACACCGGCCCCGTCCCTCTCGGCACCGCCCGCCCAGGACGTGCCGTACCCGACGGATCCGAACGACGGGAAGTAGCCCGCACATGACGGATGCCCGCCCCACCGAGGTGGGACGGGCATCCGTTTCGTGCGGGTGCGAGAGGGCCTAGCCCTCCGCGGGGGCCTCGGGGCCGTCGCTCGCGGCGGCGGAGCCCTCCTGATCGGCGGCCTCCTCCATCACGGGAGCGAGGGACAGCTTGCCGCGGTCGTCGATCTTGGTGATCTCCACCAGGATCTTCTGGCCGACGCCGAGCACGTCCTCCACGTTCTCGACGCGCTTGCCGCCGGCGAGCTTGCGGACCTCGCTGATGTGCAGCAGGCCGTCCTTGCCGGGGAGCAGCGAGACGAACGCGCCGAACGTCGCGATCTTGACGACGGTGCCGAGGAAGGACTCGCCGACCTCGGGGTTCGTCGGGTTCGCGATGGCGTTGACCTGCGCACGCGCGGCCTCCGCCGACGGGCCGTCGACGGCGCCGATGTACACGGCGCCGTCCTCCTCGATGGAGATGTCGGCGCCGGTCTCGTCCTGGATGGCGTTGATCGTCTTGCCCTTGGGGCCGATGAGCTCGCCGATCTTGTCGACGGGGATGTTGACCGAGATCACGCGGGGCGCGGTCGGGGCCATCTCGTCGGGGGCGTCGATGGCCTGGTTCAGCACGCCGAGGATCGCCGTGCGGGCCTCCTTCGCCTGCTTGAGCGCACCGTCGAGGACCGACGTCGGGATGCCGTCGAGCTTCGTGTCCAGCTGGATGGCCGTGACGAACTCCGACGTGCCGGCGACCTTGAAGTCCATGTCGCCGAGCGCGTCCTCCGCACCGAGGATGTCGGTGAGGGCCGCGTAGCGGACCTGGCCGTCGACGGTGTCGGAAACGAGGCCCATGGCGATGCCGGCGACGGGCGCGCGCAGCGGCACACCCGCGTTCAGCAGCGACAGGGTCGAGGCGCAGACGGAGCCCATCGAGGTGGAGCCGTTGGACCCGAGGGCCTCGGACACCTGGCGGATCGCGTAGGGGAAGTCCTCGCGGCTCGGCAGCACCGGCACGAGGGCGCGCTCGGCCAGGAAGCCGTGCCCGATCTCGCGACGCTTCGGCGACCCGACGCGACCGGTCTCGCCGGTGGAGTACGGCGGGAAGTTGTAGTGGGTCATAAAGCGCTTCTTGGTGACGGGGCTCAGCGAGTCGATCTGCTGCTCCATCTTGAGCATGTTCAGCGTGGTGACGCCCAGGATCTGAGTCTCGCCGCGCTGGAAGATGGCCGAGCCGTGGACGCGCGGGATGACCTGCACCTCGGCGTCGAGCGGGCGGATGTCGGCGAGGCCGCGACCGTCCATGCGGATGCCGTCGCGGAGGATCCGGCCGCGGACGACCGTCTTCGTGACGGACTTGTACGCCGCCGAGAACTCGGTGAGCGCCGACTGCGGCAGCTCGCCGGCCTCGACCTTGGCGGCCACGGCCTCCTTGGTGCGGGTCTTGAGGGCGTCGTCGGCGTCCTGGCGCTCGATCTTGTCGGCGATCCGGTACACGGTGCCGAGCTCCTCGAGGGCGAGGGCGGAGACCGCGTCGTAGGACTGCTGCGCGTACGGCAGGAAGACCGGGTAGTCGACGGTGGGCTTCGCGGCCTGCTGCGCGAGCGAGGCCTGCGCAGCGACGAGCTGGCGGATGAACGGCTTCGCGGCCTCGAGGCCCTGCGCGACGACGGCCTCGTCGGGCTTGGTGGCGCCGGCCTGGATGAGGTCCCAGGCACCCTCGGTGGCCTCGGCCTCGACCATCATGATCGCGACGTCCTCGTTGCCCTGGGCGTCGGTGACGACGCGGCCGGCGACGGTGATGTCGAAGACGGCCTCCTTGAGCTGCGAGTGCTTCGGGAAGACGACCCACTGGTCGCCGATGAGCGCGAGGCGCACACCCGCGATGGGGCCCGAGAACGGGATGCCCGAGAGCATGGAGGAGGCGCTGGCCGCGTTGATGGCGAGGCTGTCGTAGAACTCGTCGGGCGCGATGCTCAGGACGGTGATGACGACCTGGACCTCGTTGCGGAGGCCCGTGATGAACGACGGGCGCAGCGGCCGGTCGATGAGGCGGCAGACGAGGATCGCCTCGGTGGAGGGGCGGCCCTCGCGGCGGAAGAACGAGCCGGGGATCTTGCCCGCGGCGTAGCTGCGCTCCTCGACGTCGATGGTCAGGGGGAAGAAGTCGAAGTTGTCCTTCGGGTGCTTGCCCACCGAGGTGGCGGACAGCAGCATCGTGTCCTCGTCGAGGTACGCGGCGACCGCGCCCTGCGCCTGCTGCGCGAGGCGGCCGGCCTCGAACCGGACCGTGCGGGTTCCGTACTTGCCGTTGTCGAGGACTGCCTCGGCGAACTTGATCTCTGGACCTTCCATTGAGGTCTCTCTCCTTCGTGTTGCGCCTCTCGGCGACGCCCGTCGGGCGCTCGTCCTGCATCCCGTGTGGATGCGGACCTCCTGCGACAGAGGAGGAGCGGGCGAGGCGACACCGCGGCGCCCGCCTGATGCGGATCCCGGGTGCACGTGCGCGGCTGGTTCCGCTCGCCGGCCGGTGGCCGACGGCGGCGGGCGCATGTCTGGCCATCAGTGGGAATGCTCCGAGCGACTCGGAATACCACCACCAACGACCAGCTCCTGCCGGCCAGCTCCATCTGTCGTGATCGCATCGTGACGCTGGGCGTCCGCTGGATCACTCCGACCATGGTAGCACCCGGCCCCTCGCGGGCTCGGGAGGACGGGGATCGCCGGGTGTCGGGCGGGCGTCGCGGACATTAACGCGAGACGAGCCGCCACCCCGGAGGGTGACGGCTCGTCCGCTCGGTCGCGATGCGATCAGCGACGCGTGGTGCGTGTCAGCGGCGGATGCCCAGGCGCGCGATCAGGGCGCGGTAGCGCTCGATGTCGACGTTGGACAGGTAGCCGAGGAGACGACGACGCTGGCCGACCAGGAGGAGCAGGCCACGACGCGTGTGGTGGTCGTGCTTGTGCTCCTTGAGGTGCTCGGTGAGGCCCGTGATCCGCTTGGTGAGGAGCGCGATCTGCACCTCGGGGGATCCGGTGTCACCGGGGTGGGTCGCGTACTCGTCGATGATCGCCTTCTTGACGTCTGCTTCCAGAGCCATGTGATGATCCCCTCTCGTGTTCGTTGCGCGGCGCCCGTCACAGGATGTGCGAGCTCTCTTGATCCGCGGCCGTTCAGACGGCAACCTCACGACCATACCAGAGGGCGGGGCCGCTCCCGGGGCCCGAGGCCGCCCGGCGCGAGGCGGCGTCGGCGGACTCGGCTAGCGTGGAAACCCACTCTAGAGAGACGACGCAGCGACACGTGAGCACCCCGCCCGAGACCTCCCCCATCCCGATCCCCGACGAGCGGCAGGTGCGCGGCAGCCACTTCGTCGACCTGTCGCCGCTCACGGAGAGCCCGGCGTTCGCCCGGCTCTGGGCCGGCAACGCGATCGCCGGCATCGGCAGCCAGATGACGGTCGTCGCCATCGGGCTGCACGTGTACGAGCTGACGGGATCCACCGGCTCCGTCGCCCTCGTGGGTGTGCTGTCGCTGCTGCCGATGATCATCGCGGGCCTCTACGGCGGCATGCTCGCGGACGCGTTCGACCGGCGGAAGGTCGCGCTCATCGCGTCGTGCGTGGCGTGGGGGTCGACCATCGTGCTGGCGGCGCTCGCCTGGACGCACGCGGAGACGGTGTGGTCGCTCTACGCGCTGAGCATCCTCAACGCGGTCGCGGCGACGGTCATCGGCACGAGCCGGCAGGCGATCCTCCCCCGCATCCTCCCGCCGCACCTGCTGCCCGCGGCCAGCGCGCTCGGCGGGATCAGCCTGGGCGTCATGGTCACGGTCGGGCCGGCGCTCGCGGGCGTGCTCGTCGCGTCGGTCGGGTTCCAGTGGACCTACACGGTCGATGCCGTGCTGTTCCTCGCGGCGTTCACGGGGGTGCTCGCGCTGCCGCGGATCGCGCCCGAGGGCGAGGTGCAGCGGCCGGGGCTGGCATCCATCAGGTACGGGCTCGGGTTCCTGAAGACCGCGCCGAACATCCGGATGTCGTTCATCGTCGACATCATCGCCATGACGCTCGGGCAGCCCCGCGTGCTGTTCCCGGCGGTGGGCGCGGTCGTGCTCGGCGGCGGGCCGGTGACCGTCGGGATCCTCACCGCGGCCGGCGCGGTCGGCAGCCTCGTGAGCAGCGTGCTGAGCGGATCCGTCGGGCGGGTCACGCGGCACGGCCGGGCCATCCGCCTCGCCATCGTCGCCTACGGCCTCTCCACCGCGGGGTTCGGCGTCGTGCTGCTCCTCGCGTCGAAGCCGGGCGTGCTGCACGGCATCGGGTCGCGCATCGAGGACGCGAGCATCCCCGGCATCGTCGCGGCCTCCGTGCTGCTCGCGCTCACGGGAGCCGCCGACAACATCTCCTCCATCTTCCGCAACACCATGCTGCAGACCGCGGTGCCCGACAACATGCGCGGACGGCTGCAGGGCATCTTCATCGTGGTGGTGACCGGCGGGCCGCGGCTCGGCGACGCGTACATCGGAATCGTCACGCTGTTCGCGGCCCTGTGGGTGCCGTCGCTCGTGGGCGGGCTGCTGATCGCGGTGGTGGTGTGGACCCTGATCCGCGCGCTGCCGTCGTTCGAGCACTACGACTCCCGGAACCCCACCCCGTGACGCGGCGGAGGAGGCGGACGCCCGTGCTCGTGACGCTGGCGGCGCTCGTCATCGTGATCGTCGCGGGGCTCGTGCAGTGGCGCGGTGATCCGGGCACCGGATCCGGGCAGGCCGGCGGCAGCACGTCGGGGCTCGGCGCGGAGCCGGGGTCGACCGGATCCGCGCGCCTCGCCCTCCAGGGGCTCGAGGTGCGGACGGACGAGCGCGTGCCCGGCTACGACCGCGAGTCCTTCGCCTGGCGCACCGACGTCGACCGCAACGGCTGCGACACCCGCAACGACGTGCTGCGGCGCGACCTCGCCGACGCGGAGATCCGCAGCGGCACGCGCGGCTGCGTCGTGCAGGCGGGCGTGCTGGAGGATCCGTACTCGGGGGCGCGGGTGTCGTTCGACCGGTCGCGCGACCCGGAGGCGGTGCAGATCGACCACGTCGTGTCGCTGTCGGACGCGTGGTCCTCCGGCGCATGGCGCTGGGACGCCGACTACCGCGCGGCGTTCGCGAACGACCCGCTCGAGCTGGTCGCCGCGTCCGCCGCCGAGAACAACGCGAAGTCCGACGCGACGGCCGACGCGTGGCTGCCCGAGGATCCCGCTGACGCATGCGCTCTCGTGGCGCGGCAGGTCGCCATCAAGGTGCGCACCGAGCTCAGCGTGACGCGCGCGGAGCATGACGCGATGGCGCACGTGCTCGACGGGTGCGGCGACGCGCCGCTCCTCACCTCCGACGACGTGGGCTGGCCGGCGCCCGTGCGCTGAGGCTCGGCGCGTCGACGCTCGATGCGTCGGCGCCCGGCGCGCGGGGCCGGCGTACAGGGTCCCGTCACCTGCAGGGCCCAACCGATCGCGCGCCCGGTCCGAAGAGAGTGCAATGCTCCGGACCACCCGAGACGCGATGCACCACTGGTCCGGATGCCATGGGGAGAGCGGTCGCACGGACGGCGCATGGAGAGGGGTCTCGGCGCCGGGACCATGACCGCAGGGCCGGCCTGTCATCGGGTCGGCCCATCTCCATGCCCTCGGGCCGCCGGCGCGGACGGAGCGTCAGGCCAGGAGGCCGAGCACGCCCATCCAGGCGGTGCCGACGACGCCCCAAATCACGATGAGCACCACCGCCATCACGAAGCCGACGCGGAACCACTCCTTCGTCGTGACGTAGCCGGATCCGAAGACCACGCCGGACGGCCCCGACGCGTAGTGCGAGATGCCGCCGAAGAGGTTGCCGATGAAGCCGAGCACGAGCGCGGCGAACAGCGGCGGAGTGCCCGTCGCGACCGCGGCGCCGAGGAAGACCGCGTACATGGCGACGATGTGCGCCGTGTTCGACGCGAAGAGGTAGTGCGAGAAGAAGTACACGAGCGCGAGCACCGCGAAGGCCCACGGCCAGGGCAGACCGCCGACGGATCCGGACACCGCGCCGCCCACGAGGTCGATGACGCCGAGCGCGTCGAGCTGGTCGGCCATGCCCACGAGCACCGCGAAGAAGATGAGCGTCGACCAGGCCGAGGCGTTCGCGGCGAGGTGCGACCACGTGAGGACGCCCGTCACGAGGAGCACGGCGATGCCGCCGAACGCCGCGGCGGTCGCGGGGATGCCGAGCAGGGATCCGCCGCACCAGAGCACGAGGAGCAGCACGAAGGTGGCGGCCATGATGCGCTCGTGGCCCGACAGCGGTCCGAGGCCGCGCAGCTCCTCGCGTGCATGGGCCGGCGCCTCGGGCGTGCGGGTGAGCGTCGGCGGGTAGACGCGCGACATCGCCCACGGCACGACGACCAGGCTCAGGAGGCCGGGGACGAGCGCCGCGAGCGCCCAGCCGCCCCAGGTGACCTCGATGCCGAGGTCGGCCGCGGCCTTCTGCGCGACGGGGTTGCCCGCCATGGCCGTGACGAACATCGCGGAGGTGACGGTGTTGACCTGCACGCTCGTGAGCGCGAGGTAGGAGCCGAGGCGGCGGCGCGACGCGTCCGATTCGGGGGTAGATCCCTGCACGCGGCTGAGCGACGCGACGATCGGGTAGACGACGCCGCCCGCCCGCGCGGTGTTCGACGGCGTCGCAGGCGCGAGCACGAGGTCGGTGAGCGCCATGCCGTACGCGAGGCCGAGGCTGGATCCGCCCAGCCGCGACACGAAGACGAGGGCGATGCGGCGGCCGAGGCCCGTGACGAGGAAGCCGTCCGCGATGAAGAACGACGCGACGATGAGCCAGATCGTGGGGTTCGCGAAGCCGACGAGCGCCTCGCCGTCGGTGGTCATGGTGCCGGTGAGCATGGCGACCGCGAGGCCGACCAGCGCGACGGGCGCGGTCGGCAGCGGCTGGAGGATCAGCGCGAGGACGGTGCCGACGAAGATGCCGGCCATGTGCATGCCGCGCGGGTCGACCCCGGCGGGCGGCGGGACGAGCGCGATGCCGACGGCGACGGCCACGGCCACGGCCACGATGACGACGACCTGAATCGCGCGCGAGCGGTGCGCGCGGCGGGCGGCGGCGGATGCGGCAGGCGCGTCGGGCGCCTCAGGCGCGTCGTCCTCGGCGACCGACGCGACCCCGTCCGGCACCGGATCGGCCTCGTCGCGCGGCGCTCCGCCGGGGCCGGGATCCGTCCCGGTACCGGGTGCGGACGAGGGGCCGGAGGACGCGGGAGGACGGGTCATGACCGGCCCATCCTCCGCGCGTGCGACCGGGGATGCCACTTGTGCTCATAGTGTTCGCGAACCCGCCGCCGGGGACGCGAACGGACGTGATCAGGCGGTGAAGCCCGTGGACGTGACGACGTGCAGGCGCTGCGTGGGCCGGGTCATGGCGACGTACAGTCCGGCCGCGCCGCGCGAGGTGTGCGCGAGGATCTCGTCGGGCTCCGCGATGACGACGACGTCGAACTCGAGGCCCTTCGCCTCCTGCGAGCCGAGCACCGCGATGGGCCGGCCGAGGCCGCCCACGCCGATGCCCACGGCGGATCCGAAGCGCTCGGCGAGCGCGCGGTGCAGCTCCTCGACGCGGTCGTCCCGGGCGATGACGGCGAGCGTCCCCGCCTCGTCGCCCTCGCGCTCCTCGTCGACCACGTCGATCACGGCCGAGACCACCTCGTCGGCGTCCACCTCGACCGTGTCGATGGGGTGCTCGCCCTCGCGCACGGCGCGCGAGCGGGTGACCGGGAGGCCGTGCGCGATGGCCATGCGCTCGGCGGCCTCGGCGATCCGGGCGGGCGTGCGGTAGTTGACGGTGAGCTCCTCGAGGCGCCACTCGCGGCCCAGCACCGGGCCGAGGGCGTCCTGCCAGTTGGTGACGCCGACCGCGGAGCTGGCCTGCGCCACGTCGCCCACGATCGTGAAGGAGCGCAGCGGGCAGCGGCGGAGGAGCACGCGCCACTGCATGGGGCTGAGCTCCTGGGCCTCGTCGACCACGATGTGGCCGTAGGTCCAGGTGCGGTCGGATGCGGCGCGCTCGGCGGTCGTGCGCCGCGCGGCCTGCTCGGCGAAGCCCTCGGCGAGGCGCTCGGCCGTGACCATGCCGCCGACGCCCATGTTCTCGATGGCCTGCTCGGCGTTCTCGATGTCGCGGAGGCGCTGCTGCTCGCGCTCGCGCGCGCTCGCGTCGGCCTGCGCGCTGAACTCGCCGAGGAGCTCGGCGGCCTCGTCGAGCAGGGGCACGTCGGCGATCGTGAACGGCGCGTCGCGGTCGCGGCGGAGGAGCGCGCGCTTCTCGGGGCTCCACCGCGGGGTGAGCGAGGCGAGCCAGTTCGGGCGCGCGTACAGGTCCTGGATCAGCTTCTCGGGGGTGAGCGGGAGCCACGCGGTGTTGAGCGCGACCTTCACGTCGTAGGAGGTGCGGAGGTCCTCGCGGAGCATGGCGAGGTCGCTGTCGTCGAGGGCGCTGCCGTTGCGGCGCATCTGCGACGCGAGGACCTGCGCGAGGGATCCGAGAGCCGCCTTGTTGAAGACCAGCCGCGCCTCGTTGTGCGGCTTCCGGCTGTCCTGCGCGCGGCGGAGCGCATTGGCCACGAGCGACGGCTCGAGCACGATGCGCTCGCCGTTGACGTCGAGGGTCACGGCCTCGGTGGGGACGACCTGGCGCGAGCGCACGGCGCGCTGCAGGAGGCCGGCCATCTCGGCGGATCCCTTCACGGCCGCGACCTCGGGCGCATCCTCGCCCGCGGCGTCGATGCCCGGGTAGAGCTGGCCGACGCTCGCGAGCACCACGCCCGTCTCGCCGAGCGACGGCAGCACGGCCTCGATGTACTGGAGGAACGAGCGGCTGGGACCCACGACGAGCACGCCCGAGGAGGCGAGCCGGTCGCGGTGGGAGTAGAGGAGGTACGCCGCGCGGTGCAGCGCGACCGCGGTCTTGCCGGTGCCCGGACCGCCCTGCACGACGAGCACGCCGCGGAGGTCGGAGCGGATGATGCGGTCCTGCTCGGCCTGGATGGTGGCGACGATGTCGTTCATCCGGCCGGTGCGACCCGCGGCGAGCGCCGCCAGCAGCGCGCCCTCGCCCTGGAGGCTGGTGCGGCCCTCGTCGAGCAGCGTCGGGTCGAACACCTCGTCCTCGACGTGCACGACCTCGCGGCCCCGCGTGGTGAGGTGGCGGCGGGCGCGGGCGCCGAGCGGGGTGGCGGCGGTGGCCTGGTAGAAGGCGCTCGCCTGGGGCACGCGCCAGTCGAGGAGGAGCGGCTGGAGGTCGTCGTCGCGGAGGCCGATGCGGCCGATGTACCGGTAGACCGGATCCCCGTCGCCTGCCGTGCGCGCGGGTGCGGCGTCCCGCGGCTCGTCCTCCGGCAGGTGGCCGTCCTCGAACTCGAGGCGCCCGAAGACGAGGCGCTCGTCGACCTCGCGGAGCGCCTGCAGCCGGTCCTCGTAGATGCGCGCGAACGCGTCCCGCTCGGAGCGGTTCTGGTGGGTGCCGCCGGTGGGGCTGTCCCGCACCGCGATCAGCTGGTCCCGCGTGTCCGCGCGCACCGCGTCGAGTCGTCCGTAGAGGCGGGTGACGTACGCCCGCTCGCGCTCCAGCTCCGTACCGGTCACCTGCACACCCCTTGGAATCCGGCGTCAATCCTATCGAGCCGAGGGGGCGTCCCCTGACCGCGGGCGGGACCGCCTGCGCCGCGGACGGAGCGCCGCGCGGGGTCAGCGGCGCGTGCCGACGAGGCGCTGCTACACCGTGGACGCGGGCTGCGGGCGCCGGCGGAGCGCGCGGCGGCGGGCGTTCTCGGAGCGGGCCGTGAGGATCAGCACGAGCACGACGCCGAGGAGCGCGCCCAGGCCGTTGTGCACGAGGTCGCGGACGTCGGAGACGCGCGTGGGCAGGAACGCCTGGGCGGTCTCGATCAGCGCGGACAGGCCGACGCCGAGCGCGATCGCGAGCCACCAGCGCGATCGGCCGAGGAGCAGCACGAGGAACATGCCGACCGGCAGGAACATCGCGACGTTCGCCGCGCCCTCGACGGAGGAGTACGTGATCCACGAGGTGCCGTCGTGGCGGTGCAGGGCGCGGAGGGCACGGAAGAGGTAGCCGTCGAGGCGGCGGTCGTAGGGCTCCGGCGACAGCGTGATCCACGCGACCAGGCCGAGGTACAGGGCCGTGGCGGTTCCGAGGACGGGGTGGCGGAGGAGCATCCGTCCATCATCCGGGCATTCCCCTGGGTGCCGGATCCGCCGGAGGTGCCGGTTCCATGACGCCCTGTTGCGTCCGACCGGTCCTCGGGGATGACCCGATGGGAGCATGTGCGTGCAGCGCATCCCGCGAAGCCTCGCGTCCCACCCGCATCCGCGGACGGACACCGCCTGCGATCAGTTCCCGCTCGCCGCGGGCGGTCGTGCGAGGCCGCCCGACGGCACGAGAGACCCGCGGAGGTCCCCATGCTCGACAGCACCGACCGGATCCAGACGTCCCACGCCGGCAGCCTGCCGCGGACGGACGCGCTCATCGCCGCCAACGCGGCGCGCGCGGACAGCAGGAAGGCCGTGCTCGTCGGCGGGCAGGCGTCCTTCCCGTCCGCCCCGGCTCCGGCCCCGGCCGACGACGGCCTCGACGCCGTGCTGGCCGACGCGGTCGACGGCCTCGTCGCCCGCCAGCGCGAGGTCGGGATCACCGTGCCCGGCGACGGCGAGTACGGCAAGGCCATGTCGAGCGCGATCGACTACGGCGCCTGGTGGTCGTACTCGTTCCAGCGCCTCAGCGGGCTCGAGCTCGTGCCGGGCGGCCCCTTCTCCTCCGAGCCCGTGCGCAGCTCGCCGGGGGACGTGCGGTTGACGACCTTCCCCGACCGCCGCGACTGGACGATCTTCGCCGACGCCTACCGGGATCCGTCGAGCGGCATCACCGTGGGCGACGCGCCCATCGAGTTCCCGAGCGCCACGGGGCCCGTCTCCTACACGGGGCACGACGCCATCCAGGCCGACATCGCGCACCTGAAGCAGGCGCTCGACGCGAACGGGTACGAGGAGGGCTTCATCACCTCCCTCTCCCCCGGCAGCGCGTCGCGAATCGGCAACCTGCACTACGCGACGGAGGAGGAGTTCATCTGGGCGTGCGCCGACGCGATGCGCGAGGAGTACGTCGCGATCATCGACGCGGGGTTCGTGCTGCAGATCGACGACCCGTCGATCGCGGAGAACTGGGACCAGATCAACCCGGAGCCGAGCGTGGAGGACTACCTGGCGTTCACGCGCATCCGGGTGGAGGCGCTCAACCACGCGCTGCGCGGGCTGCCGCCAGAGCGGATCCGCTTCCACCTCTGCTGGGGCTCGTGGCACGGGCCGCACACGACGGACATCGAGTTCCGGCACCTGGTGCGGACGATGCTCGAGATCGACGCGGGCGCGTACTCGTTCGAGGGCGCGAACGCGCGGCACGAGCACGAGTGGCGGGTGTGGGAGGACGTGGAGCTGCCCGACGGGAAGCTCATCGTCCCCGGCGTCGTGGGGCACGCGACGAACGTGGTCGAGCACCCGGAGCTCGTGGCCGACCGGATCGAGCGCTACGCCCGGCTCGTGGGGCGGGAGCGGGTGATCGCGTCGACCGACTGCGGGCTCGGCGGCCGGATCCACCCGCAGATCGCGTGGGCGAAGCTCGAGAGCCTGGCACAGGGCGCGGAGATCGCGACCCGCAGGCTCTGGAGCTGATCCCGGCACCGCACGCGAGGAGGGCCGGACGCATCGCGCGTCCGGCCCTCCGTCGTCGTACGCGGTGTCAGAGCGAGAGGATCGCGTGCACGTCGTGGCCCGCGAGGCGCGCGCGACCGCCGAGGTCCGCGAGCTCGAGCACGACGCCGATGCCCGCGACCTCGTAGCCGGCGCGCTCCAGCAGGCGGGCGGCCGCCTCGAGGGTGCCGCCGGTGGCGAGCACGTCGTCGAGGAGCAGCACGCGGGATCCGGGCGCGAGCTGGCCCGGGTGCAGCTCGATGGCGGCCTCGCCGTACTCCAGCGCGTACGTCTCGCGGAGCACCTCGCCGGGCAGCTTGCCCGCCTTGCGCACGGCGAGCGTGCCGACGCCGGACGCGTAGGCGGCGGCCGCGGCAAGGAGGAAGCCGCGCGCCTCGACGCCCGCCACCGCGTCGACGGGACCGCCGGCGGCCACGAGGTTGTCGACCACGGCGCGCAAGCCGGCGCCGTCGGCGAGCACGGGCGTCAGGTCGCGGAACAGGATCCCCGGCTGCGGGAAGTCGGGGACGGTGAGCAGCAGGGAGCGGACGAGGTCGGATGCGGAGGTCTCGGGCACCCGACAACGGTAGTCGGTGGCCGGACGGCGGCGGTCCGTCAGGCGCATGTGGTCGGCTGGGCTCTCCCCCGCCCGACCCCCGCGTCCACGCACGCCGTCCCGAGGAGCGCCCATGGACCCCGTCGAGATCGTCCGCGACCTCGTCGCCCGCGCGACCGCCGTCGAGGCGCCGCTGGAGACCGGGCCCGCGCTCATCGCCGTCGCGCTCGCCGCGGTGCTCGTGCTCGTGCCTGCCGCGTGGCGGCTCACGCGTCACGCCGTCACGATCGTGCACGAGGGCGGCCACGGGCTCGCGGCGACGCTCAGCGGGCGGCGGCTCGCGGGGATCCGGCTGCACTCGGACACCTCGGGCCTCACCGTGAGCGTCGGCGGGCCGGGCATGGTCGTGACGCTGCTCGCCGGGTACCCGGCTCCCGCGCTGGCGGGCCTCGGCGCCGCGTGGCTCGCCGGGCAGGGTCGATCCGCGGCGGTGCTGTGGCTCTGGCTCGTGCTGCTCGCGCTTGTGGTGATCCAGGTGCGCAACTGGTTCGGCCTGTGGTCGTGCCTCGTCGCGGGCGTCGTGGTCGGCGTCATCGCGGGTGCCGCGCCGATCGTGGTGCAGGGCGTCGCGGCGCACGCGCTCGCGCTGTTCCTCCTGCTCGGCGCGCTGCGGGCAACGCTCGAGCTGCAGCGGTCGCGCTCCCGGCGCGGCGGCGGCGCCTCGGACGCCGACCAGCTCGGGCGGCTGACGCACCTGCCGGGGATCCTCTGGGTCGGCGTGCTCGTGCTGATCGCCGCCGCGTGCCTGGTCGCGGGCGTCGTGCTGCTCGGGATCCCCGCGCTGCTCGGCCGCTGACCCGCCCCGCACGCGACGCGGCCGCCGCGCCCCGGGGGGACGCGACGGCCGCGGCGGGACGGAGGTCCCTACATCTCCTCGTGCGTGTCCGGGTCGCCGTCCCAGAGGCGCGACTGCGGACCGGAGCCGATCGCGCGCACCTCCTCCTCGGTGAGCTCGAAGCCGAAGACGTCGAGGTTCTGGCGCTGGCGCTCGGGATCCGTCGAGCGCGGGATGGGAAGCGCGCCGCACTGGATGTGCCAGCGCAGCACCGCCTGCGTCGGGGTGACGCCGTGCGCGTCCGCGGCGGCCACCACGTTCGGATCCTGCATGAGCTGCTCGCGGGTGCCGAGCGGCGACCAGCTCTCGGTCACGATGCCGTGCTCGGCGTGGAACGCGCGGAGATCGGCCTGCGCGAACGTCGGGTGCAGCTCCACCTGGTTGACGACGGGCAGCACGCCCGTCTCCTCCTGGATGCGCGTGAGGTGCGCGGGCGTGAAGTTCAAGACGCCGATGGATCGCACGAGACCGCGCTCCTTCAGCTCGACGAACGCGCGCCAGCTGTCGACGTACCTGTCGACGCTCGGGTTCGGCCAGTGGATGAGGTACAGGTCCACGTAGTCGACGCCGAGCGACGCGCGCGACTCCTCGAAGGACGCGAGCGTCTCGTCGTAGCCGTGGTGGCGGCCGGGCAGCTTGGTGGTGAGGAAGAGCTCCTCGCGCGGGACGCCGGAGCGGCGCATCCCGTCGCCCACCGCGGCCTCGTTGCCGTAGTTGAGCGCCGTGTCGAGCAGCCGGTAGCCGGCGCCGATCGCGCCGGACACGAGCTCGGCGCCCGCGTCGTCGTCCAACCCGTACGTGCCGAGGCCGATGGCGGGGATGCGGTTCCCGTCGGACAGTTCCAGTGTGGGGATCGTGGTCATCCCCTCACGCTACGCCGGGGCGTCAGGCGCGGTCGGTGGGTGCGGATCCGGCGCCCTCGGGCGAGGCGACGGCCGCATCGTCCGCGTCGTCGTCGCGCTCCTCCGGTCCGGGTTCGCGCCCGAAGACGGTGGTGAGGGCCCACGCGATCATGCCGCAGACCGTGAGGATGTCGGCCACGTTGAAGACCGCGAACCACTCGACGGCGATGAAGTCGACGACGTGGCCGGACAGCGGGCCGTCCTCGGCGCGGGTGATGCGGTCGAACAGGTTGCCGAGCGCGCCCGCGAGCACGGCCGAGAGCAGCAGCACCTGGAGGAGCGAGGCGCGGTGGCGGATCTGCCAGCCGACCCACACGGCGAGGCCGAGCGCGAGCGCCATGATCCCGACGGTGAGCAGCGGCCCGACCTCGGCGCCCATGCCGAAGGAGACGCCCGGGTTGTAGACCAGCGCGAACCGCGCGGTCGGGAACAGCGGGATGGTCTCGCCGCCGCCGAGGGCGTCGACGGCCCAGCGCTTGCTGAGCTGGTCGAGGACGAAGCCCACGACCACCACGACGACCGCGAGCGCCACGACGACGGGGCGGGAGGTGCGGGGACGGCGTGCGGCGGGGGGTGCGGTGGTCACGCGACGAGCCTAGGCGGTGGTCGCGGCCGGATCCTCCGGGTCGTCGTCGTCGGCTGGAGGGGCGAGCGGCGCGGCGGCGGCCCGGTCGCGGATCCGCGTGGCCGCCTCCCGCGGGAAGGTGCTGCGCACGAGGTGCCGGGTGCCGTCGGCCCCCTCGATCGCCACGGCGGGCCCGGCGTCGAGCAGGATCGCGGCGCCGCCGCCCGGCAGGGATCGGACGCCGATGCCGCCGACGGTGCGCGGGCGGAGATGGTCGACGACCGTGCAGTCCGCGACGGCGGAGTACGGCATCCGGATGCGCTTCAGCGGCACGAGCGCCACCTCGACCTCGCCCGGGTCGAGCGTGATGCGGATCCGGAGCGCGCCGACGACGGCACCGGCCGCCACCAGCAGGACGGCCAGGATCACGCCGACGGCGGTGCCCCCGGTGGCGACGAGGGCCACGAGGCCGCCCACGGCGATCACGAGCCCGGCGAGGCGGACGGGGCGCGGCGCCGGCGTGGTCTGACGGAAGCGCGCGTCGGGTGAGGGCGTGGTCACGCCCTCACCCTAGGCGCCGGTCAGGCGTGCTGCTCGTCGTGCTCGCCCTCGGCGATCTCCTCGATCAGCTTCGCGTTGAACGCGGGCAGGTCGTCGGGGTTGCGGCTCGTGACGAAGCCGCTGTCGACCACGACCTCCTCGTCGACCCACTCGGCGCCGGCGTTCCGGAGGTCGGTGGCGAGGGTCGGGTACGAGGTCATGCGGCGGCCGTCGACCACGCCGGCCTCGATGAGGATCCACGGCGCGTGGCAGATGGACGCGACGGGCTTGCCCGCCGTGAAGAAGGCCTTCGCGAAGGCGATCGAGTCGGCGTCGACGCGGAGGTCGTCCGCGTTCACGACGCCGCCGGGCAGCACGAGGCCGTCGTAGTCGGCGGCGTCCGCGTCCTTGACCTGGACGTCCACGTCGAACGTGTCGGCCTTGTCGATGTGGTTGAGGCCCTGCACGGTGTCCGACTTCGGGGACACGAGCACGGGCTTCCCGCCCGCCTCCTGAACGGCCTTCCACGGCTCCGTCAGCTCGACCTGCTCGAAGCCGTCCGTCAGCAGGAAGGCCACCGTGCGGCCCTGGATGCTCTCTCCGGTCATGTGCTTCTCCTCCTCGTGAGAGTGTCGCCGCCCGGTCGGACGGCGCCTTCGACGCTACGCTCGCGCGGCGTCGGCGACCGCGGTGCGGAACACGTTCACAGGGCGCCCCGAGACGGCGGTGTCGATCGCGAAGACACCGCCCGAGAGCGGGTGCTCCTCGAGCTGCTCCTCGGTGAGGTTCTCGCGCGCGGTGCCGATGACGAGCGTGCGGAGGTCGGGCCCGGCGAAGGCGACCGACGTGACGTTCGGCGCGGGCACCTCGATCTCCAGGTCCTTCGTGCCGTCGGGCGCCCAGCGGATCACCTTGCCCGCGCCGTAGACGCCGTTCCACGCGTAGCCGTCCGCGTCGAGGGTCAGGCCGTCGCTCATCTCCCCGTGGATCCAGTGCTCGAGGTCGCCGAGCTCGCCGTCGGCCGAGTAGGGGGCGCGGTAGACGGTCTGCTGCCCGGTGTCGGTGAGGATCATGGTGCTGCCGCCGTCGGTCCACTCGAAGCCGTTGGTGATCGCGAAGCCGCCGATGAGGGTGCGCAGGCTGCCTGCTCCGTCGACCGAGTAGACGGCGGCGTCGGGCTTGCCCTCGGTGACGTCCATGGAACCGATGACGAAGCGGCCCTCCGGGTCGACCTTGCCCTCGTTGAGCCGCATCCCGGCGTGCGCGTGCGCGACCGTCGCGAGCTCCCGCGTGATCCGCCCGGCGCGGTCGGCCAGCACGATGCGGTCGCCGAGGCCCGCGACGAAGCCGCCGTCGTCGGCCGGCTGGAAGGACGCGAGCGGCGGCGGCAGCTCGAGCACGGTGTCGTCGGATCCGTCGACCGCGCCCTCCCACGGGCTCCGATGCAGCGTGCCCGCGGTGATGTCGTTCCACATCACGTCGCCGGCCGGATCCCACCAGAGGCTCTCGACGAGGATCGCGCGGGCGTCGCGGAGGACGCGGAGGTCGGAGGTGATGGCGGTCATGGATCCAGCCAAGCACCGGGAGCGCGCGGCCGTCCGCCAGGCGAAGGGACAGGGGACGACGCTGGGCGCGGACTGTGAGCCCACTCATCGTTCGTGCGAGAGACAAGCGGCGGGCGTACCGTCGAGGGGAGGCCGGATGACGCGCGCGAGCACGCCCGGCCCGCGGGGCTCCCTCCCACCGGATGCCGCCTCGCACGGATCGGGAACCCCCGACCCCACGCACGAACAGAACGAGGAGTCGCACATGACCACGACCGTCGAACGCCCCACCACCGCATCCGCGAAGGCCGGCCAGCCCGAGGGCTCCAAGCCCACCAAGCGACAGAACGCCGAGCGCGGCTTCGAGGCCAGCGAGCAGCTGCACGAGAACATGCAGAAGGTCCTCGTCGACCTCATCGAGCTGCACATCCAGGGCAAGCAGGCGCACTGGAACGTCGTCGGCAAGAACTTCCGCGACCTGCACCTCCAGCTCGACGAGATCATCGAGTCGGCGCGCGAGTTCAGCGACGACCTTGCCGAGCGCATGCGCGCCCTGCATGCGACTCCGGACGGCCGCAGCGACACCGTAGCCGAGAACACCACGCTGCCCGAGTACCCGCAGGGCGAGGTCGACACGGCCGAGACCGTGGACCTCGTGACCCAGCGCCTCGAGGCCGCCGTGCACACCATGCGCGAGGTGCACGACGACGTCGACGAGGAGGACCCGACCACCGCGGACCTCCTGCACGGCTTCATCACCGCGCTCGAGCAGTACGCGTGGATGGTCTCCGCGGAGAACCGCCGCGTCGGCTCGGCCGCCGAGTAGGACCGCACCCAGCAGACCGAGGGCCGCACCACCTGGTGCGGCCCTCGCTGTGTCTCCACGGCACGGCGACGCATCGACGCTCCGGCAGCGGGGCAGTGAGGAGGCCGGGATGGATCTCGGCATCACAGGGAAGACCGCGCTCATCACGGGCGCCGACTCGGGGATCGGGTGGGAGACCGCCCGCATCCTCCTCGCCGAGGGCGCGACCGTCGTCCTCAGCGACCAGGACCAGGGCTCGCTCGACGAGGCCGCCGCGAAGCTCGACGGGGGGCGACCGCGTGCACGCGTTCGCGGCCGACGTGACGAGCGTCGAGTCGCTCGCCGCGCTGCACGAGAAGGTGCAGGAGGCGGTCGGCGACATCGACATCCTCGTGCAGTCCGCGGGCATCACGGGCGCGCAGGGCCTCTTCCACGAGATCGACGACGAGGGCTGGACGAGCACCATCGAGGTCGACCTCCTCGGCCCCGTGCGGCTCGTGAAGCAGTTCCTCCCGTCGCTCCGGAAGGGCGGCTGGGGCCGGATCGTGTTCCTCGCCTCCGAGGACGCCGTGCAGCCGTACGACGACGAGCTCCCCTACTGCGCCGCCAAGGCCGGGATACTCGCGCTGTCGAAGGGCCTCTCGCGCAGCTACGCGAAGGAGGGGCTGCTCGTGAACGCGGTGTCGCCCGCCTTCATCCACACGCCGATGACGGACGCGATGATGGAGAAGCGCGCCGACCAGCTGGGCACCTCGACGGACGACGCGATCGAGTCGTTCCTCGACGAGGAGCGCCCGTACATGGAGCTGAAGCGCCGCGGAACGCCTGCCGAGGTCGCGAACGTCGTCGCGTTCCTCTGCTCCGACCTCGCGTCGTTCGTGAACGGATCCAACTACCGCGTCGACTCCGGATCGGTGGCGACGATCTGATGGCCGCGCTGAAGAAGGGCGACCACGTCACCTGGAACACGCCCCAGGGCGAGACGCACGGGAAGGTCGTCGAGGAGAAGACGAAGGACTTCCAGCACGACGGGCAGCACTTCACGGCATCGTCCGACGAGCCCGCGTACATCGTGGAGAGCGACAAGTCCGGCAAGACCGCGGCACACAAGGGATCCGCGCTGACGAAGAAGAAGTAGGGACGCCCCTCCCTCGCGGGTACCGGATCCCGGTACCCGCGAGGGGCGACCCGGCCGAGGGGCCGCGCCTAGGCTGTGGCCGATGGACACCGGGACAGCTGCCGCGACGCGCGCTCGCGCACCTCGGCACCACGACGGCGTCGAGGTCTCCGTGGACGCGGTCGTCGGGATCGTGCTGGCCGGACTCGCCCTGAGTCCGCCGGTGGACGTGCAGATGGCGAACCCCGCCGTCGCGCTCCTGGTGCTCCTCGCCGTCGTCGTGCGCTCGGTCTTCCCGGGAGCCTCGCTCGGACTGGCCTGGGCGATGGCGCTCGCGCAGTGGCAGCTGGGCGAGCGGCCCGGCTTCGCCGACCTGGCGCTGCTGCTGGTGCTCTACTCCACCGCCCGGCGGGGATCCCGCACGACGGCCGTCCTCGGCGGCGCCTCCGCGGTCGTCGGCGGCGCGATGGCCACCGTCTACCTGCTGCACACGGGCGCCCGCTACTCGCTCCTGATCAGCCCGGGCGGCATCGGCGCCGTGATCTTCGTCCTGGCGCCGGTCCTGATGCTGCTCCTCGCGTGGCTGACCGGCCTCGTGGTGCGCGTGATCCGGTCCCGCACCACCGAGTCGCGCCTCCGCGTCCAGGCCGAGGACACCGCGGTGAAGGCCGTCGACCTCGCGCAGGCCGAGACGCTGCGGGCGAGCATGGCGCGCGACGTGCACGACATCGTCGGGCACTCGCTCGCGGTCATCATCGCGCAGGCCGACTCCGTGCAGTTCCTCGACGACGAGGAGCGGATCCGCGGCGTCTCCGCCACCATCGCCGACACCGCCCGCCGCTCGCTCGCCGAGGTGCGCGAGGTCCTGAGCGGCACCAGCGTCACCGACGCGGACGAGGGGCCCGAGGACCTCGACGCCGTCGTCGCGCAGGTGCGGGCGGCCGGCGTCGACCTCGCACACGAGGTGCGCGGGATCCGGCGACAGGTGGATCCCGCACGCCAGGTGGTCATCCGCCGCGTCGCGCAGGAGATGACGACCAACGCGATGCGGCACGGCGAACCCGGCGGGCGCATCCGCCTGCGCGAGACGTGGCGCGCCGCCGACGTCGTGCTCGAGGTCGAGAACCCGGTCGCGCGACGCGGAACCGTCCCCGACCGCACCGGCCCGCTCGGCATCGAGTCGCTGCGCGTGGGCACCGGGGTCGACGGCATGCGCGCGCGGCTCGCCGCCGTCGGGGGCGACCTCGAGGCCGAGGCCGTCGACGACCTGTTCACCGCGCGCGCCCGCATCCCCCTGCCCGCCGCCCACCCCCTCGCCGTGCCAGGAGGCCGCCCGTGATCCGCATCGTGCTCGTCGACGACCAGGAGCTGTTCCGCGGCGGCGTGCGCGTCGCCCTCGACGCCCAGCCCGACCTCGAGGTGGTCGGCGAGGCCGGCGACGGGCAGGAGGGCCTCGGCGTGATCGACGAGGTGCGGCCCGACGTCGTGCTCCTCGACATGCGCATGCCCGTGATGGACGGCCTCGAGACCGTGCGCGCCCTCTTCGACGGGACGCGGGACGCTCCCCCGCGCGTCATCGTGCTTACGACGTTCGCGCTCGACCGCGCCTCGGCCACGGCCATCCGGGGCGGCGCGAGCGGCTTCCTCCTGAAGGACGCGACGCCCGCGTTCCTCGCCGCCGCGATCCGCGCCGTGCACGCGGGCAGCGCCGTCCTCGCGCCGGACGAGCTCACGCAGCTGTTCACCTCGGACGCGACCGCAGCGCCCGCTCCCCCGGCGCCGCCGGCGTTCCGCTCGCTGAGCGTGCGCGAGAAGGACGTCTTCGGGCACGTGGCCCGCGGCCTCTCGAACGCCGAAGTCGCGGCCCTCGAGTTCGTGAGCGAGTCGACCGTGAAGACGCACGTGAGCAGCATCCTCGCCAAGCTCGCGCTGCGGGACCGCGTGCAGCTCGTCGTGTACGCGCACGACCACCGGCTCGTGGGGCGCTCGGGGGCGTAGGAGGCGGGCGCCTCGCGCGTCGCCGGTCGCGAGCGGATCAGCCGCCGAGCGCGCCGCCGCAGCGGTGGAGGTCGGTCGCGAGCGAGTCGATCTCGGCGCGGGCGGACTCCGCGGGGACGGACGGATCCACGTCCTCCGCCCAGATGGTGAAGGCCACCTCGGTGCCGTCCTCCGCGTCGGCGATGCCGGTGAGCCCGTGCATCCGCTCGAGCGTGCCCGTCTTGCCGCGGATCCGGCCGGCCGCCGCATCCGCCTCGCCCGTGAAGCGGCCGCCCTCCGCGAGGGTGCCCGTGCGCCCGGCGACGGCGAGGTCGCCGCGGTGCTCCGCGACCCGCACCATGAGCCGCGTGAGGAGCGCGGCCGGCACGCGGTTCGCGTACGACAGGCCGGAGCCGTCGACCAGCACGACGCCGTCGGCGGGCAGGTCGAGGCCCGCGAGGGCGGCGGGCGTGCCGCGCTGGATGTCCGCGGCCGCGCTGCGTGCGCCCTCCTCGATCGAGACCAGGCGCGCGAGGGTCTCCGCGAGCGTGCCGTCCGAGTGGGTGAGCATGTAGCCGACGAGGTCGCGGACGGGCGCGGACTCCACGGTGCCGAGCACGGCGGATCCGGCCGCCGCGGTCACGAGCGGACCGTCGGCCGCCACGTCGTCGCCGAGCAGCGCGGCGAAGGCGTCGGCCGCGCGCGCGACGGCCGCATCGCCGCGGCGCGAGTAGGGCTCGGCCGGGTCGTCGCGGTCGCCGTCGACCATGAGCGCCGTGATGTTCGACATGGATCCGCCCCGCCGGGCCTCGAGCGGCCACTCCGGCAGCCAGACCGGCCCGGTGAACAGGCTGCTGTCGGCCTGCAGGCGGCGGATCGGGACGTCGGCGAGGTCCGGATCGGCGCGTCGGGCGTCGAGCACCTGGCGGGCGAGGTCGTCGAGGTGCGGGGCGTCGGGGTAGACGCCGTCGGTGCCGGCGGGGAGGCGGCTGAGCGTCGGGTCGCCGCCGCCCACGAGGACGACCGTGTCGGCGCGCGGGCCCTGGAGCACGCGGGTCGCGACGCGGCGGTCGGGGCCGAGCGACTCGACGGCCGCCGCCGCGGTGAGGACCTTCATGGTGCTGGCGGTGGCGGCCGGCACGTCGCCGCGCACGTCGAGGACGCCGGCACCCGCGTCGCCGTCCACCTCGGCGGCGGACAGGTGCAGCGTGCCGGTCGACCAGCCGGCCGTGAGCGCGTCGACGGTGCAGGAGGCGGGATCGGCCGACGCGCCGCCGACCGGCGAGGGGAGGATCCCGGTCACCAGGCCGACGCCGACGAGCGCGGTGGCGACCACGGCCGCCAGCACGGCGTCGCGGCGACGGCGGACCGCCCGGGGACGACCCGCCGGTCGTCGTGGGGGCGCGGGGCGGGATCCGGTCATCTCCCCAGGTTAGGAAACAGGCGGGCCGGGCACCTCGGCCGCGGGTGCCGACGCGCTCCGTCGCGGGGACCAGCTCGCGCGGACCCGAGCCCGAGCCGCCGCGGCCGTCCCCGGCCTCAGCGCGACATGCCGCCCAGGCGCCCCGACTCCGCCCAGGCGAGCGCGCGCGTGACGACGCGCTCGCTCACGTCGAGCACGCGCGCGATCTCCGCGGTGTCGCGGCCCTTCGACCGCTCCTCGACCGCGATCTGGAGCTTCCGCCGCGTGATGCCCTTGGGCAGCGACGGGAAGGCGGGTGCGACGGGCGTCTCTTCCCCGGCATCGGGGGTCGCGCGCGCGGGCCGGTCGCCGGAGCGGCGGCGATGCCGTTCGGCCTCCGTCGTCGCCTCCACCGTCGCGAGCGCGAGCGTGGCCGCGAAGAACCCGCGGCCAGCCGCGGTGCCGGCCTCCAGCCCGTCGCGGACGGCGCGGAAGGCGATGCCGCGCGCCTCGAGGGAGTTGAGGATCCGCACCACGTCGGCGGTGCCCGGCCCTAGCCGGTCGAGGCTCACGACGAGCAGCTCGTCGTTCTCGCGGAGGTAGTCGAGCGCGTCCTGAAGGCCGGGGCGTGGGGCCTTGGGGCCTCCGGCGACGTCGACGAAGATCCGCTCGCAGCCGGCCGCGTCGAGGGCATCGACCTGGTCCTGGTAGGACTCCTCGGAGCGCGCGACGCGGACGTACCCGACGAGCGTGGTCATGCGTCCTCCCCCTTCGTGCGGTCCCCCGCGTCACGCGACGACGGGCGGGCGCCTGTGCGGCACCCGCCCGTCCCCGTCATGCGCGGATCAGCTCGCGTCGTCCGACTGCGGCGACGCGGTGTCCTTCTTCTCCTGCAGGCGCTCGATCTGCTCGCTCGCCTCCGCCTTGTTGAGGTCGGCGGGGATCTCCTCGCCGGCCTGCGTGGCGAGCGAGTCGAGGTAGCTGCGCTGCGCGCCCGTCATCGGCTCGTCGCCCGTGACCCAGGTGCTCGGGTCCTTCTCGGCGCTCTGGGGCGGCGTGGGGGTGGAGGAGCCGAGCATCTCCTTCTCGTCGCCGCCTGTGGTGTCCTGGTTCGCATCGCTCATGGTGGTGCCTCCTCGTGTGGTGCCTCCGACGCTACTCGCGACCTGCGACACCGGACGGGATGCCCGGCTCGCCCACGACGCTGGGCGGCTAGCGACGTCCGCCGCGAAGGAGCGCCTCGCGGTGACCGGTGACGGCGCGCAGCAGGCGCCGCTCGTCGTCGAGGTGCCCGGCCTCCGACCGGCCGGACGCGGCGGGCCGCTCGGAGAGCATCCGCTGCCGCGCGAACGCCAGGCGCGTGGCGTCGCGCGTGAAGAGGCCCATGGCCCGGCCCGCGTCACCGCCGCGCGTGCGCGCCCAGAGCCGGGCCCGGCGGCGCCCCTGCCACGTGCTCAGCATCTCGACCTCGGCGGGCGTGAACCAGCCGACGGCCGCGTACTCGCGGAGGCGGCGGCGCGTGAGGTGGATCTCGTAGCGGCGCAGGAGGATCACGACGGTCACGAGGAACGCGAAGATCGGCACCTGCAGCAGCACGTAGAAGGAGAGGAAGTCGCCCGTGATGGTGACGCCCGTGTTCCAGAGCGCGTGCAGCACGATGGCGCCGACGAGCCCGCTCGCGCCGAAGCCGAGGGCCGCACCGGGTCCGCGACGCGCGCCGTAGCCGATGGCGATGCCGGTGATCATCGTGAAGGTCACGTGCGCGAACGGCGAGAAGAGGCCGCGCAGCACGAAGGTGCCGACGAGCGTGCCGGTCGTGCCGGAGACGAGCGGGCCGCCGAAGTAGACGATGTTCTCCGTGAAGGCGAAGCCGGCCGCGATGGTGGCGCCGTAGACGACGCCGTCTACCGGCCCGTCGAAGTGGCGGCGCGCGACCCAGAAGATGAGGAGGAGGCCGATCGCCTTCGCGCTCTCCTCGACGACGGGCGCCTGGACGGCGAGCTGCAGGAACTCGGTGTACTGCGTCGGCACGCCGATCGCGAGGCGCGCGTACTGCGCCACGAGGTCGAAGAGCAGCGCGATCGCCACGGATGCGGCCGCACCCCACAGCAGCGCGAACAGGAGCGCGAGCCGCGGCTCGGGCTCCCACCGGTCGACCCAGCGGATGGCGAGGAGCACGCCGGCGAGCGGGATGAGGGCGAGGAGCGCGCAGATCGCGACGGCCTGGATCCCGAGGCTGAGCACGAGGTAGGCGGCGACGACGAGGCCGACGAGCAGCAGCACGGCGACGCCCACGACGCCGAGCACGGCCGACGCGGTGATCCGCGACGACGCGTGCGGCGTCGGCAGCTCCATGGACGGCGGCGGCGAGGCCGGCGAGGGACGGTGGGCGGTCACGGGGACGGACGGGTCGGTCACGACGGCCCTCTCTTCGGCGGATCGGCTTCGCCAGCCTACCGAGGGGATCGCCCGCCGTCCGGGTCGGCTCGGCGCGCGGACACCCGGCAGGATCGCCGTCTGATCAGGCCGCCTCGCCCGGGTTCAGGCCGCCTTGCCGGGGTTGAGGATCCCCTGCGGATCGAACACGCGGCGGATCCCGGCGGCCAGCCCCATGACGTCGTCGCCCAGCTCGTCGGCGAGCCAGCGCCGCTTGAGCAGGCCCACGCCGTGCTCGCCCGTGAGCGTGCCGCCGAGGTCCACGGCCGCGTGGAAGAGGAGGTCGGCCGCGTGCCAGACGGCATCGGGGATCCCGGTCGCGTCGCCGTCCGGCGTGGTCGGATCCTCCGGGAGGAGGAAGTTGGGGTGCAGGTTCCCGTCGCCCGCGTGCGCGACGGTCGGGATGGCGAGGCCCGTCTCCCGCTCGATCTCGCGGATCCGCGTGAGCATGTCCGCGAGGCGCGAGCGCGGCACGGCGACGTCCTCGATGAGCACGCGTCCCCGGGCGGCGAGCGCCGGGTGGAAGGCGCGGCGGATCGCGAGGAGGCGCTCGCCCTCGTCGGCGTCGTCGGTCACGTCGGCCGTGCCGCCGCCCGCGACGACGACCTCGACCACGCGGGCGGCCTCGTCCGCCGCATCCGGGCCGTCGCAGCGCACGAGCAGATGGGCGGATCCGCGGGTGGAGTGGTCGGTGCCGAGGAACGCGTCGATGGCCTCGAGCGCGCCGCCGTCGAGCAGCTCCATCGCGGCCGGCCGGATGCGCGCGGCCGTGATCGCGGAGGCCGCGGCGGCCGCCGATGCGGAGTCCGGGAAGAACGCGGCGACCGTCGACGGCGTCGCGGTCGGCAGCGGGCGGAGGCGGACGGTCGCGCGCACGAGGACGCCGAGCGTGCCCTCGGAGCCGATCATGAGCGCGGTGAGGTCGTAGCCCGTGACGCCCTTGACGGTGCGGTGCCCGGTGTCGACCACGCGGCCGTCGGCGAGCACGACCGTGAGCGCGAGGACGGCCTCGCGCGTCACGCCGTACTTGGCGCACAGCAGGCCGCCCGCGTTGGTGGCGATGTTGCCGCCGATGGTGGAGATGGCCTTGCTCGCGGGATCCGGCGAGTACCAGAGGCCGAGCGGGGCGAGCCGGGCGTTGAGGTCGTCGTTGAGGACGCCGGGCTCCACGACCGCGAGCTCGTCGGCCTCGCTGACCTCGAGGATCCGGTCCATGCCCCGCACCGACAGCACGATCTCGCCCGCGGTCGCCGTCGCGCCTCCGGCGAGGCCCGTGCCGGCGCCGCGCGTGACGACGGGCGTGCCGGTGGCGCTCGCGATGCGGAGGGTCGTGACGACGTGATCCACCTCGGTCGCGTGCACGACGGCGATCGGCGCGGCCGGGCTGCGGTAGCCGGACCGGTCGGAGCGCGCGTCCTCGAGGGAGGCCGGGTCGGTGGCGACGACGTCCCCGAGGGCGGCGACGAGCTCCGCGCGGACGGCGTCGGCGTCGGCGGGCGTGTGAGGGGTGCGGATCACGTCGTCGTCGATCATGCGATCCACTGTAGGTCGCGCGCCCGCCGCGGTCGGGGGCGTCGGGCAGGCTGGGCGCATGGACTCCCCCGGCGCCGCGGCGCCCGCGCACGTCGCCCGGACGGTGCTCGAGGTGCCGGCGCCCTTCGACGGCGACGGCGTGATCCGCTTCCTCTCCTGGCATGCCGTCACGGGCGCCGAGGAGGGCGACACGACCTCGTTCACGCAGTCGGCCCGGCTCGCGCACGGCGCGGGGACGGTGACCGTGCGCCTCGTCGACCGCGAGCCCGGCGACGAGGTGACCACCCGCGTCGAGCACGCCGCCGACGCCCCCGAGCTCCTCGCCGGCACGCGCCGCCTGCTCGGCCTCGACGTCGACGCGGCCCGCATCGACGCGGACCTCGCCCGCGACCCCGCGCTCGCCGCCGCCGTGCGCGCGACGCCCGGCCTCCGCATCCCCGGCACGCTGGATCCGCGCTCGACCCTCTTCCGCACGATCGTGGGCCAGCAGATCTCGGTCGCCTCCGCACGCGCCACCCATCGCCGCATGACGGCGGACCTCGGTGAGGACCTGCCCGGGTCGGTCGCGCACGGATCCGTCACCCGCCTCCCGCCCACCGCCGCGCGCATCGCCCGCGACGGCGCGGAGCTGCTGCGCGGGCCGGCACGACGCACGGCGACGCTGACCCGCATCGCCGAGGCCCTCGAGACGGGCGAGCTCATGATCGAGCACGGCATGCCGCGAGCGGAGCTCCGGGCGGCGCTCGTCGCCTTCCACGGCGTCGGCCCGTGGACCGCCGACTACGTCGCGATGCGCGCGCTCGGCGAGCCCGACATCCTGCTCTCCGGCGACCTCATCGTCCGCCGCGGTGCCGCCGCCCTCGGGCTCCCCGACGAGGCGCGCGCCCTCGACGCGCGCGCCGCCGCGTGGTCGCCGTGGCGCTCCTACGCGACCCTGCACCTCTGGCGCGTGATGACCGACGGGATTCCGGCCGCGGGCTGATCCGTCAGCGCGCCCGCCGACGGCGGCCCGATGCTCCCAGCGCTCCGACGACCACGAGGAGCACCAGGGCGATCCCGATGACGCTCCCGAGCGCGAGCGGGGACGCCCCCTGCGCCGCGAGGGTCGCGGCGAGCCCGCCGAGCGACGCGACCAGGGCGCCGAGGACGACGATGAGGATCGTGCGCGATGCGTTCTTCGCGCGGGTCATGGGGCTCCTCGTGGCGTCGTCGCCGCGGGTGCGGCCGCGGTCACGTCGAGCGTAGGCGCGGCCGGGCCCGGCGGCTCCGGGTCGCGCGGACTCCCACCGGGTGCTAGCTGTACTCGGCCATGACGTTGGTGACACTTCGGGGCGTGTGAAGAGGCCTCCTGGCTTGATGGAGCTGTTCAGTTCAACCATCGCCAGGAGGCCTCGATGTCCCACGGTAATGCTCGTCTGACGGTTCACGGGAGGGTTCTCCTCGTGCGGCGGGTGGTGGAGGATCGTCGGCCGGTCGCGCACGTCGCGCGGGAGCTGGGGGTGTCGCGGCAGTGCGCGCATCGATGGGTGAACCGGTTCCGTGCCGAGGGGCTGCGAGGGCTGACGGATCGGTCATCGCGGCCCCGGTCAGTACCGAGGCGAACGAGCCCGGAGCGGGAACGGGCCGTGCTGGAAGCGCGGGCCCAGTTGCGGGCGGGTCCTGCGCGGCTGGCGCCGGTGACAGGTGTTCCATCCCGTACGATCTCCCGCATCCTGCGCCGGCACGGGGCGCCGCCGTTGGCATGGTTGGACCCCGTCACCGGGGCCGTGATCCGGGCATCCCGGTCAACGGCGCACCGGTATGAGCACGAGCATCCGGGTGATCTGATCCACGTGGACGTGAAGAAGCTCGGGAGGATCCCGGACGGAGGCGGCTGGCGGGTCCACGGGCGCAGCGAGCAGGTCCGCGGCCGCGGGATCGGGTTCGATTACGTCCATGCCGCGGTCGATGACCACACCCGTCTCGCCTACGCGGAGATCCATCCCGATGAGAAAGGCGCGACCGCGGCCGGGTTCCTGACCCGCGCAGCGGCGTACTTCGCCGGGCGCGGGATCACCCGGATCGAGCGGGTCATCACGGACAACGCGTTCGCCTACCGGCACTCGACCGCGTTCAAGAACGCCGTCCAGGACCTGGGCGCGCGGCAGAAGTTCATCCGCCCGCACTGCCCCTGGCAGAACGGCAAGGTCGAGCGCTTCAACCGGACCCTCGCGACCGAGTGGGCCTACCGGCAACCCTTCACCAGCAACCAACACCGCGCCGACGCGCTTGACCCCTTCATCGAGCACTACAACACTGAACGAATCCACTCAAGCCACGGGCTCACGCCCGCGGCCCGAGTGTCACCAACGTCATGACCCAGTACAGCTAGCGCTACGCGCTCTTCCTCTCGGCGGCGGGCGCCTTCTTCGCGGCCGGCTTCTTCGCGGCCGGCTTCTTCGCGGCCGGCTTCTTCACGGACGCCGTCTTCGTGGCGGCCTTCCGGTCCGCCTGATCGGCCCCGCTGTCGGACGCCTTCACCTTCGCCTTCCCCTTCGCCGCCGCCTTCCGCGCGGGCGCGTCCTTCCGCGCCGCCGTCTTCCTCCCCGAGGATCCCCCGCCCCGGCTCCGCTCGATGCTCCGCTTCAGCGCGTCCATCAGGTCGAGCACCTCGCCGCCCTCGCCCTCGTCCTCCTCCTCGGAGCCCTCCCCGAACGTCGCGTCGGTGTCGAGCGAGTCGCCCTGCGCGAGCTTCGCGTCGATGAGGGTCTTCAGCTGCTCCTGGTACTCGTCGCTGAACTTCGACGGGTCGAAGTCCTCCGCGAACCCCTCCACGAGCTGCGCCGACATCTTCAGCTCCCGCGGCGAGACCTTCGGTGCCGCATCCAGCGACGGGAAGTCGGCCTCGCGCACCTCGTCGTCCCAGAGGAGCGTCTGCAGCATGAGCACGTCGCCGCGCACGCGGAGCGCCGCGAGCCGGGTGCGCTGGCGGAGCGTCACGTGGACGATCGCCGTGCGGTCGGTCTCTTGCAGCGTCCGGCGGAGGAGCGCGTACGACTTGGGGCTCGAGGAGTCGGGCTCGAGGAAGTAGCTGCGGTCGAGCATCACGGGATCGACCTGGTCGCTCGGCACGAACTCGACGACGTCGATCTCGCGGCTCTTCTCCTCGGGGAGCGCGGAGAGGTCCTCCTCGGTGATCACGACGGTGCGGTCGCCGTCGTCGAAGGCCTTGTCGATGTGGGCGTAGTCGACGACCTTGCCGCACACCTCGCAGCGGCGCTGGTAGCGGATCCGCCCGCCGTCGGCGTCGTGCACCTGGTGCAGCGGCACGTCGTGGTCCTGCGTCGCGCTGTAGACCTTCACGGGCACGTTGACGAGGCCGAAGGTGACGGCGCCCTTCCAGATGGCTCTCATGGATCCAGTGAACACCCGGTCGCCCGCCGCGCCCCGGCCGCGCCCGGCCGCCCGGGCCATGCTGGAGCGATGGCAGGGCAGAGGCAGCAGGTGAAGGTCGAGGGTCGGCGGATCACGCTGTCGAACCTCGACAAGGTGCTGTACCCGGCGACCGGCACGACCAAGGGCGACGTGATCGCGTACTACGCGGCCATCGCGCCGCACATGCTGCCGCACCTCCGCGACCGGCCCGTGACCCGCAAGCGCTGGGTCGACGGCGTGGGCACGGACGAGCACCCGGGGAAGATGTTCTTCCAGAAGGACCTCGACGCGCACACGCCCGAGTGGGTGCAGCGGCGCGCGATCCAGCACCGCGACCACACGAACGACTACCCCCTCGTCGGCGACGTCGCCACGCTCACCTGGCTCGGGCAGATCGCGGCGCTCGAGCTGCACGTGCCGCAGTGGCGGTTCGGCCGCACGGGCGACGAGCGGCGCCCCGACCGGCTCGTGCTGGACCTCGACCCGGGCCCGGGAGCCGGGCTCCCCGAGTGCGTCGAGGTCGCGAAGGCGGCGCGCGCGATCCTCCGTGACATGGGCCTCGAGCCGTACCCGGTGACGAGCGGGTCGAAGGGGATCCACCTCTACGCCGCGCTCGACGGCAGCCACGACGCCGCCGCGGTCTCCGAGGTCGCGCACGAGCTCGCCCGGGCGCTCGAGGCCGACCACCCGGACCTCGTGGTCAGCGACATGAAGATGGCGCTGCGGCAGGGCAAGGTGCTCGTCGACTGGAGCCAGAACAACCCGGCCAAGACGACGGTCGCGCCGTACTCGCTGCGCGGGCGCTCCCGTCCCACGGTCGCGGTGCCGCGCACCTGGCGGGAGCTCGCGTCGCCGGGCCTCCGGCATCTGGAGTTGGACGAGGTCGTCGCGCGGATGCGGAGGCGCCAGGATCCGCTCGCCCCCGTCGAGGAGGGCCACCGCGAGAGCCTGGAGCCGACGCGCGAGCGGCTCGCGGGCTTCGCGCGCAAGGAGCCGGACACCGCGGACGACCGCCTCGCGACCTACCGGTCCAAGCGCGACGCCGCCAGGACGAGCGAGCCCGTCCCCGCCGACGCGCCCGCTTCGTCGGAGGGCCGCTCGTTCGTGATCCAGGAGCACCACGCCCGCGCGCTGCACTGGGACTTCCGGCTGGAGCACGACGGCGTGCTGGTGAGCCGGGCCCTCCCCAAGGGCGTCCCCACCGAGCACGGCACGAACCACCTCGCGGTGCAGACCGAGGACCACCCGCTGGAGTACGGGTCCTTCGAGGGCACGATCCCCGCGGGCGAGTACGGCGGCGGCGAGGTCACCATCTGGGACGCGGGCACCTTCGAGCTGGAGAAGTGGCGCGACGGCAAGGAGGTCATCGCGACGCTGCACGGCCGCGGCGACGGCACCGGGATCGACGGACCGCGGCGGTACGCGCTCATCCACACGGGCGGGCACGGCAAGGCCGACGCGAACTGGCTGATCCACCTGATGGAGCCGGCCGACGCCCCGGCGACGACGCACGCGAAGCCCGCGCGCCCCGCGTCGCTCGAGAGGGCGGGCAGGCGCACGCGCGTCGGCGCGCGGCGGAGGGGCGGCGCCGCATCCGCCCCCGCCCCCATGCTCGCCACGGCCGCCACGGGTGCCGACCTCGACCCGGACGAGGAGTGGGCCATCGAGATGAAGTGGGACGGCTACCGCGCCATCGCCGTCGTCGCCGACGGCCGGGCGACCATCACGAGCCGCAACGGCGTCGACCTCACGCCCGCCTTCCCCGAGCTCGTCGAGCTGCCCGACTCGCTCGACGTCGACGCGGCGGTGCTCGACGGCGAGATCGTCGTGCTCGGAGCCGGCGGCCGTCCCGACTTCGGGCTCCCCCAGACGCGGCTGGGCCTCACGGGCGAGAAGGAGATCGCGCGCGCCCGGAAGGCCGCGCCCGTGCACCTCATGCTGTTCGACGCGCTCGCGATCGGCGACCGCGTGCTCGTCGAGGAGCCGTACCGCGAGCGCCGCGCCGCCCTCCTCGACGCCGTCCGGTCGCCGGGCCGCGGCCGGATCCAGGTCCCGCCCGCCTTCGACGGCGACCTCGACGGCGCGCTCGCCACCAGCCGCGAGCTCGGCCTCGAGGGCGTCGTCGCGAAGCGCGTCGACGCGCCCTACGAGTCCGGCCGCCGGTCGAGCGCGTGACTGAAGGTCAAGCACCACCGGGCCCAGGAGGTCGTGGTCGGCGGGTGGCGGCCCGGATCCGGCAGCCGCGCATCCGGCATCGGCTCGCTGCTGGTGGGCGTCCCCGGACCCGACGGCCTGGCCTACGCCGGCCGCGTCGGCACGGGCTTCACGGAGCGCGACCTCGCCGACGCGCTCCGCCGGTTCCGCCCGCTCGCGCGGAAGACGAGCCCCTTCGCCGACGTGCCGGCCGCCGACGCCCGCGACGCGCACTGGGTCACCCCGCGCCTCGTCGGCGAGGTCGAGTTCGCCGAGTGGACCTCGACGGGCCGCCTGCGCCAGGCGTCGTGGCGCGGCTGGCGCCACGACAAGTCGGCCGACGAGGTCGTCCGCGAGGGCTGATCCACAGCCGCACGACCGCAGATGGGTGAGGCGGACCTTCCCATGCACGTTATGACCGCAACCGCGCCCGCCCGCGCGCGCCCGATACGCTCGTGCCATGAAGTTCGCCCACCTGCTCGCCGACGACGGCGTGACCCCCCGACTGGCCGCGATCGTCTCGGAGGGCGAGGCGCTCTTCCTCGACGAGGTGCTCGACGACTCCCCGCGCGACCTGCAGGACCTCATCGAGCGCGGTGACGACGAGCTGGCCCGCGTCCGCGCGACCGTCGAGCGCGCCGTCGCGAGCCGCACCAACACCACGCCGGTGGACGGCCTCACGCACGCCTCCGCGATCCTCCGCCCGCCGGCCGTCTACGCCGTGGGCCTCAACTACTCCGCGCACGCCGAGGAGCTCAACATCACGAGCGCCTCCGCCCCCACGGTCTTCGCGCTCTGGCCCAACTCGCTCTCCGGCCACGAGGGCACCACGAGCTGGCCGCGCTCGCTCAGCGAGGAGGTCGACTACGAGGTCGAGCTCGGCGTGGTCATCGGCCGCGCCGCCCGCGACGTGTCCGAGGCGGATGCGCTCGACCACGTGTTCGGCTACACGGTCGTCAACGACATCACGGCCCGCAACCTCCAGTTCTCGGAGCAGCAGTGGAGCCGCTGCAAGAGCTTCGACGGCTTCTCCCCCACGGGTCCCGTCGTCGTCACGCGCGACGAGATCGCCGACCCGCAGGACCTCCGAATCACCACGGTCCTCGACGGCGAGACGGTGCAGGACGGCCGCACGAGCGGCATGGTCCGTACGGTCGCGCGCCTCGTCTCCTACCTCTCCACGTCGTCCACGCTCCAGCCGGGCACGCTCATCTCCACGGGCACGACGAGCGGCGCCGGCTACTCGCGCGACCCGCAGATCTTCCTCAAGGACGGGAGCACCGTCACGGTCTCCGTCGAGGGCATCGGCTCGCTGACGACGCACACGCGCATCCTCTGACGATCGGTGCCGCGCGTAAGGTCGATCGCATGACCGACCAGCCGCAGGACCCGATCCACGACCACTCCATCCCCGAGGACGCCGACCTGTCGGCGCCCGACGCGGCGGATCCCGAGACGGACGAGCTGCACGACGCGACCGGCCGGAAGGGCGACGCGGACGCGTAGCCGCTCCCGGACGACGCACGACCGCCGCGTCTAGGCTGGACGGATGATCAACCGTCTCCTCTTCCTCGCCGGCATCGGCACCGGCTACGTCCTCGGCGCGCGCGCCGGACGCAAGCGCTACGAGGGCATCGCGCGCACGTCGCGCACCGTCTGGGCGAGCGAACCCGTGCAGCGCGGCGTCCGCCAGGTGCAGACCGTGCTCGACGAGAAGGGCCCCGTCGTCGTCGAGCGCACGGTGGAGACCGCCCGGGAGGTCGCGGACTTCGTCGGCCACGCCGTCCAGGGCGCCGCGGTCGCCGTCGGCCGCACCGCGCACACGGTGGGCGAGCGCATCGGCACCACCACGCAGGACATCGCGGGCCGGGTCGGCAGCACCACGCAGGACATCGCGGGCCGGGTCGGCAGCACCACCCAGGACATCGCGGGCCGGGTCGGCAGCACCACCCAGGACATCGCGGGCCGGGTCGGCAGCACCACCCAGGACATCGCGGGCCGGGTCGGCGACACCGCCAAGGACCTCGGCACCCGCACCGCGGACCAGACCAAGCACGTCGTCGACCGCGTCGGCCAGCAGGCCACCGAGGTCGGCCAGCGCGTCGCCGAGACCGCCGAGGACGTGCGCGGCCGCGTCGTCGAGACCGCCGAGGAGGCGCGCACGCGCGTCCAGGCGACGGCCGAGGACCTCCGTGAGCGCGGCGAGGAGGCCGGCCGCCGCGCCGTCTTCACCGCGGCCGAGGCACGCGACGAGGCGCTCGCGTCCTTCGACGATGAGGACGAGACCGGCCCCGTCGCGATCCCGACCGAGGCGGCCGATGCGACCGCTCCGACGGAGGCTCCCGCGCCCGCACCCGCACCCGCGAAGCCGAAGGCCGCCGCGAAGAAGGCCGCCCCCAAGGCGAAGGCTGCCCCGACGACGTCCGACGCCCCGCACGTGCCGACCCCGGGCGACATCGCCGGATCCGTCCACCCCGAGGAGCCCGCGCACGCCGCCCCCGCCGACGACGCGACCGGCACCACCCCGGCCCGCACGTCCGACGACGCCTGACGCCGAGGACCGCACCCCGCACGCGACAGCGCGCCGCAGCCCTCGGGCCGCGGCGCGCTGTCGTCGTCCCGGGGCGGGTCAGTCGGCCTGCCCGCCCTCCTCGGCCGCATGCGCCGCGAGCATCTCCGGCGTGATCACGGACATGGCCGCCGTCACGGGCTCGAGGCCCGAGAGCCGGTCGGGCGCGAGGATCTTCTCCACCTGCGTCCGCGTCATGAGCCCCGCCTCGACGACGAGGTCCGGGATCGACGCGCTCGTCATGAGCGCCGTCTTCGCGAGGCTGGAGGACGCGGCGTAGCCGATGTACGGCGTGAGCGCGGTGACGACGCCCACCGACGACTCCACCTGCGCCGCGAGCCGCTCGGTGTTGGCGGTGATCCCGTCGATGCAGTTCACACGCAGCGTCTTCGCCGCGTTCCGCAGCCAGCTCAGCGACTGCAGCAGCGAGTGCGCGATGACCGGCTCGAACGCGTTGAGCTGCAGCTGCCCGCCCTCGGCCGCCATGGTCACCGTCACGTCGGCGCCGGCGATGGAGAACGCGACCTGGTTGACGACCTCGGGGATCACGGGATTGACCTTGCCCGGCATGATGCTGGATCCCGCCTGCCGCGGCGGCAGGTTGATCTCGCCGAGCCCCGCCTGCGGCCCCGACGACAGCAGCCGGAGATCGTTGCAGATCTTCGACAGCTTGATGGCGCCGCGCTTGAGCGTCGACGACAGCGTCATGAAGACGCCCGCGTCGCTCGTCGCCTCGATGAGGTCGCTCGCGGTCACGAGCGTGTAGCCCGTGATGGCGCTGAGGTGCCCGCGCACGGCGGCCGCGTAGTTCGGATCCGCCGTGATGCCCGTGCCGATCGCCGTGGCGCCCAGGTTGATCTCCGACAAGAGCGGCACGAGCTCCCCGAGCCGCGCGTGGTCCTCCTCGAGCGTGGTGGCGAAGCCGTGGAACTCCTGGCCGAGCGTCATGGGCACGGCGTCCTGCAGCTGAGTGCGCCCGACCTTCAGCACCTGCGAGAACTGCGCGCCCTTCGCGAGGAACGAGCGGCGCAGCAGGTCGAGCTCGTCGAGCGTCTGCAGCAGCGAGTGGATGAGGGCGACCTTGAGCGCGGTCGGGTACGTGTCGTTCGTCGACTGGCTGCGGTTCACGTCGTCGAGCGGGTGCATGTGCTGGTAGTCGCCGAGCGCGTGGCCGGCCCGCTCGAGGGCGCGGTTCGCGATGACCTCGTTGGTGTTCATGTTGGTGCTCGTGCCGGCGCCGCCCTGGATCACGCCGACCACGAACTGGTCGTGCAGGTGCCCGGCGATGATCTCGGTGCAGACCTCGTCGATCTGCTTCGCCTTCCGCGCATCGAGCACGCCGATCTGCACGTTGGCGCGGGCCGCGGCCTGCTTCACCTGCGCGAGCGCGACGACGAACTCCGGGTAGACGCTGAGCGGCCGCAGGCTGATGGGGAAGTTGTCGAGCGCGCGCGCCGTGTGGATCCCCCAGTAGGCGTCGGCGGGGACGTCCATGCTCCCCAGGCTGTCGGTCTCGGTGCGGACGGGGTGGCCGTCCGAGGTCGGGATGCGGTCGTCGTTCGGGCTGACAGGGGTCATGTGGAGGCTCCATCGTCTCGTCGCTCGTGGCATGAGGGCCCTTCGACCCTACTAGCGGGGTCGCGCACCTCCGAGGCCGCCCGGGGCCGCGGATAGGCTCGTCGGATGCGCCGCTTCCTCGGGATCGACCTCGCCTGGGCGGAGGGCACCGCGACCCGGCCGGCGCGCGAGACGGGGCTCGCGTGCATCGACGCCTCGGGCCGTGTGCTCGACCTCACGACCGCCCGCGGGATCGACGAGGTGGTCGCCTGGGTCGCCCGCTGGGAGGACCCGGGAGCGGTCGCCGCGGTCGACGGACCGCTGGTCGTCGCCAACGCCACGGGCAGCCGCCTCGCCGAGAAGGAGGTCGCCTCGCGCTACGGCCGCCTCGGCATCTCCGCGTACCCGTCGAACACGGGCCGACCGGCGCAGGGCGCGGTCGTGCTGCGGCGGAGGCTGGAGGCGGCGGGCTGGGAGTACGACGACGGGTCCGGCGCCGCGCGCGACGCGGGCGCCCGCACGATGCTCGAGTGCTACCCCTACACGACGCTCGTGGGCGCGCCCGAGCTCGGGTTCGCGGGCGTGAAGCCGCGCTACAAGCGCCTCGCGCCGCTGCTCGCGACGGCCGAGCGGCGCCCCCACCGGGCGGCCGAGTTCCGCGTGGTGCTCGACGCGGTCGCGGGGCTCGCACACGCGGATCCGCCGCTCGACGTGACGACGCACCCGCGCGCGGCCGCGCTCGTCGCCGACGGCCCGGCGATCGTGGAGCGGCAGCACAAGCACCTCGAGGACCTGCTCGACGGCCTCATCTGCGCCTGGACCGCCGCGTACTGGGCCCGGCACGGGCTCGCGCGCTCGCAGGTGCTGGGCGCGACGGACCCGGTGGTCGACGAGCACGGCCGGCGCGGCACGATCATCGCGCCGGCGCGCCCGCACCAGCGCGCGCCCGGCGATCCGCTGTCCGCTCCCGCGGGCTAGCGGGCGATCCGACTAGCGGGCTAGCCGGCGATCGGACGCGTCAGCCCCGGCGCAGCCCGAAGCGCAGCTGCAGAACGAGCAGCAGGTTCTTCACGAGCGTGTCGCTCGGGATCTTCGACTCGCCCTCGGTGCGGTCCATGAACACGATCGCCACCTCGGTGGGACGCTTCGCGGTCTTCAGCGCGCGCTGCTTCATCTCGATCTGGAAGCCGTAGCCCGTGGTCGTGATGGTGGAGGGCCTGATCCGCCGCAGCAGCTGCGTCTCGTAGAGGTTGAAGCCGCCCGTGTAGTCCGTGATGCGGGAGCCGAGGAACAGGCGCGTGTAGAGGTTGCCGCCGACGCTGAGGAACCGGCGCTTGAGGTCCCAGTCGGGCGTCGCGCCGCCCCGGATGTAGCGCGAGGCGACCACGAGGTCGGCGCCGCCGCGCACCCGGCGCAGCATCTCCGTGATGTAGGCGGGGTCGTGCGAGAGGTCGGCGTCCATCTGCAGGATGTGGGTCGGCGGCTCGTCGGCCCCGAGCAGCTTCTCGAAGGCCCAGATGTAGGCCGCGCCGAGGCCGGCCTTCTCCGCGCGGGTCTCGACGCGCACGCGGAACGTGTCGGTCTCGACGCTCGGCGCGAGCGACCGGACAAGGTCGGCGGTGCCGTCGGGCGAGGAGTCGTCGACGATCATGGCCGTGATCCGGAAGTCGGGGTTCTGGCCCGCCATGGCCGCGAGGCGGGGCAGCAGCTCCCCGACGTTGCGCGCCTCCTCGTAGGTGGGGATCACGATCGTGAGACTGCTCAAGCTGGTGGTTCCGTCTCCGAATCGGGGATGACCCGGATCCGGGCCTCGTCGAGTCTAGCCAGCGACCGCCGATCGGACCGCTCCGGACGGGCGTCGCCCGTTATCGCCTTGTTACACTTCGTGTGGCCCGGTGCTCAGACTCCGGGCGCACCGCCGAACCGACCGGCGACCGCCCGGGAGGATCAGCGTGACCAAGCTCCTCGCCGACCGCCGCGTCCGCTTCCTCATCGCCGGCCTCCTCAACACGGGTCTCGACTTCGTGCTGCTCAACGCGCTGATCCTCGCGGCGCACATGCCCGTCCTCGCCGCGAACCTCATCTCGGTCACGGTCGGCATCACCATCTCGTACTTCCTCAACCACTTCTTCGTGTTCCGCCACGGCGAGCCCGTGACGATGCGCCGGTTCCTCAAGTTCTTCGCGGTCACGGGCTTCAGCTCGCTGCTGCTGCAGAGCGGCGTGATCTGGCTCTTCGAGCGCGGCTTCGACACGACCTTCGGCCGCTCGCTGCTCATGTTCGGCACGAGCGCCGAGCAGGAGTTCCTCGAGATCAACATCGCGAAGGCCACGGCCGTGCTCATCGGCCTCGTGTGGAACTTCACGCTCTACCGGCTCGTGGTGTTCCGGACGCCGGCGCCCGCCGCCGAGGCCGCGGCCGACGACGCCGGCTCCCGCGCCGTCCGCCAGTCCGCGTCCGCCGACTGAGCCGACCGAGCCGAGCAGCCCGGCCCGGCCCGGCCCGCGGCACCGGCTACAGCAGCTTCCCGACCTCCGTCACGAGCTGCTGTATGCCGAGCACCACGAACAGCAGCGCCGAGAGGCCCATCACCGTGTTGCTGAGCGGCCGGTTCCGCCACGCGCGCGGCGTGCGGTCGGTGTTGAGGAGCACGAGCAGCGTGATCGCGAGGAACGGCATGAAGAGGGCGCCGAGCACGCCGTACGCGATGATCAGGCCGATCGGCTGGTCGAGGAAGAGCAGGCCGATGGGCGGGATCGTCAGCCAGACGATGAACGCCCGGTAGTAGCTGCCGCCGAGGCGACGGCGCGGGTCCTCGACGTCGAGGCCGCGGACGGTGCCGAGGAAGTCGGCGAACATGAGCGAGACGCCGTTCCACACGCCGAGGATCGAGGAGAATGACGTGGCGAAGAACCCGAGCAGGAAGAACCACGTCATGAACGCGCCGTAGCGCTCCCCCAGCACGTCGGCGAGCTGCACGAGCCCGCCCTCGCCGTCGGCCAGGGCGATGTCGGCGGAGTACAGGAGCTCCGCGCCGACCACGAGCATGGACAGCACGAAGATCCCGCTCATCACGTAGGCGACGGAGTTGTCGATGCGCATGACCTTCATCCAGCGGGGCGCCACCCAGCCCTTCTCGCGCAGCCAGTAGCCGTAGGCCGCGAGCGTGATGGTGCCGCCGACGCCGCCCGCGATGCTGAGCGCGACGACGAGGCCACCCTCGGGGACGGTGGGCACGAGGCCCGTGAGGAGCGCCGGCACGTTCGGCACGGTGACGACGGCGGCGCCCACGACGGTCACGAACATCAGCCCGACGAACACCGCGATGATCTTCTCGAACGCCGAGTAGCGCCCGAACCAGACCACGACGGCGCCCGCCAGGCCGCATGCGATGGCGAACACCTTGAGGTCGACGCCCGGGAAGAGCGCTGCGAGCGGGAGCGCCGACGAGCTCATCGCGGCGGCGCCGTAGACCAGGCCCCAGATGAGGATGTACGGCCCGAAGTACCAGGTGGTCCAGCGGCCGACCGTGCGCCAGCCCTCGAAGATCGTCCTGCCCGTCGCGAGCGAGTACCGGCCGGCGCCCTCCACCAGGAAGATCTTGATGATCACGCCGAGGACCGCGGCCCAGAGCAGGGCGTAGCCGAAACGGGATCCGGCCACCAGCGTCGCGACGAGGTCGCCCGCGCCGATGCCGGTCGCGGCGACCACGAGGCCGGGTCCGACGATGCGCCAGCGCTTGGCCGACTCCTGGGGTCCGCGGACGTCGCCGCGCGTGTCGAGGTCGGTCATGAGCGGGCTCCCGTGCGTCGTCGAAGGGGGTCCCGTCCCACCTTACGCAGGGCTGGGCGTCGCGCGCCCTCTGGCGATCGCGCGAAGCCCGGGGATCAGACGCCCAGCAGCTGCTCGATCGGCCCGCGCGCGAAGAAGATCAGGAACCCCGCGGAGACGACCCAGAGCAGCGGCGAGACCTCGCGCGCGCGGCCCGAGAACGAGCGCACGAGCACCCAGGAGAGGAAGCCGACGCCGATGCCGTTGGCGATCGAGTACGTGAGCGGCATGACGAGCACGGTGAGGAACACGGGCAGCGCGACCGAGAAGTCCGTCCACACGATGTCGCGGATCTGCGACGCCATGAGCGTGCCGACGATCACCAGCGCGGCGGCCGCGACCTCGAGCGGCACGACCTGCGTGAGCGGCGTGAAGAACATCGCGAGGAGGAAGAGCACGCCCGTGACCATCGACGCGAGGCCCGTGCGGGCGCCCTCGCCGATACCGGACGCCGACTCGATGAACACCGTGTTCGACGAGCTCGAGGTGGCGCCGCCGGCGACCGCGCCGAAGCCCTCGACGACCAGCGCGCCCTTCAGGCGGGGGAAGTCGCCGCGCTCGTCGGAGAGGTCGGCGGCCTTCGCGAGGCCCGTCATGGCCCCCATGGCGTCGAAGAAGTTCGTGAAGACCAGCGTGAAGACGAGCATCAGGCTGGAGATGATCCCGATGCGGCCGAACGCGCCGAAGTCGAACGCGCCGACGAGGCCGAGGTCGGGCAGCGAGACGGGCGTGCCGGGCAGCACGGGCGCGTTGAGGTTCCAGCCGGTGGCGCCCGAGGTGTTCGACGGGCCGATGTGGAAGACCTGCTCCACGACGATGGCGATGAGCGTGGTCGCGACGATGCCGATGAGGAGCGCGCCGGGCACGCGGCGGGCCATGAGCACGCCCATGATCACGAGGCCGAGGATGAAGACGACGGTCGGCAGCGACGCGATGGACCCGTCGATCCCGAGCGCGAGCGGCGACGCCGGCACGCCCGTGCCGCGCACGAAGCCGGAGTCGACGAAGCCGATGAACGCGATGAAGAGGCCGATGCCCACCGTGATGGCGGTCTTGAGCTCCCGCGGGACGGCCCGGAAGATCAGCGTGCGGAGGCCCGTGGTGGCGAGCAGCACGATCACGAGGCCGTTGATGACCACGAGGCCCATCGCCTCCGGCCAGGTGACCTCGCCGACCACGCTGACCGCGAGGAACGAGTTGATGCCGAGGCCCGCTGCGAACGCGAACGGGAGGCGCGCGACGAGGCCGAACAGGATGGTCATGACGCCCGCGGTGAGGGCCGTCGCGGCGCCCACCTGCGAGGCGCGCAGCCAGTTGCCGTCCACGTCGAGCGTGGCCTGGTCGGCGCTGAAGCCGCCGAGGATCAGCGGGTTGAGCACGACGATGTAGGCCATCGTCACGAACGTGAGGACGCCGCCGCGGATCTCACGGGCGTAGGTGGATCCGCGCTTCGTGATCTCGAAGAACCGGTCGAGCGCGCCGCGCCCTCCCGTGGTCTCGGGGGCGGGGGACGACGTGCGCGCTTCGGTCATGGGCTTCTTCCGCGAGGGGTCGGGCGACGGGGAGGGAGGGAGCCGACGACCTTGTCGGGACGGGATCGAGCCTAGGGGCGGGCGCGCGGCCGGGACCAGCCCGGATCGCGGCGCCCCGCGGTCAGGAGTGGAGGGCCGGGATGATCAGGTACACGCCGTAGAGCACGGCGAGGCCGCTGAGGGCGAAGCAGACGTAGCCGCCGACGGTCGCGGCCTGCGGGCGGATGCCCGTCACCGAGACCTTGTCGCCCTCGTCGTCGTACTCGGTGCCGACGGCCAGCAGCCGCACGCCGAGGGAGAAGAGGCACACCACCGCGACGGCGCCCACGAGGGCCGCCACGGCGACGACGAGGAACGCGCTCCAGTCGATCATGCGGCCTCCCTGGCCTTCCGGGCGGCCTTGGTGGCCTTGCGTCCGCGCACCGCGAATCCGGCGGCGTCGACCTCGACGATGGCGTTGCGGGCGTCGACCGCGTTCCGGCGCGAGCGCCAGAAGATCCAGACGATGACGGCGACGCCGACGACCGCGTCGATGACGAAGCCGACCGTGCCGGTGCTCGCGATGAAGGCCGCGAGGGCGCCCACGACGGCGGCCGACGGCAGCGTGAGCAGCCAGCCGAGCGCGATCTTCCCCACCGTGTTCCAGCGCACGGACGCGCCGCGGCGGCCGAGGCCCGAGCCGATGACGGATCCCGACGCGACCTGCGTGGTCGAGAGCGCGAAGCCGAGGTGGCTCGACGCGAGGATGGTGGCCGCGGTCGAAGCCTCGGCGCTGAACCCCTGCGCGGGCTTGACCTCGGTGAGGCCGGATCCCATCGTGCGGATGATGCGCCAGCCGCCCATGTAGGTGCCGAGGGCGATGGCGACGGCGCAGACCGCGATGACCCAGAACTCCGGGCCGGAGCCCGCGGCCTGCACCCCGCCCGCGATGAGCGTGAGGGTGATGATGCCCATGGTCTTCTGCGCGTCGTTGGTGCCGTGCGCGAGGGCCACGAGCGACGAGGTGAAGATCTGGCCGTAGCGGAAGCCGCCGCGCTCGTTCGGGCCGCTCGAGCGGCGCGTGATCGAGTAGGCGAGCTTGGTGGTCGTGTACGCGATGAGGCCGGCGATCACGGGGGCGAGCAGCGCCGGGAGGATCACCTTCGACAGCACCACGCCGAAGTCGACCGAGCCGAGCCCCGCGCCGACGACCGCCGCGCCGATGAGCCCGCCGAACAGCGCGTGGCTCGAGCTCGACGGCAGTCCGCGGAGCCAGGTGACGAGGTTCCAGACGATGGCACCCATGAGCCCCGCGAAGATCATGGTCGGCGTGATCTGCACGCCGCCGTCGCCCTCGCGGATGATGCCTCCGGAGACGGTCTTCGCGACCTCGGTGCTGAGGAACGCGCCCACGAGGTTGAGGACCGCGGCGATCGCGACGGCCACCCGCGGCTTCAGGGCACCCGTCGCGATGGGGGTCGCCATCGCGTTCGCCGTGTCGTGGAAGCCGTTGGTGAAGTCGAAGAACAGCGCCAGGGCGATGACCAGGACGACGATGAGGGTGAGATCCACTACCGGATCCCTCGAGCGGATGTCACAGTCGTCGATCCTAACGGCCTGCATACGCCGGGCTCGAACGGGCGTCCGGCGGATGACGGTCGGATGAACATCTCGCGCCGGATCCGAAGGGTCAGATGTGCGGCACGAAGTCGCGCCAGGCGACGCGACGCTCGGCGTGCGGGTCGTGCTCGACGCGGTCGACCACGTCGAACACGAGGGTCGCGCGCTCGCCCGACGCCCCCGCGTCCGCGTCCGCCGCCCCGGTGCCCGGCGCGTCATCGTCGCCGCCCACGTACGGCGGCCACGACTCGTCGACGGTGCCGTCCTGCGCGAAGCGGAGCCAGGCGATGCGCATCCGCTCCCCCGCCGCGACGAACGCGCGCCGGCCGCCGAGCAGGGTCATGCCGCGGCCGAGCATCGAGTCCATGCGGTCGAACAGCGCGAACAGCTCGAGGCCGTGCGTGGCGTCGAGGCCCATGAGGTGGACGAGGCGCGGGGCGATGTCGAAGCGGTAGAAGTGCACGGGCGCGTAGCGGGCGTGCCGCTCGGCGACCTTGATCGACGGGAACCAGAAGGCGTAGTCGCCGCCGAAGTCGAGCGCGGCCCGGCGCTTCGGCAGGCCGGGGTAGAGGGCCGCCAGCTCTGCGCGGTGCGATTCGTCGGTCTTCGCGAACACGGCCTCGATGCGCGGCGGCGTGGTCGCGAGGATGTCGAGGCGGCCGGTGAACAGGGATCCCTCGCGCTCGTTGGTGCCGATGATGAGCGGCACGCGAGCGGCCCGGCCGTGCTTGAACGCGTCGAGCGGGCGCTCCGGCAGCACGTCGCCGTCGATGACGGGGCTGAACGTGATGGTGCCCGGCTCCTCGTCGGGCGTCCGAACCATCAGCTCGTTCGCCGCCGCGGCGAGCGTGGACGCGCTCGCGGCGGTGAGCAGCCGGACGGCTTCGGCGTCGTCGGGCGCGCGCCCCGCCCGACCCGCGAGGAGGCCCACGAACTCGGCCGCCCACCGCGCGGTCTGCTCGGCCGGGTAGACGGCGTTCGTCGGCGAGCTCTGCGCGATTGCGCGGGCGAACAGGCCGTGCGCGGCGGGCACGGCCATGAGCGTCGTGACGGCGTTGCCGCCCGCGGACTCGCCGAAGACCGTGACGTTGTCGGGATCCCCGCCGAACGCGCGGATGTTGTCGCGCACCCACTGGAGCGCCTGCACCTGGTCGCGGAGGCCCAGGTTCGACTCGATGGGGCGATCAGGCCTGGAGTACCGGCTGAAGTCGAGGTAGCCGAGCGCGCCGAGCCGGTAGTTGAAGCTCACGTAGACGATGCCGCCCTGGCGCACGAGGCCCTCGCCCTGCACCGGGTTCTCGCGCGAGGATCCGACGACGTACGCGCCGCCGTGGATGAAGACCATGACCGGCCGCAGCTGCGACTCGCGGTTGACGCGCGCGGCGTCGGGGCTGAGCCCGGACGGAGCGATGACGTTGACGGTGAGGCAGTCCTCCCCCATCGGCGTGCCCTGCGGCGCGCCCATGAAGGCGCCCGCGCTGACCTGCGGGGCGACCTTGCCGAAGTGCTGCGCGAACCGCGCGCCCTCCCAGCCGAGGACGGGCTGCGGGGCCCGGAATCGCAGGTCGCCGCGGGGCGGGGCCGCGAAGGGGATGCCGCGCCAGGCCTCGATGCCCCGCTCGCGCACGCCGCGGACGGTGCCGCCCGTGACCTCGACGTCGAGCTCCGACGGGTCGTACGCCGGGGTGGGCACGTCGGCGTCGGAGGTCACCCGATCGAGTTTACGGTCCGCCCTCACGCTCCCGGGACGGCCGTCGCGAGCAGGCGCTCGATCGCGCGCTCGGCCCGCCAGAGCGCCGACTCGGTGCGCAGCCGCTCGGCCTCGTGCAGCACGCCGAGCGCGAACGCGTCCTCGCCGCGCGCCGCGAGGCGCCTCGCCTCGTCGCGGAGGATGCGCTGCATGGCGATGCCGTCGCGGTGCTCGCCGAGCTCGTCGTGCACCTCCTCGGCCGCGGTCGCGAGCCGCATCGTCTTCCGGCCGAGCACCGTGACGGTGCGGCCGCTCACCTCCTCCGCGGCGTAGCGGAGGCGCTTGGCGGCCTTCCGGACCTCGTGCAGCGCCTCGGTGCGCGCGGCCTCGCCGACCGCCTCCTGCGCGACCGCGGCCCGGCGGCCGACCCGCTCGGCGTCGCGGCGCAGGGCCGCGTGGAGCGCGGGGCCCGCGGGGGAGCTGGCGTCGTGGGCGAGCGGCGGATCCGCGACCAGGGCGTCGAGGTCGTCGAGCAGCGCGAGGTAGCGGGCGGACGAGAGCGCCCGGACCACGCGCTCGCGGGCGCGGCGGTAGCGCTCGTCGAGGACGTCGTGCAGGGCGTCGCCGACGTGGTCGGGGACCGTCCCCGTGTCGTGCTCGACCACTGACCAGACGACGCGGTCGCGCAGCACCTCCATGTCGCGGGCGCCGCCGAGGACGGCCCCGAGCGCCGTGAGCTCGGCGCGGACGGGCGCCGTGGCGGCCGGGTCGATCACGTCCTGGTGGGTGCGGAGGGCGCTGCGGAGGCGGCGGACGGCGACGCGCATCCGGTGCACGGCGTCGTGCTCGTCGGCGCGCACGCGCGGATCGGCGGCGACGAGGTCGCGCACGCCGCGGGCGAGGATCGCGCGGGCGACGTCGGACGCGGGGCTCTCCCGCGTGAGGGTCGCGGGATCCCGCAGCGCGGGACCCGCGGGCGCCTGGCGGCCGAGCGCGTCGGCGCCGAGCGCGCGGGCCAGCTTCGACGCGCTGTCGGACGGGCGGGCGCCGACCTCGAGCACGTGCCGCTCGATCCGGTCGAGGAGCGCGGTGCGCTGCTTGCGCTTCGCGGGCGCGTCGGGCAGCAGCTCGACCTCCCACTCGTGCCAGGCGCGCACGGTGCCGCCGCGGACGTCGGATCCGGTGACCCGGTCGTCGGCGAACTCGGCGACCGCGCGGCCGTCGGCGTCGTGCAGCGTGACGGTGGTGCGGACGGTCTCGAGGCGCGCGAGCGGCGTGAGCTCGCGGCCGCGCACGTGGACGGCGACCTGGTCGAGCACCGGGCCGGGGATCGCACCGTCGTCGCCGTCGCCGTCCTGCAGCGGCCAGCCGAGCTCGGTGCGGCCCTCGCCGCCGTCGGCGGGGAGCTTGACGTGCCAGCCCGCGTCGTGCCCGCCCTCGCGGCGGCGGAGGATCATGCGGCGGTCGGCGAGCGCGTGGTCGGCGGTGTCGAGGTAGACCGCCACGAGCGTCACGGGCTCCGCGGACCGCGCCTCGGCGATCCCCTCGATGCCGGCGAAGGCCGGGACGGGCACCCCGTCGGGGACGTCGTACTTGCGCTCGATCTCGACGGAGGATGTGTGCACCATCCTCCCTGTGTAGCGCACGCGGCCGGACGCGGCCAGCCGCCGACGGTCGCCCGGAGCGCCGCAGTCCCGGCCGTGGGTCAGACTTGCCGACATGCCCATCCGCCGCCGTCACGTCGCGCCCGACGACGCCACGCCGCGGGCCGACCTCGAGGAGGCCGCCCTCCACCGGCGGCAGCGCATCGGCCGCGAGCTCGGCTGGTACGCGTGCCGCCGCGCGGTCTACGGCTTCATGAAGCACCGCGGCATCGATATGACCGCGAGCCTCACCTTCTACTCCACGCTGTCGCTCGTCCCCGCGGCGGTCGCGGTGCTCAGCCTCATCGGCGTGGTCGGCGACACGCGCGCGGGCGTCGAGGGCGTGCTCGCCGTGCTCACCTCGGTGCTGGGCGACTCCGCCGTCGACGTGATCCGCGACCCGGTCGAGCAGCTCGCCGACGGACCGCGCTCGGGCGTCGCCTTCACGGTGAGCTTCCTCGGCGCGCTCTGGACCTCGGCCGCGTACGTCACCGCGTTCGGGCGCGCGATGAACCGCGTGCAGGAGACCGAGGAGGGCCGGCCGCTCGTGAAGTACCGGGCGCTGATGCTCGGGGTGACGATCGCGCTGCTCGTCGTGAGCGTGGTGATGGTCGGCATGCTGCTGCTCACCGACGAAGGGGCCCGCGCGCTCGGGCAGCAGCTCGGCCTGGGCGACACGACGCTCGTGGTGTGGGCCGTCGTCAAGTGGCCGCTGCTCGTGGCGCTGCTGACGGGGATCATCGGCGTGCTGTACGCCGCGACCCCGAACCTCCGCCGCCGTCGTGTGGACCTGCTCACCTGGGGCAGCCTGGTCGCGATCGTCGCATGGGGCCTCGGCACGGCGGGGTTCGTCGCCTACGTGACGCACGTCGCGACCTACGAGTCGACCTACGGCGTGCTCGGCGCGGTGATCGTGCTGCTGCTGTGGCTGTACATCGGGAACCTGTCGCTCGTGCTGGGCGGCGAGCTCGACGTGGAGATCATCCGCGCCAGGCAGCTGCAGGCGGGGATCCCCGCCGAGCACGCGCTGCGGCTGCCCGTGCGCGACACGACCCGCGCGGACCGGCTCGCGCGGCGCCGCGCCCTGCTCGAGGACGAGGGGCGGCGCCTGCGCGAGGCGCGTTCGGGACCGGACGCGTCGGCCTCGGAGGAGCGCCGGGCGGATGCCCCGCCGACGCTCCCCGAGGACGACACGAGGGAGGTGCGGGTCAGGAGGCGCTGGTCCGCACGACCATCTTCCCGACGTTCTCGCCGCGCATGAGGCCGGTGAACGCCTCGAAGGCGCGGTCGATGCCGTCGATCACGGTCTCGTCGGCCGTGATGCGGCCCTCGGACAGCCACGGGCCCATCTTCGACGCGAACTCGGGCGCGAGGTCCTGGTGGTTGCCGAGGGTGAAGCCGCGGAGAGTGAGGCCGCGCGTGACGATGCGGCCCGTGTTGCGGATCGCGATCTCCTCGCCGGTGGAGTTGTAGGTCGAGATCGAGCCGCAGTTGGCGACGCGGCCGAAGTCCTTCAGGGCGCCGAGCGCGGCGGACAGGTGGTCGCCGCCGACGTTGTCGAAGTAGAGGTCGATGCCGTCGGGCGCCGCCTCCGCGAGCTTCGCCTCGAGGTCGCCGCCGTGGTAGTCGAACGCGGCGTCGAAGCCGAGGTGCGACGTGAGGCGCTCGACCTTCTCCGCCGATCCCGCGCTGCCGACGACGCGCGAGGCGCCGAGCAGGCGGGCGATCTGGCCCACCATGGAGCCGACAGCGCCGGCCGCGCCGGACACGAAGACGACGTCGCCCTCCTTGATGGACGCGATGCGGGTGAGGCCGACGTAGGCGGTGAGGCCCGTCAGGCCGAGCACGCCGAGGTGGGCGGAGGACGCCACGCCGGGCACCTCGGGGACGGGGCGGAAGCCGCCGGCCTGGCCCTGGGCGACGTCGCGCCAGCCCAGCATGTGGCTGACGAGCGTGCCGACCGCGAGGTCGTCGGAGCGGGACTCGACGACGCGGCCCACGGCAGATCCGGTCATGGCCTCGTCGAGCTGGAACGGCGGCACGTAGGACGGCACGTCGTTCATGCGGCCGCGCATGTAGGGGTCGACGGAGATGAACTCGTTCTCGACGCGGACCTCGCCGTCCTGCAGGTCGGGGAGGTCGACCTCGACGCGGCGGACGTCGTCGGGGGTGGGCTCGCCGGTGGGGCGCTTCGCCAGCTGCCACTGGATGCTGCGTGCGGACATGGGTCTCCTTCGCTCTGGGGTGCGGGCGGTCGGTCGGCCGGCCCGCGGCGCTCGTGGCGCGGCCCCACCCTTCCACCGCCCGCTGGACGCGGCACCCAGCGAGCCGTGGCCTCGTGACGCGGCGGCCGGGCGCGTCGCCTACGCGGCGGCGGTCGCACCCCGCTCCGCCACGTGCGCGGCGAGCACGTCGCGCACGCTCGTCCAGGTGTGCGTGCCGAACCGCTCGCGGTCCACGTGCAGCAGCTCGGCCTCGCCGCTGTACATGCTCACGAGGTACTGCATCCCCTGCCAGGCCGGGAACGTCTCCTGCTCGTCGCGGCCGACGCGTCGCATCGTCCTGGCCGCGGTCGAGAGGACGCCCGTGGTGCCGGCCCACTGGAGCTGGAACGTCGTGCCCGTGATCTCCGTCATGGTGCGCGCGATGTCGCGGGCCGTCACCCGGTCCCCCGCCACCTCGACCACGCGGGGCGCGTCGTCGTCGAGCGCGACGAGCGCCGTCACGCGGGCCGTGTCGTCCTTGGTGGTGAAGTCGAGCACCTGGTCGGCGGACGACCAGTAGAGGACGCGGTGCCGGTCGAACAGCACGATGGGCGCCTGCCCGGTGAGCATGTCGGCGAACGCACCGTTGAGCACCGAGGTGGCCCGGATGGGCGCGGCGTCGAGGTCGGCCGCGAACTCGCGCCGCAGCTCGAAGTTGCGGTTCGTGCCGGGCGTGACGCGGCGGTAGTCGGAGGAGTAGTCCGAGGGGATGAAGCGCGGCACGCCGGCCGCGACCGCCGCCGACAGGAGCGCGCGCTGCGCTCCCACGATCACCGCACGGGCGCCGCTGACGGCGGAGACGACGACGCGCGCGCCGGCGACCCCGCGGATCAGCGCGGCCCGGTCGGTGTAGGCCGCCTCGACGACCTCGACGCGCGGGTCGTCGCCCCACGTCTCGGCGGCGCCGGTGCTGCCGGGGCGGGTGAGGACGCGGACGCGGGCATCCTGCGCGAGGAGCTCGCGGACGATGCGGCGGCCGATGTCGCCGGTCGCGCCGGCGACGACGACGGGGCCGGATGCGGGTGCGGGGGAAGAGGTGGTCACGATGGTTCTCCGTCTCGGGGAGTGCGGCGCGCCGGTCGGCGCGAACGATGGGGGGCGGCGACGGGCTGCTCGAGGCCCACGATGGCCGACTGCTCCGCGGCGGGGCCGGCGGCCTCGCCGATGCCGACCGCGACGCGGGCGAGGAGGCGACGGAGGGCGACGCGCTCGTCGGGGTCGAGGTCCCGCATCAGGCCGTCCTCCACCTCGCCGAGGGCGACGCGCGCCGTCGCGAGCAGGGAGCGCCCGGCGTCGGTCGGCACGACCTGGCGGATCCGGCGGTCGCGCGGATGCAGCTGCCGCTCGACGTGCCCGCCCTCGGCGAGCGCGTCGATCACGTAGGTCATCTGCGTCTTGTCGATGCCGAGCCGCTGCGCGAGCGCGAGCTGCGACGACGGCTCCTCCGTGGTGATCGCGACGAGCACCTGGTAGCCGCGCGGCCCGCCCGGGACGTGCGCCACGGCGGCCTGCGCGGTGCGTACGAACCCCTGGTACACGGCCTGGATGGACCAGCCGAACTGCGTCTCGATGCCGCCGGAGCCCCAGTCGATGCCGGAGGCGTCGACGCCGGACGCGTCCACGTGGGCGTCGACGCCGGACGCGTCCACGTGGGCGTCGGCGCGGGTGTCGGCGTCGCTGCGGGAGGTCATGGTGAGAACGTATCGTCAGAAGACCGTCTCTCGCAACGACGATCTCCAAGACGTAAGGAATCGCGCTCGGCGCACGCGCGGACGACGGGGCCGATGCGTCCGGTCGTCCGCCGGATCAGCCCCCGAACGGGCGCAGCGACACCGACTCGAGCGTGCCGTCGCGGGTCTGATCGACCACGAGGCGCACGGCGCGCGCGACGGATGCGGGCTCGAGGTAGCGCGTCTCGTCGTACGCGCCGCCCTCCTTGGCGCGCAGCTCCCGCTGCATGTCGGTGGCGACGCGGCCCGGGTGCACGCTCGACACGCGCACGCCGTTCGGGCGCTCCTCCTCGCGGAGGGCGTCGCCGAGCGCGCGGAGGGCGAACTTGGATCCCGCGTAGACGCCGCCGGTGGGGTTCGCCGTGAAGCCGGATCCGGAGTTCACGAGCACGACCTGCCCCTTCGCCGCCCGGAGCGCGGGCAGGAGCACGCGTGTCACCTCGGCCACCGCGAACACGTTGACCTCGAACACGCGGCGCCACTCCTCCACCGGCGTCGCGTCGACCGCGTCGCCGCCGATCACGCCGGCCGAGTGCACGAGCACGTCGAGGCGGTCGAGCCCCGGCACGAGGTCGGTGAGGCCGCCCGCGGCGAGGTCGGCCGCCCAGCCGACGGCGTCGGTGAGGGAGGCGGCGAGCGCGTCGACGGCATCGCGGTCGCGGCCGTGCACGATCACGCGATGCGTGCGGGCGAGGTCTTCGGCGACGGCGCGGCCGATGCCGCGGGTGGCTCCCGTGACGAGGGCGACAGGGCGGGCGGTGTCGGTCATGGATCCTCCTGGGTCGCGGTCCTCCAGGCTACCGACGGCATCCGGCCATCCCGTCGGGGGTGCTCCGGGGCATGACGTAGCGTGAAGGGACCCGCCTCCGAGCGGCCCGCCGCCCGAGAGGATCCGCCCGTGCACGCCCGCTTCTCCGCCAGCCTCGAGGTGCTGCGCCAGGAGGCCCGCGACGAGCTGGACGCCGTGATCGAGCACCGTTGCCGGAACGGCGACGACCCGTGGGAGGTGATCCCGCAGCTGCCGACCGTGGACGAGCACGTGGTCGCGACGCTCCGGCAGGACGTGCTCGAGGCCGACGGGATGGCCGAGGAGCTGGCCCGCGTGCGCGATCCGTCGACCGAGCCCGGCGTGGTCGCGCGGTTCGAGTACCGGCTGCTGCGCGGGATCGCCATGGAGCACCCGGACCTCTCGCGCGCGGTGTGGACCCTCATCGGCCGCATGGAGCGCGACCTGCGCCGACGCTCCTGAAGCGGTGGCGAGAGCCGCATTCGCCCTCGGCGAACGGCTTGGCACTCCCCTGCGTCGAGTGCTAATCTCGCCGTAGTTGAGCCGAGGGGGCTCAACCCGCAGATCATCACCGCAGATCATCGTGAGGAGTCGAGCATGAACATGACCTTCGATCCGTTCCGCGAGCTGGACCGCGCCATGGGCGCCCTCGCCGAGACCCGCCAGGCGAACCGGCCCATGCCCATCGACCTGCACCGCGAGGGCGACACCTACGTGTTGGCCGCCGACCTCCCGGGCATCGACCCGGGCTCGGTCGACATCGACGTGGACGGCCAGCTGCTGACCATCCGCGCGGAGCGCACGCTCGCCGGCGACCAGAACGTGCGGTGGCTCACGCGCGAGCGCGTCGCCGGCACGTTCCTCCGCCAGCTGACGCTCGGCCAGGGCATCGACACCGAGCGCATCTCGGCGCACTACGCCAACGGCGTGCTGAGCGTCACCATCCCGGTGAGCGAGCGGGCGAAGCCGCGCAAGATCGCGGTCACGTCCGACGAGCAGCAGGGCCAGGGCCAGGACGGTCAGACGCTGCGCGTCGAGCAGGGCGCGCACGCCGCGAGCTGATCCGACCGGGCCGCGAGGCGCCCACACGACGAGGAGCCGTCGTCCGCAGCAGCGGGCGGCGGCTCCTCGCATGCGCGGGCCGGGTGGTCAGTCGATGCGCGGCCGGAGGCCCGCGTGGATGGCGAGCGGGTTCCGCAGCGAGCCGTGGATCTGCATCACCGGCGCCTGCAGATCGACCATCCGCCGGTTGTCGCGCAGCTGCAGGCGGTTGAGGCACGAGCGGTCGAACGACGGCGCGAAGAGGTCGAGGCGCGAGAAGCGCTCCGCGAGCTCCGGGTGCGCGCGCTCGTGGTCGGCGAGCGCCTCCGCGGCCACGCGCCACAGGCCATCGGGGCCGAGGTCGTCCCGGTCCTCGAGGAGCGCGGCGGCGAAGCGGAGGAAGCCGTCCATCACGTCGGTGAAGACCGTGAGGGTGCGCTCGTCCTCGGGGATCTCCATGCGGATCCGCCGCACGTCGTCCGGCAGCTCGCGCTCGGTGTCGAAGAGGGCGACCTCCTCGGCGATGTCCTTCATCAGCACGCGGACGACGACATGGTCGCGCAGCACGAGGATCACGTTCTCGCCGTGCGGCATGAACGCCAGGTCGTGCGCGATGAGCGCGTGCGCGAGCGGGACGAGGTACGCGTCGAGCCAGCGGCGCAGCCACGCGGCCGCGCCGATGCCGGATGCATCGATCAGCGCGCCGAGCACCGTGTCCCCGTGCGCGTCGACGTGCAGGAGGCTCGTCATGCTCATCAGCCGCTCGCCCTCGGCGAGGCCGGGCACGGGCGACTCACGCCAGAGCGCGGACAGCATCTTGCCGTGGGAGTGGCCGGGCGGCAGCGCGGCGTCGACCCGCTCGTCGCGCACGCCGACCGCGGCGACCTCGCGGAGGATCCCGAAGCCGAGCCGCGCGAACTCCGCATCGCCCGTGACGAGCGCGTGCACCCAGTCGTTGATCGCGGGGGTCACCGCCATGTACGCCGGCGAGAGGCCGCGCGTGAAGCCCATGTTGAGGATCGACAGCGAGGTCTTGACGTAGCAGCGCTCGGGGCTCGTGCGGTTGGCCCACGTGCGGATCGACTGCTGCGCGCCGTACTCGTCGTCGCCCGTGCCGAGGAGCACGATGTCCCTCCGCGCGACGAGACCCGCGAAGGTCACCGTGACCACGTTCTCCCACTGCCACGGGTGCACCGGCACGAGCACGCGCTCGGCGGGGTCGACGCCGAGCGCCTCCATGCGCGCGCGGAAGCGGGCACGGGCGGATCCGCCGAGCTCCGCGTCGAGGAACGCCTCCCGGTCGAGGCCGTCGATGGCGGTGAAGCGGGCGAGCCGCGCGTTCACGGCGAGCCAGAGGATCCGCACGTCGGCGCCCGCCTCGGGCGCGTACCGGTCGTGGTCGTCGAGGTCGAAGCCGATGCGGCCGTTGGTCGCGACGAAGCAGGGGTGGCCCTCGTCCATCGTCGACTCGACCTCAGCGTAGGACGCCGTGAGAAGGCCCCGCGCGTCGGGCACGTCGCGGAGGCGCGAGAACGCGGCGGCCGACAGCGTGCTCTGGATCTCGTCGAGGTAGACGGGCAGGACGTCGTCGGTGATCCCGAGCCGGTCGCGCAGGTCGAGCACGAGGTCGGTCGCGTCGAGCTCGGCGGGCAGGCCGTCGACCGTCCGGCGGACGCTCGCCTCGTCGACGTCCCAGTGGTCGAGCTCGAGGATCCGGGCGCGGTACTCGTAGCGGCTCCGGCCGTCGGCGCTCGCGACGCGGTACTCGGCCCAGCGCCTCGGGTCGTGCGGGCGGCGGGGCTCGCCGGGCGCCAGCTCCGGGTCCACGCGCTCCGGCGCGATGAGCAGCTCGTGCGCGAACTCGGCGAGCGCCTTGCGCACGAGGTGGCGGGTGGCGGCGGCCCAGACGTCGGGGCGGAGGTGCGCGGCGGGGTGGACGCGCGGATTTGGCTCGGAGGCCCTCGACGCGGCGGCGGGCCGGGTCTCGGGGTGCGCGTCGCGCGTGCGGTCGGGGGTCAGGGTCATGGCGGGTCCGTCCGTGGGGGTGGCGTGCAGAAGGGCGTCGTCGCGCGTGGCGACGCTGAGGAGCGCGTGCTTCGTGCCGAGGTCGACGACGCGGAGCGGCCGGAAGCCGACGAGCTCGTTGAGGCGCTGGATCCGGGTGTTGCGGACGTCGGGCTCGACGACGAGGCGCCGCACGGCCGGATCCCGGAGCAGGCGCGCGACGACGTGCCGCATCACGGCGGTCGTGAAGCCGGGCAGCGGATCGCCCGCGGGCGGGGCGACGAGCAGGTGCATGCCGCGGTCGCCCGGCAGCGGATCGAGGTGCGCGCCGATGGGGTCCTCGGCCGGGTCGTAGGCCTCGACGAGGAACGCGGGCGCGCCGTCGTGGAGGCCGATCCAGGCCTCGCGCCGCGGATCCGCCGCGATGGACGCGTACTCGGCCCGCACGTCGTCGAGCGTCGCGTGCTCCATCTGCCAGAAGCGGGCGCGCGGGGCCGTGACCCAGGAGTGGATGAGCGCGGCGTCGGCGTCCGGCTCGAGCGGGCGCAGGTCGAGCACGTAGGCGATGGACTCGGCGGGCGGCGTGGTGGCGGACGCCTCGAGGGCGGGCGCGCTCATGCGAGCACCCCCGATCCGGCCGCAGGCACGTCGTCGGGCAGCCCGAACTCCTGGAACGCGATCCGCTCCTCCACCGCGTAGTCCTCACGCCCCGTGATGGCACGCAGGATCCGCGAGTTGCGGTGCGCGGTCATGCCGAGGTCGGGCGCGACGAAGCCGTGCGTGTGCACCTCCGCGTTCTGCACGAAGAGCGTCCCGGCGTCGTCGACCGTGTGCTCGCGCGCCACGTCGAGGCGGCCGCGCGCGTCGCGGTGCACGCGGTCGCCGAGCCCGTCGAGGATCCGCGGCGCCGATGCGTCGTACCCGCTCGCCATGATCACCGCGCCCGTCGGCCAGTCGCGCTCGGCGCCCGTCTCCGCATGCCGCAGCCCGAGGACCGCGCCGCCGTCAGGCGTCGGCCGCGCCGACACGACCTCCGCGTTCGTCAGCAGCCGGGTCGGCACGCCGGATCCCGCGTCGCCGCCCGGCGCGAGCCGCCCCTCCGCCCGCAGCGCGTCGAAGGCGAGCCGCTTCCGGTAGAGCGTGTGGAAGATCTCGTCGATGAGCTCCGAGTCGATCCCCTTGTAGAGGTTCCGCTGCTCGCGCAGCAGCATGTCGCGGGCGTCGGCGGGCAGGCCGAAGAAGTGGTCGCTGTACTCGGGGCTCGTCATCTCCAGCGTCAGGCGCGTGTACTCGAGTGGGAAGAACCGCGGCGAGCGCGTGATCCAGTCGAGCCGGTAGCCGCGGGAGTCCACGTCCTCGAGGAGGTCGCGGTAGATCTCCGCCGCGCTCTGCCCGCTTCCGACCACCGTGATCGCGTCCCGCTCCTGCAGCGCGGCCTTCGCGCCGAGGTAGCCGGAGCTGTGCACGACACCCGGCAGGTCGCGCACGGCCTCGGGCAGCCAGGGCGGCGTGCCCACGCCGACCACGAGGTTCCGTCCGCGGTGCACGTGCGCGGTGCCCGCGGCGTCGACCGACTCGACGACGTACGCGCCGCTGGTCTCGTCGTAGCGGATCGCCCGCACGTCGCGGTCGAGCTCGATGCCGCGCGCCCGCTCCGCCGCCCACCGGCAGTACGCGACGTACTCGCTGCGCAGCACGAAGAAGTCCCCGCGGATGTAGAAGGAGTACAGCCGCCCGGTGTCCTTGAGGTAGGCGAGGAACGAGAAGCGCGAGGTCGGATCCGCGAGCGTCACGAGGTCGGCCAGGAACGGCGTCTGCAGGTGCGCGGTCGGCAGCATCATGCCGGGGTGCCAGTCGAATCGGGGCTTCCGCTCGAGCACGACGAGGTCGAGGTCGTCGAGCGGGTCGGCGAGGCAGGCGAGCCCGAGGTTCGCGGGGCCGAGGCCGATCACGACGACGTCGTGGATGCGGTCGGGGGCGGAAGCGGCGGCGCTCATCGGCCGGCCTCCGCGGCGGCAGGGGCATCCGAGCCCAGCCCGGCGTCGAGCGCGTCGCCCGCCGCCACCACCATCCGCAGGATCTCCGCGATGTGCGCGTCGGTGGTCGCGGGGTTGAGCAGCGTCAGCTTGAGGTGCGCGCGCCCGCCCACGCGGGTCGCGGCGACCATCGCGCGGCCCGAGTCCTGGATCGCCTGCCGGATGCCGCGGTTGACGGCGTCGGAGCGCGCCCCCGCGTCCGGCCCCGCGGATCCGTCCCGCTCCCCCGCCGGCACGTACCGGAACACGAGCGCGCTGATCTCGGGCCGCACCACCACCTCGAGCGCCGGGTCCCGCCGCAGCGCCGACCACGTGCGGTCGGCGAGCGCGATGACGTCGTCGAGCATCCGCCCCACCCCGTCGGCGCCCACCGTGCGCAACGTGAGCCAGAGCTTCAGCGCGTCGAAGCGCCGCGTGGTCTGCAGCGACTTGTCGACCTGGTTCGGGATCTCCTCGTGCGCGCGGTCCGCCGGGTTCAGGTAGTCGGCGTGCAGCGTCGCGTGCCGGAGCGTGCGGCCGTCGCGCACGAGCAGCGCGCTGGAGCTCACGGGCTGGAAGAAGGTCTTGTGGTAGTCGACGGTCACCGAGTCGGCGCGCTCGATGCCGTCGAGCAGGTGCCGGTGCCGGAGCGAGGTGAGCAGGCCGCCGCCGTACGCGGCGTCGACGTGGAGCCAGATCCCCTCGCGCCGGCAGACGTTCCCGATCGCGGGGAGCGGGTCGACGCTGCCGAAGTCGGTGGTGCCGGCGGTCGCCACGACGGCGACGGGCAGGAGGCCCGCCGCGTAGCAGCGCGCGAGCTCCCGCTCGAGGGCGTCGACCCGCATCCGCTTGGCGTCGTCGCTCGGCACGCGGACGACCGCGTCGGGGGCGAGGCCGAGGATCCGCGAGCTCTTCTCGACGCTGAAGTGCCCGACGTCGCTGACGAGGATGCGCATCCGCTGCCGGTCGCCGGGTGCGAGTCCGTGCACGGCCGCCGCCTCGTCGCGGGCGAGCAGCAGCGCCTGGAGGTTCGACTGGCTGCCGCCGCTCGTGAACACGCCGTCCGCTTCGTCGCCGAGGCCGGCGCGGCCCGCGGTCCAGTCGATGAGGGCACGCTCGATGAGGGTCGCGCCCGCGCTCTGGTCCCAGGTGTCCATCGACGTGTTGACGCTCGAGAGGATGAGTTCGCCCGCGATGGCCGGGATGAGGATCGGGCAGTTGAGGTGCGCGACGTACGACGGGTCGTGGAACCACACCGCGTCGCGGAGGTACAGGTCGTCGAGCTCGTCGAGGGCGTCGTCGAGGCCGCCGAGCGGGCGGTCGAGGTCGAGCCCGGCGAAGGATCCGCGGAGCCGGTCGGGCGTGATGCCGGTGAACGGCCCGTCGGCGCGGCGGGCGGCGGCGCGGACGTAAGCCGCGGCCGACCGGAGGGCGGCGTCCCAGCCGGCGAGGGAGCGGTTGGAGAAGAGCTCGGCGGCGGGATCCGCCTCGGCCGTGAGCGGGTCTTCGCGGGGGTCGTCGAGCGTCGGATCGGACGGGTGGGCGGCGTGCGGGGAGAGGGTCATGGGTCCTTCGTCGGTTCGATGGGGAGCCGTGTCCGGGTCACGAGCACCGTGCGCGGTTAGGTAAGGCTCACCTAATATGAAGGTGCTCGGCCGGGAACGCAACCCGGCCGACGACGACTCGCGGGGACCCTCCGCGAGGCATTCTCGCGACCCCGATTCGGGGGCGTCGAGCACACGTCTCCCGCAGTCCCGACGCTCGTAGGGTGGGGAGCATGAGCGACCGCGACGAGCAGGCAGACGGCATCCGCACCGGGCGCGGCCCCGGGGATCCTGACGGGCTGGTGAGCGTGGACGACGTGGTCGGCGACGACGGCTCCCCCGCCGGCGTCGGCGACGCGGTCCGCGCACCCGACGGCACCGGCTACGGGCACGCGGAGGAGGACACCCCCGAGGTCGAGGACGCGGATCCCGCGAGCGCCGCCTACCCGGCGGTCCCCGACAACCGCGCGGTCACCGCGTCCGACTCCCACATGAGCGCGCCCGCCGACGACGCATCCGGGCACGTCGACCCCGAGGGCCGCTGACGTGACGGATCCCCACATCCCCGACGCCCCGCGTCACCCGCTCGCCGAGCCCGCGCCCATCGACGCCGACTCGGTCGCGGAGGAGGCGGAGGCCGCCGAGGAGGATGCGCGCGAGGACACCCCCGACCCGTTCGGCGAGGGTCCCGACGACCAGTGATCCACCCCGGGAGGCGCCGTCACGACGGGCTCCGGGCACTGCACATGCGCGTTGCCTGAACGCCGCCACACGCTGCTGGAGGCCGAGCGTAGCGTCGGACGCATGGACACCGACGACCCGCGCCTCCAGCCCGCGGACACCTCAGACACCAACCAGGACAAGGACTTCATCTCTCCCAGCGAGGACGACACGCGCGTCAAGCAGGAGCAGCAGATCACCGAGAGCGAGGGCGTCTCCGACGACGTCCCCGCCGCCGCGGACGACGTGCAGGTGCTCCCCGGATCGGGAGGCCCCGACGACGTGGGCGAGATCGACGTGGATCCCGCCGAGCTCAACCTCAGCGGCGACTCGATCCCCGGCCACCCCAAGCCCGAGGCCGGTGAGTGACCGTGACCGACGCCACCATCACCCCGTCGGACGACTCCACGGGGGATGACACCGCCCTCGACACCGAGGCCCTCGCGAACGAGACCGTGACCAACGACGCGGTCGCCGGCGAGACCGTGCTGCCCGACACCGACGAGCCCGTCGAGGAGCCGGACGACGACGCCGTCATGGGCGCCGACGCCGAGCCCACCGCCGACGCCCTCGGCGTCGACGGCGAGGCCGAGCCCGTGCTCGCCGACAACGAGCTCGCCGGCCAGGACATCGACCTGGACGACACCCCGCCCGCCTGATCCACTCCCCCATTTCCCGCACGCCGACCACAGCACCAGGAGACACATGAGCACCGACCAGTACACGTTCCAGGACCCGACCAAGATGTACGCGGGCATCGACCCGACCGCGCAGCAGCAGGACGGTCCCGGCCTCGACGCCGACCTGGACGAGACCGCGGACCGCAGCGAGAAGACCTACCGCGGATCCAACCGCCTCGAGGGACGCAAGGCCCTCATCACCGGCGCCGACTCCGGCATCGGCGCGGCCGTCGCCATCGCCTACGCCCGCGAGGGCGCGGACGTCGCGCTCTCCTACCTGCCCGAGGAGGAGGAGGACGCGAAGAAGGTCGTCGCCCTCATCGAGGAGGCCGGCCGGAAGGCCGTCGCGATCCCCGGCGACATCTCGACCGCGGAGTTCAGCCGCGAGCTCGTCGCGAAGGCGGTCGAGGGCCTCGGCGGACTCGACATCCTCGTCAACAACGCGGGCAAGCAGCAGAACGTCGACGCGCTCGAGGACATCTCGGACGAGGAGTTCGACCTGACCTTCAAGACCAACGTCTACGCGATGTTCTGGATCACGAAGGCCGCCCTGCCGCACCTCAAGCCCGGCTCGTCGATCATCAACACGTCGTCGATCCAGGCCTACGCGCCGTCGCCGAACCTCGTGCACTACGCCACGACCAAGGCCTCCATCAACGCGTTCTCGAAGGGCCTCGCCGGCCAGCTGGCGCCCAAGGGGATCCGCGTGAACGTCGTCGCGCCCGGCCCGATCTGGACGCCGCTGCAGACCGCGGGCGGCCAGCCCGAGGACGCACTGCCCGAGTTCGGCGAGGACACCCCCCTCGGCCGCGCCGGCCAGCCCGCGGAGCTCGCGCCCGCCTACGTGTTCCTCGCCTCCAACGAGTCGAGCTACGTCATAGGCGAGACGCTGAACGTCAACGGCGGCATGCCGACGCCGTAGCGGAGCGGCGTCCGGCGGCCGCCGGACGCGAGCGCACGAAGGCCGGAGGGGATCACCCCTCCGGCCCTCCGTCGTCGCGGGCGACCGCCTCGACGGTCCGACGCCGTCGGCGCGGATCAGGAGAAGAGCGCGCGCACGTGCCGGGACGACAGCATGGCGAGCCCGCACAGGGCCTCGCCCGTCCCCGCGACCACGAGGATGACCCGCATCGCCTCCTCCTGTCCGAGCGGCGCCAGCAGCGTGATGAGGCCGCCGCCCCCCCCCCCCAGGACCGCCAACGGGTAGGGCCCTTGGCCGAGCAGGCGCGCGCCGCCGAGGATGGAGCCCTGCTGCGCCGGCGGCGCGGACTCCTGCCAGACGGCGGCGAGCGGCGCGCCCTGCAGCTGGATCGACGCGTTCCGCACGAACCCGGCTGCCACGACGAGTGCGAGGACGTCCGTGACGCCGAGCGACGCGCGGCCGACGAGCCCCAGCACGAGCGGCATGCCCGTGATCGCGACGAGGCGCGGGATCCTGTCGCCGCGTCACCCGGCCAGGGCGGCCCCCGCGACGAGCCCGACCGCGGCGCTCACGTTGTAGGCGGCGAGCCCCGACGCGGATCCCCACCGGCGGTCGGCGAGCAGGATCACGTACGCGGTCGTGGCCGTGACACCCAGCCCGTTGAAGAGGTTGAGCCCCGCGAAGCCGATCTGCATCTCGCGGATGCCCCGGTGGCGGAGGATCCAGGCGAGGCCGTCGCGCGCCCCGGGGAACGGGTTGGCACGCCGGGGCCCGGCGAGGGGCGGCGCATCCCACCGGACGACGAGGAGCGCCGCGACGCAGCCGAGCGACGTGAGCCCGTCCACCACGTACACGTACGCCGGGGCGACGGTGGCGTACAACGCGGCGCCCACGACGGGGGCGACGATGACGGGCGCGCGCTGCAGGAGCGTCGTGACGCCGTTGATGCGGGTCAGATCCGCGTCCTGCCTCATGCGCCGGATGCTGGCCGTGAGGGTCAGCGTGAGCATGCTCGCCGCGATGGCGGAGACCAGCACGAGCGGGTACACGAGCCCGAGGAGGCGCCCGGGGCCGATCAGCGACACCGTCGCCATGACGGCCGAGGCGGTCGCGAGCACCACGTTGGCGAGGATCGCGGCCCGGCGGTGCCCGATGCGGTCGGCGAACGCGCCCGCGAGCGGGGCGAGGTAGATGTTGCCCGCCGAGGACATGACAGTGAGCACCGCGAGGGCGACGGCGCTGCCGGTGTCGCGGAACACCTCGAGGGTGAGGACGAAGGACGCCGAACTCGCACCGAGCGTGGAGACCGACTGCGCGCCCCAGAGCAGGAGGAAGCCGCGGGACGCGCTGAGCCGCGACCACCCGCCCGAGGCGGCGGGGCGCGGGGAGGTCCGGTTCGGATCGTCCGCCTCCGAATCGTCCACGGACGCGCTCGACCCCGGTCCCCTCGTCGCCATCCGACCGAGGATAGGGTCGGCGAGCAGGCTCGACCGGTGTCGCCCACAGGTGGAGGCAGCGGCAGGTCGTGCGGAGGCGGAATAGGGTCGGGAGATGTCCGGCACCCCGGCCCGCATCGGCGGGAACGTCCTCGCGGGGCTCGTCTCCGCCGTCCGCCTCGCTCGACGCCCGCGACCCCTGCATCCGCACGGCGTCGCCCTCGCCGGGACGCTGACGCCCGTCGCCGGCCGCGCCGCCTCCGGGCTCGCGGGGCTCGACGGGCTCGACGCGCCACTCGAAGTCGACGCCCGCTTCTCGCGCGGTGGCGGCCTCCCCGCGGCGCTGCCGGACGTGCTCGGGCTGGCGCTGCGGATCCCGGACAGCGGCGGGACCACGGTCGACGTGCTGCTCGCATCCACCGGTCTCTCGCCTGCCGGGCGCTTCCTGCTCGCGCCGCATCGGTCCGTCTCGGGCGCGTGCCTGTCGACGCTCATGCCGTACCGCGGATCCGCGGGGCCGGTGCTGCTCGGCGTGCTGGTGGACGCGGATCCGCCGCTGCCGGCCGGTGCCGACGACCTCGGGCGCGCGCTCGCGACGCGGCCGGTGCGCATGCGCCTCGTGCACGCGACGCCGCGCGGGCTCTGGCACGTCGCCGCGCGGATCGAGCTGGCGCACGACTCCGCCGGGCCGCTCGACACGGCGACGCGCGCGGATCCCGTGCTCGCCGCACCGCCCGGCGACACCACGTACCCCTGGACGCGTCGGCTCCGCTCCCCCGGCTACCGGATCGCGCGGCACGGCCGGCCGGTCGCCTCCCGGCACGTCGCGCACGACCCCGACGCCTGACGCGCGCCTCCACCGGGACGCCCGCGCCCTTGTCGCGGGCGTCGCGCAGGCGTTGCCTGGGAGGAGAGCGTCGAATGCGGCGCCGGAACCGGCAGGAGATCCCATGAGGGAGCTGAAGCTCGTCGCGGCCATCGCGAGGATCGAGGACGCGAAGGCGCTGGATCCGATCGTGGATCGCGTGAAGGGCGTCGTCACCGCGCTGCTCAAGCCGCGGGCGCTGGCCGACCTGCTGCACGGCGTGCCGTTCGGCCACCCGCTGCACCCGGTCGCCGTCCTGATCCCCACCGGTGCGTGGGTCTCCTCGGCGGTACTGGACTTCCTGCCCGGCAACGACAAGGCCAGCAGGGCGCTGGTCGGCGTCGGCGTGCTGAGCGCAGCGCCCTCCATCGTCTCCGGCTATGCCGACTGGTCGCAGCTGCACGAGCAGCAGATGCGCGTCGGCATCGTGCACTCCGCGGCCAACGCGCTCGCGACGGGCCTCTACGGCCTCTCCTGGATCCAGCGCACCCGCGGCAAGCACACCAGCGGCAAGGTCCTCGGGCTCGCGGGTCTCGGCCTCGTCTCGGCGGGCGGCTTCCTCGGCGGCCACCTCGCCTACCGCCAGGCGGCGGGCGCCAACCACGCCGAGGACGTGCCACACCGGTTCCCCGCGGGTTGGCAGGAGCTAGGCCACCTCGCCGAGCTGCCCGACGGCCGCCTCGCGAAGCGCGACGTCGCCGGCCTCCCGCTCCTCGTCCGCCGCAACGGCATGACGGTGGATGCGCTGAGCAACACCTGCAGCCACCTCTCAGCGCCGCTCGACGAGGGCGAGCTGGGCACCGATCCGAAGACGGGCGAGGCGTGCGTCACCTGCCCGTGGCACGACAGCGTCTTCAGCCTGAAGAGCGGTGAGGTGATCCACGGCCCCGCCACCGCGCCGCAGCCGCGCTTCGAGACGCGCGTCACCGCCGGGCTCGTGGAGGTGCGGCTGCCCGACGCCGGATAGGCAGCACCCGCGGGGTCGGGATATCCGAGCCTGCGCACGACGACGCGGCGCAGGAGAAGCCCCGTGCTCCGGATACGAGCCTGTTCGATCGTGCCGCGGGGGGTTGCGCGCACGCGTTACCGTGTGATGTCCCGCCGCGGTGCGCTCGTGCTGCGGCTCGCCACCTCGCACGGCCCGCCCCGCGCACCGGATCGGATGGAGACACGCTCATGCTCGGAACCCGCAGGGAGGATGCGTACACGATCATCGATGCCGAAGCCGGCGTGTTCCTCGTCCGCGGAGCTCATGTCAACTGGACGATCCTCACGGAGGGTTCGGCGATGACCCTGGTGGATGCGGGATACCCGCGCGACGCGGACGCCGTCCTCGCCAGCCTCGCGGAGATCACGGCACGCACCGGCGCGGGAGACCTCGAGGCCGTCCTCATCACGCACGCGCACACGGATCACATCGGCGGCCTGGAACGGATCCTCGCGGCCGTGCCGAATGAGCCCCGCGTCCTCTGTTCCGCCGAGGAGCGGGCCCACGTCCGACGCGAAGTCGTCCAGCAGGTGACCCTGCAGACGGCGTTGCGCCACGCGTACGATCCGCGGGTTCTCGCGTGGCTCGTTGCGGCGGTCCGGCACGGCGGGCTCGAGGAGGTGGGGTACGCCGATGTCGAGGACTTCGCCCTCGACGCTCCCCTGGACGTTCCCGGGCGTCCGGTGCCGATCGCCACCCCCGGCCACACGACCGGGCACTCGAGCTTCGTGCTCGAGCACGTCGGGGCCCTCATCACGGGCGACGCGCTCGTCACCGGGCACGCGACCTCGCGGATCACGGGCCCCCAACCGTTGCACGACATGTTCCATGCCGACACCGTCGCGAGCCGCTCGACCTTCGAGCGGCTCGCGGCCTGGCCGCGGCCGGTCCGGTTCCTCCCCGGTCACGGTCCGCTGGCGGCCTCTCCATCAGCCTGACCCCGGCGGTGGAGCAGCGCTACCTCGGCGCGGATGAGCCCGGACCGCGGGGACCTGGCGGCGGACGCCGCGGACAGGGCCGCGATGATCGCCTGTCGCCAGCCCCGGCGCGGCGCAGCGCGGCAGCACCTCCCGCGGATCGCGACTCCGCGGCGCATCCGAGACCGCAGCGAACCGACCCGACGCGTGTCCTCACCCGGACGGGTGCGCCACGCGGGTCGGCCTGCGAGGGCAGCCCCGCACGACCGCGGACGACAGCGCCGAGCCGCGCTCCCCATGTGCACAGTCCGGCGCAGGTGCCACCCCCAGGCCCTGACCTCGGGATCGCATCCGTGAATGAGAAGGCCGACCCACACGGCGTCGGCTCAGCGGAAAGCCTGAGAGACAGGAACACCGTCCCATGCAGCATCACGCCCCCACAGGCCGACGACCTCGCACCTCGTTGCTCCAGGTCGCCGGCCTCGCCCTCGCCACGGGCACCCTCCTCTTCGGTCTCGGTGCCGTCCCGGCCTCTGCCCAGACCATCGTGCCGCAGGCCGCCAGCGGCACGACGACGCTGTACTTGAACTCGACCTACGAGAAGACGCTGTCGCACCTCGTCCGCTCCGTCCGCGTGTTCGGGGACGGGCTGCCCCAGGCGGGCGCGTGCGTCGCGGTGGACCCGCCCAACAACTACTTCCCCAATGTCGGGGAGGGAAAGATCACCGTGTCCGCGACGGGGAGGTATTTCGTCCAGAACTACATCGACACCAGCATCTGTGGCTGGAGGAGTGTGGCTCGGGAGACCAAGGGGTAGGTCGACATGAAGCAGTCCAACGTGTGGGAGGTATCGCCCTTCGGCAAGCCGTACGCCCTCCCTCGGCGCTAGCGCGACAAGTGGTACGACGGTACCCGTCCGGGAGGCCACCCTCCGCCTCCCGGGCACGGGCATCCTTCCACCAGGACCGCATCGTGATCGACGTCTCGCATCCGACCAGCGGCAGCCACCACCGCATCACGGCGACTGATGCCTTCCGGGGCGGTGTCGCCGAGGACCGACACGATCTGACCGCTGAGGTATGCGCGCGACCGGCGATCCCGGACGAGGCGCACGGCGGGCGGGTCGCGACGTGCGTCACGGAGCGGTCCGTATCGGGCGACCTCGCACGAGCAGCTCCACAGGCAGCGCGCTCGGAGGGCGCGACCCGGCATCCGTCCGGCGCTCGCGGTGACGCGAGAGGAGCAGGTCTTCGGTGCGCTGCCGCAGCTGCCCGAGCTCCGCCGGTGTGAGCCAGCACCCGTACTGGCCGTCCACGGCGGCCGTGCGCCACTCCTCGGAGTACGGTCTCCGTCTCGCGCCACGTGGCGTACCGCGCCAGCCGTCGCTGGGCGACGCCCCCCCCCACTCAAGGCGCGAGCTGCGACGCGGTGAGCGGGCCCCCGAGCGTCAGCTCCTCGAGGATCGCGAGCCGCAGGGGATGGGCGAGCGCTCGCGGCTCGGCGGCGCCGGCGACGCGCCTCTGGCGGGACCGTGCAGCGAAGGACGTCTTTGACTGGTCGTGATGCAGCGTCCGCGGCGCGCGCGTCCTCCACAGCTGGGGTCCGGCATCAGGACGTCGCCTCCCCCGCCCCGCGCAGCGCGACGACCGCGAGCACCGCGCATCCCGTGAACACGACGGCACCCGCGATGGTCGGCAGCGCGATCCCCACCGTCGCGAGCACGCCGCCCAGCGCGGATCCGGCGGCGAGGCCGACGAGGCTCACCACGCGGCCCGCGGAGCCCACGCGTCCGAGGAGGTCCCCCGGCACGAGCCGCTGGCGGAGCGAGGTGGCGCAGATGCTCCAGACCACGGCGTGCAGGATGTAGAGCGCGAGCAGGATCCCCGCGACGATCGGATCGCGTGTGACCGCCAGGGCCGCGAGGCTCCGGGCCCCGAGCACGAGGGCAGCCATGATGGTCCAGCAGGAGCCGAGGCGGGCGCGGAGCGGCGCGGCGATGGCGGATCCGGCGAGGCCGCCGAGCGCGGACACCGCGAGCAGCACGCCGTAGCCGGCCGCATCCAGCCCGAGCCGCTGATCCACGAACAGCACGAGCACCGAGAACGGGAGCATGTAGCCGACGCTGGCGAGGCCGCCGATGAGGGCCAGTGATCCGACGACGCGGTGCCCGGCGAGCCAGCGCACGCCCTCCGCGGCCTCGCGGAACACGGACGGCGGCGCGCCCGGCGCCTCGGAGGAGGGAGGGACGTCGCGCGTGCGCCGCGGCAGCGCGAGCGCCACAGCGCCCGCCGCCACCCACAGCCCGCCGGTCGCGTACACGGGCACGGCGGCGGCGAGCGCGAAGAGGATCCCGCCGAGCGGCGGCCCCACGAACTCGTCGGCCACGAGCTGCGTGCCCGTGATGCGCGCGTTCGCCCGGTCGAGGCGGCCAGCCGGCACGATCGACGGCAGCACCGCGACCGCGGCCCCGTCGGCCGCGCTCTCGAGCACGCCGACCACGGCCATCACGGCGTAGAGCACCGAGAGCGACGCGACGCCGGACTGGATCGACACCGCGAGCCCCAGCACGGCGACGCCGCGGAGCGCGTCGGCGACGACGATCAGCGTGCGCCGGTCGAGCCGGTCGACGTACACGCCCACGGGCAGCGCGACCAGGAGCCGCACGAGCGCGTACGTGGTCGCGAGCCCGGCGACGCCGCGCGGGTCGTCGGTGAGGCCCGCCGCGACGAGCGGCATGGTGACGAAGACGAGCCCGTCCGCGAGGTTGGAGAGCGCGTTCGCGCCCCACAACGCCCGGAACGGGCTCGTGGATCTCACGCCGTGCTCCTCGAGGCGGCGTGCGCCTCGGGGAGCACCGGCACCGGGATCAGATCCCGGCGCCCTCGGACGCGGCCGTCCCGGGGCCGACATCCGTCGAGGTGGAGCCGGCGCCGGCGGACGTGCCCGCGGCGGTCGAGCCGAGGAACGAGCTCAGCGCCGTCGCGACGTCGATGCCCGTGGTGTCCTTCAGCAGCTTGGGCAGGGTCGCCATGTTCTCCGCCACCGAGCGGTTCAGCGTGTTCGCGCCGTCCGCCGAGATGATCGTCATGTTGTCGACGTTGGCGAGCGGCGCCGCCATCTCGCGTGCGATCTCCGGCATCGACGCGATGATGCGGGCCTGCAGCGCCTCGCGCGACAGCTTGTTCTGCGCCTCGGCGAGCGCGGCGGCCGCCTCGGCCTCGGCCTGTCCGCGGGCCTGGATCGCGTCGGCGTTCGCCTTCCCGAGCGCGGTGATGGACGCGGCCTCGTTCACGGCAGCGGTCTTCGCCGCCTCGGCGTTCTGCGTGCGCTGGTAGACCTCCACGTCGACCTTCGCCTTCTCGGCGTCGCGTGCCGCCTGCGCGTCCTGGACGGTCGCGTACTTGCGGGCCTCGGCGGGGAGCTCGACGTCGATGCGCAGGCGCTCCTTCGACACCTCGGCCTGCGCGGCGACGGCGGTGCGCTCCTGGTCGGCGACCAGGCGGTCCTGCTCGGCCTTCGCCAGCTCGCCGGCCGCGTACGCGGTGGCGTTGGCGCGGTCGGTGTCCGCCTTGATGGCGGCGCGACGCAGGTCGAGCTCGAGCTGGCGCTCGGCGGTCTGCTGGTCGTTCTCGATCGCGGCGAGCGCGGAGATCCGCTTGTTCTCGGCCTCGGCGACCTCGGCGATCTGGCGGGCGCGCGCGGCGTTCGAGCGGGCCCGGTCGTCGAGGTAGGTGCTGCCGGGCGTCGTGATCTCGCGGACGTTGAGCGTCTCGATCTGGAGGCCGAGCTCCGCGAGGTCGTTCTTCGTCTGGTTCACGGCCTCCTGCGCCACGACGGAGAAGCTCTTCACGAGCTCGTCCACGGGCCGGTCGCCGATGAGGCCGCGGATCGCGCCCTCGAGCGACTGGCGCACGATCTCCGGCAGGGCGTCCTGCTGGAGGAGGTAGCGCTGCACGGCGCGGCGCACGCCGTCCTCGGTGCCCGTCACCTTGAAGTTGACGGTCGCGACGACGGCGGTGTTGATGAAGTTCGCGTCACGCGCCTCGGCCGTGACGCTCGTCTGGTACTGCTCCAGGGAGAGCGTGAAGCCCTCCTGGAAGATCGGCCAGATGAAGGTCCGGCCGCCGATGATGACCTTCTGCGGGCTGGAGAAGCCGGCGCCGCCCTCGCTCTTCTCGGCGTTGCGGCCGACGATGACGAGCGCCTGGTTCGGCGGCACGCGGCGGACGCGGGAGGCGATGAACGCCACCAGCGCCACGAGTATGACGATGATGACGATGACGGCGATCGCGGTGGTGCCGCCGGAGATCAAGTCCACGGGATGGTTCCTCTCGTTGGGACGGGTGCTGCTAGGTGGTGGGGGCGGCGTCGGCGTCGGGCTCCACGCGCACGCGGAACCCGTCCTCCGAGACGACGCGGATGCGGGTGCCGACGGCCAGCGGCTCGGGGCTCATGGCGAGCCGGCGCTCCAGCTCGCGGATGTGCTTGAGCCGCACCTCGCCGCCCGTGGGCGAGGTGGGCGAGGTGACGACGCCGACCATCCCGACGGGCGAGTACGAGCCGCCGCTCTCCTGCTTCGCGACGAAGCGGACGGTGAGCTGCACCACCACGAGGGCGACGAGCGCGAGGGCGACGGCGATCGCGATGGCCCCGCCGGATCCGATGCCCGCCTGGTCGGCGAGCAGGCCGCCGACGCCGTAGATGGCGAGGGCCGCGCCGAGCGCGACGCTGGAGAGGAGGAGCAGGAGTCCCACGGCCCCTACGACCACGAAGACGATCACGCCGCGGCTCCCGGGCAGGCCGCCGCAGAGGTGACGTGCGCGCCGACGTGGTGCGTGGTCATGCGGGGCCGATCTGCTGGGAGCGTGTCCTCCGACCGTAGCGGGTGATCCGCCGGGCGTCGCCTCCTCGTCCGGGGGCCGCCCCACCGCCTATGCTCCGCGCGTCGCGCGTAGCCTCGGGAGGTGATCCTCCTGTTCGGCACGCGCGCGCGCGACGCCCTCATCGTCATCGTGACCTTCGCATGCCTCCGCTGCGGCGTGACGAGCGCCCAGCGCGTGCTCCACCGCACCCTCCGCTTCACGCTGTTCTTCGTGCCGCTGATCCCGCTGCGCTCGACCTACCGCGTCGAGTGCCCGAACTGCGGGCTCGAGACGCGGCTCACGAAGGACCAGGCGATGCACGCCCTCGAGTGGGCCGTGCGGAACCGGGGCGCGCGCCGCTGAGCCGGCTCGCGCCGTTCTCCCAGGAATCCCTACCAGAGGTTAGGAATAAGTTTCGTCGCGCGCTTAGAGTGGCCGCGGGCTCCAGCCCATCTGCCATCAACGACGACGGGAGGGATGCGATGACGCATTCGATCAGCAGGAGACAGGCACTGGGGGTGGGAGCCGCCGCCGTGGGCACGCTGGCCCTCGCGTCGTGCTCGGCGCCGGGCGGGAGGCTGGTCAACTCCGATCCGGTCATCCCCGCTGCGGCGGCCGGCGAGAAGGTCACGCTCACGTACTGGGCGTGGCTGAAGGACCTGCAGAAGGTCGCCGACGTCTGGAACGCGCAGAACCCCGACATCCAGGTCGAGGCGGTCTGGATCCCCGGCGGCAACGCGGGCGGGTACCAGAAGATGTACTCCGCGATCACCGCGGGCGGCGGCCCCGACATCGGCCAGGTCGAGCTCCGGCAGCTGCCCGAGTTCCTCCTCGCCAACGGCCTCGTCGACCTCACCCGCTACGGCGTCGAGGAGTACAGGGACAAGTACGACGAGGCGCTGTGGAAGCAGGTCAGCTTCCAGGACGGCGTCTTCGGGATCCCGCAGGACTCCGGCCCCATGGCCTTCTACTACCAGCGCGAGCTCCTCGAGCAGGTGGGCGGCCAGCCGCCCGCGACCTGAGACGACTGGGCGACGCTCGGCGCCGAGGTCCGCAAGACCGGCGCCGGCAACTACCTCGACTGCTTCCCCGTCGCCGACGCCAGCGTCTTCACCTCCTACGCGACGCAGGCCGGCGCGAACTGGTTCCGGATCGACGGCGAGCGCTGGGTCGTCGGCATGCTCGACGAGCGCACCATGGAGGTCGCCGCGTTCTTCGACAAGGCCATCGACGACGACGTGGTCAACACCTCGTACTCGGCCTTCTCCCCGCCGTGGACCGCAGCCGCCGCGGACGGCAAGGTCTTCGGCGTCACGAGCGCCAGCTGGGGCGACGCCCTCATCCAGTCGGTCTCGGGCGGCGAGGGCAAGTGGAAGGTCGCGCCCATGCAGACCTGGGGCTTCGACGGGGCATACGGATCCAGCTACCTCGGGGGATCCACCGCGGCCGTGCTCGCCAACAGCAAGCACCCCGCGGAGGCGCTCAAGTTCATGACGTGGATGACGACCTCCCCCGAGGGCATCGACGCGATGATCAAGAACTCCGGCATCGGCTGGTCGCCGTCGCCCGACTACATCGGCGCCTCCCGGCAGGAGCCGAGCGAGTGGTTCAGCGGCCAGAGCTACAACGAGGAGGTGTTCGCGCCCGCGGCGAAGGAGCAGAACCTCGACTGGTCCTGGTGCCCGCTCACGCAGTTCACCCTCAACACCCTGCAGGACGAGTTCCGCCGCAAGCTCACGAGCGGCCAGACCCTCGTCGAGTCGCTGCCGCTCGCGCAGGAGGCCGTGATCGAGGCCTTCCGCAACAAGGGCCTCACGGTCGAGGCGGCGTCCGCATGAGCGTCGACACGCGTCCCGCCAGCGGCGAGCGCGCCGCTGCCCGCCCCGTCCGCGCGCAGCGCTCGGGCGTCAGCCGCGGCCAGCTGAAGAAGTCGCAGACGATCGCGCCGTGGGTCATGCTCGCGCCGTTCCTCGCGGTCTTCGTGCTGACCTTCGTGCTGCCGATCATCTACGCGGTGTTCCAGTCGTTCACGACCGTTCGGCGGGAGGGCCTGTTCGGCGAGCAGGGCGTCACCACCGTCTTCGCCGGGTTCGAGAACTACTCCCTGGCGCTCGCCAACGACGCGTTCACCGCGTCCATCGGCCGGGTGCTGCTGTTCGGCATCGTGCAGGTGCCGGTGATGATCATCCTCTGCACGATCCTCGCGCTCCTGCTCGAGTCGGCGTCGGCGAAGTGGCCCCAGTTCTTCCGGGCGGCGTACTTCATGCCGTACGGGGTGCCGGGCGTCATCGCGACGATCCTCTGGGGCTTCCTCTACATCCCGGGGCTCTCGCCCATCATCGACATCGGGCAGATGTTCGGGATCCAGCTGGACTTCCTCGGCGCCGACACGGTGCTGTGGTCCATCGCGAACATCGTGACCTGGACCTACACGGGCTACAACATGCTCATCATCATCGCCCAGCTGAAGTCGATCCCCGGGGACGTCTACGAGGCCGCGCGCATCGACGGGGCGGGCGCCTGGCGGACGGCGATGTCGATCCAGCTGCCGCTGATCCGGCCGGCGCTCGTGCTCGCGACCGTGTTCTCGATCATCGGGACGCTGCAGCTGTTCGCGGAGCCGCAGGTGCTCGCCACCTCCGCCCCCGCGATCGACTCGCAGTACACGCCGAACCTGTCGGCGTACACCACGGCGTTCGCGTACAACGACTACGGCGTCGCCGCGGCGCAGGCGGTCATCATCGCCCTCGCCGCGTTCGTGCTGTCGTTCGTGTTCCTGGCGTTCACCAACAGGAAGCCCAAGGAGGAGCGGGAAGCCGCCGCAGCGAGGAAGAAGGGGGCGCGCGCATGACCGCCACGGAGGCACGACCGACCACGAGCGAGACAGCCGCGCAGAAGGCGGAGCAAAAGCGCGCCGCCCAGGCCGCCGAGGCGAAGGTGAGCCGGCCGTCGAAGACCGGCAGCGCCCCGGGCGCGGGCACGAAGCCCGCGACGCGGATCATCGTCACGGCGATCCTCACGCTCGTCGCCCTGTACTTCCTCGTCCCCGTCTACTACATCGTGGTCGCGGCCACGAAGACGACGGCCGACCTGTTCAGCACCAACGGGTTCCTGTTCGCGAACATGAACCTGTGGCAGAACCTCACGATGGTGTTCACGTACGACGGCGGCATCTTCGTGCGCTGGTTCCTGAACTCGGTGCTCTACGCCGGGGTGGGCGCGCTCATCGCGACGTACTTCGCCGCCGCCGGCGGGTACGCGCTCGCGAAGTACAGGTTCACGGGATCGAACATCGTGTTCGGCACCATCCTCGGTGGGGTGCTCGTGCCGGGCACGGCCACCGCGCTGCCGCTGTTCCTGCTGTTCAGCTCGATGGGGATCGCGAACACGTACTGGTCGGTGCTCATCCCGTCGCTCGTCTCGCCGTTCGGCCTGTTCCTCTGCCGGATCTACGCGCAGGCGTCGGTGGAGGACGCGGTGATCGAGTCGGGCCGGATCGACGGGGCGAGCGAGCTGCGGATCTTCCACACGCTCGCGCTCCGCTCCATGACGCCCGCACTCGTGACGGTGTTCCTGTTCCAGCTCGTCGGCATCTGGAACAACTACTTCCTGCCGCTGATCATGCTGGCCGACTCGAAGCTGTACCCGATCACGCTCGGCCTCAACAACTGGCGGAGCCAGGTCGACCGGCTGCCGGAGTTCTACCAGCTGACGACGGGCGGCGTGCTCGTCTCGATCATCCCGCTCATCGCGGCGATGATCGTGCTGCAGAGGTTCTGGCGGGGCGGTCTCACCGACGGCGCCGTGAAGGGCTGACGCACTCGCGCACGGATCCGCGGACGGCCGGGCGGGGCGACCTGCCCGGCCGTCCGCGCGTTCGGCGCGTCGCCCCCCGACCCACGATGATGGATGCGCGGCACGTCGCCGCCCCCGCCCACGCGCAAGGAAGCCCATGACGCACGCCCTCCCCTACTACGAGGACTTCGCCCCCACGTCGGGCGCGGCCCGACGTCCCCGGTCCTGCCTGCACTCGGATGCCCCGCGCATCGTGCTGAACGGCGACTGGCGGTTCCGCCTCTCCCCCACCCCGCGCGGCCTCTCCGACGAGATGGCCGACCCCGCGTTCGACGACTCCGGCTGGGACGAGATCCCCGTGCCGAGCCACTGGGTGCTCGGACAGGACGGCCGCTACGGCCTCCCCGCCTACACGAACGTGCAGTACCCGTTCCCCGTCGAGCCGCCCTTCGTGCCGGACGAGAACCCCACGGGCGACTACCGCGTCGAGATCGAGGTGCCCACGGACTGGCAGTCGCTCGAGCGCGTCGTGCTCCGCTTCGAGGGCGTCGAGTCGGCCTTCAAGGTGTGGCTGAACGGCGACGAGGTCGGCACCGCGATGGGATCCCGCCTCTCGCACGAGTTCGACGTCACCGCGTCGCTGCGGCCCGGATCCAACGTGCTCGCCGTGCGCGTGCACCAGTGGTCGATCGCCAGCTACCTCGAGGACCAGGACCAGTGGTGGATGCCCGGCATCTTCCGCGACGTCACCCTCCTCGGCCGCCCGATCGGCGGCATCGACGACGCGTGGACCCGCGCCGAGTACGACCACGAGACGGGCGCGGGCACCGTGCACGTCGAGGTCGACGCGGAGCCGTCCGCGTTCCCCGTCACGTTCGAGGTGGAGGACCTCGGGATCCACGTCACCTGGGACACCCCGGCCGACGTCGCGCCCGTGCACGTGGACCGCGTCGAGCCGTGGAGCGCCGAGAGCCCCACGCAGTACCAGGGCTTCCTCCGCACCAACGTCGAGGCGCTCTCCATCCGCCTCGGCTTCCGCACCGTGCGCATCGAGGGCGACCGGTTCCTGGTCAACGGCCGCCGCGTGGTCTTCCACGGCGTCAACCGGCACGAGGCGCATCCCGAGCGCGGCCGCGTCTTCGACGAGGAGCACGCGCGCGCCGACATGCTGCTGATGAAGCAGCACAACGTCAACGCGATCCGCACGAGCCACTACCCGCCGCACCCGCGTGTCCTCGACCTCGCCGACGAGCTCGGCTTCTGGGTGATCGACGAGTGCGACCTCGAGACCCACGGCTTCGAGTTCGGCGGCTGGGTCGGCAACCCGAGCGACGACCCGCGCTTCGCGGAGGCGTACCTCGACCGGATCGAGCGCACCGTCGAGCGCGACAAGAACCACCCCTCCATCGTGATGTGGTCGCTCGGCAACGAGGCGGGCACCGGCCGCAACCTCGCCGCCATGTCGGCGTGGGTCCACCGCCGCGACCCGGGCCGGCCCGTGCACTACGAGGGCGACTACACGGGCGAGTACACGGACGTCTACTCGCGCATGTACTCGAACCTGCAGGAGACCGAGTCCATCGGCAGCGACGTCATCCCGGGCGACCTGCTCGGTTGCACGCCCGGCGAGGGCATGCGCCAGCGCACCAAGCCCTTCATCCTGTGCGAGTACGTCCACGCCATGGGCAACGGCCCCGGCCAGATCGCCGAGTACGAGGACCTCGTGCTCCGCTACCCGCGCCTCCACGGCGGCTTCGTGTGGGAGTGGCGCGACCACGGCATCCTCACCGAGACCGCGGACGGCGAGGCGTTCTACGCCTACGGCGGCGACTTCGGCGAGGTCGTCCACGACGGCAACTTCGTGATGGACGGCATGGTCCTGCCCGACGACACCCCCACGCCCGGCCTAGCCGAGTACAAGGCCGTCGTGCAGCCCATCGCGTTCGGGCTCGAGCGGGAGGGCGGATCCGCGTCCCTCGTCGTCGAGAACCGGTACCACTCCGTCTCCACCGCGCTCGCGAGCCTCGTCTGGGTGCTCGCGGTCGACGGCGACGACATCGCGACCGGCGTCCTCGACGCCGAGCCCGTCGCCGCCGGGGAGACCGTCCGCATCCCGCTGCCCGCCGACGCCCTCGACGCGGGCGACCTGCGCGCCGACGGCGCCGAGGTGTGGCTGACGGTGCAGGCGATCCTCCGCGACGACGAGCCGTGGGCCGAGGCCGGCCACGTGGTCGCCGTGCAGCAGTTCGACCTCACGCCCGCACCCCGTCCCGCCGTGCTCGCCCGCTGGGTCGACGCCGACGAGGACGTCATCCCCGACGCGGGGGCCACGCGCCTCACCCTCGGCGACGGCGAGTTCGACCTCGCCACCGGCCGCCTCGTGCGCCTCGGCGCGCTCGAGGTCGACGGGCCGCGTCTGGAGCTGTGGCGCGCCCCGACCGACAACGACCGCAGCGACAGCAGCGGGTCCTACGAGCTGGCGGATCCGCGCCTCACATTCGGCAAGGGCGTGCCCGGGCCGTCGAGCGAGGCGCGCTGGCGCCAGGCGGGCCTCGACCGGCTCACGCACAGGGTCCGCTCGGTGAAGGTCGGCTCCGGTTCGCTGACGGTCGTCGTGCGCACGAGCGCGGCGCAGTCCTTCGACTCGGTCGACACGACGTACTGCTGGACCGAGGGCGCCGACGGCGACCTGGGCCTCCGCGTTGACATCGTGCCGAGCGCCGGCTGGGCCATCAGCTGGCCGCGCGTCGGGATCCTGTTCGACCTGCCCGCGAGCGTCACCAACGCGGAGTGGTTCGGCACCGGGCCGTTCGAGTCGTACCCCGACTCGCGCCGGGCCGCGCTCGTCGGCCGGTTCTCGTCGCTCGTCGACGACCTGGGCGCCGTGTACTCGATACCGCAGGAGACCGGCCACCGCAGCGACCTGCGCGAGCTCGAGCTCGGCACGTTCGACGGCGAGCACGGCATCGTGATCCAGGCCCGGCCCGACACCGCGGGTCGCCGCCCCGGCTTCACGGCCTCCCGGCACACGCCGCAGGAGCTCGACCGGGCCGCGCACCCGCACGAGCTGCCCGCGAGCGAGGCGGTGCACCTGTACATCGACGCCGCGCAGCACGGGCTCGGCTCGCGCGCGTGCGGCCTCGACGTGCTGCCCGAGCACCAGCTCTGGCCGTCGGCGCGCACGCTGGAGCTGACGATCCGCAGCCGCTGACGGACCGGCGGCGGGCCCGCGCCGGGCCCGCCGCCGCATCGCGCACGGCACGACCGCACGACACGCTCGCCCTCCGGCCGGAGGGCGAGCAAGCTGGAGACGACGGCGTCCGATGGCGGGCGCGAGGAGGACGCATGACCGACACCATCGAGCAGGGCACCGCGGGCACCAACTGGGCCGGCAACTACGCGTACACGGCCCGCGAAGTCCGCACGCCGACGAGCGTCGAGGAGCTGCGGGCCATCGTCCGTGACGCGCCGACGATCCGCGTGCTGGGATCCCGCCACTCGTTCAACGACATCGCCGACTCGGAGGTGCTGGTCTCGCTCGCCGAGCTGCCGGCCGACCTCGTGATCGACCGCGACGCCAGCACCGCCACCTTCTCCGCGGGCCTCCCCTACGGCAAGCTCGCGGAGCTCCTCGGCGCGGAGGGCCTCGCGATCCACAACCTCGCGTCGCTGCCCCACATCTCGGTCGGCGGCGCCATCGCGACGGCGACCCACGGATCCGGCATCGGCAACGGCAACCTCGGCACCGCGGTCGCGGCCCTCGAGATGATCACCGCCGACGGCGAGACCGTCACGTACCGCCGCGGGGACGACGACTTCGACGGCGTCGTGGTGGGCCTCGGCGCGCTCGGCGTCGTCACCCGCGTGACCCTCGACGTCGAGCCGTCCTACCTCGTGCGCCAGCGCGTGTTCGAGGGCCTGTCGTGGGACGCGTTCGACGAGAACCTCGAGGACGTCTTCGGCGGCGCGTACAGCGTCAGCGTCTTCACGCGCTTCGGCGAGACCACCGACCAGGTGTGGCTGAAGAGCCGCGTGCAGCTCGGCGTCGACGGCCAGCCCGAGGACGAGGTCGTCGTGGCCGACTACTTCGGGGCGCCCGCCGCCACCGAGGAGCGCCACCCCATCCTCGGGATCGACCCCGTCCACAGCACCTCGCAGCTCGGCGTCGTCGGCCTCTGGTCCGACCGCCTGTCGCACTTCAAGATGGGATTCACGCCGAGCGACGGCGAGGAGATCCAGTCGGAGTTCCACGTGCCGCTCGACCGGGCGGTCGAGGCCGTGCAGGCGCTGCGGGCCATGGGCGACCGGATCCGGCCGATCCTCCTCGTCTGCGAGCTGCGCGCCGTGGCCGAGGACCGGCTGTGGCTGAGCCCCCAGTACGGGCAGACGACCATCGGCCTGCACTTCACCTGGAAGCGCGACCAGGAGGCCGTCGAGGCGCTCCTCGTCGAGCTGGAGGCGGCCATCCGGCCGTTCGGCGCGCGCCCGCACTGGGGCAAGGTCTTCACCGCTGAGGCGGCCGACATCGTGCCGCTGTACCCGCGATCCGGCGACTTCCTCGCCCTCGCCGAGCGCCTGGATCCGACGCACAAGTTCCGCAACGCGTGGTACGAGCGCTCGCTGCTCGGCTGATCCGCATCCGCCCCTGACCGGGACCGCACCCGGGATGCGCGACGCGCCGAGCACCTCCTCGCGCGCCGCGGATCCCGGGTCGGCGGCGAGAACGGCGCGTAGGGTGAGCACCATGGCGCCCGAGACCTCCTCCTACGTACCTGCCCCCGGGCGGATCACGATGTTCTCCACCACCTGGTGCGGCTACTGCCGCCGGCTGAAGGCCCAGCTCGATCGAGCCGGCATCGGCTACGACGAGGTGGACATCGAGCAGGTGCCCGGCACCGCGGAGCTCGTGGAGGCCATCAACGGCGGCAACCAGACCGTCCCGACCGTCCTCTTCCCCGACGGATCGTCCGCCACCAACCCGTCGCTCGCCGACGTGACCGCGAAGGTGGCCTGAGCCATGCAGCACCACGACCTCAGCGTGATCCCCGACTTCCTCGCCGCGTGGATGCGCGAGCAGCGCTGGTTCGCCTCGAAGGGCACCGAGCCCCGCCTCGAGCGCATCGGCGGCTGGAGCTTCAGCGACGAGGGCTGGTTCGCCCGCATCGAGACGCACCTGATCATCGACCACGGCAGCGCCAAGCCCGTGCTGTACCAGGTGCCGCTCACCTACCGGCAGGCGCCGCTGGAGGAGCTGAAGCCCTTCCACATCGGCACCACGGTCGAGGACGACGGCGTCGAGCTGCACGTCTACGACGGCCCGCACGACCCCGCGTACGCGTGGGCGCTCATCCGCACGATCCTCGACGACCGCGACGCCGACGTCGACGAGACCTCGCTCGGCGCGACCGCGCGCGGCCAGCGCCAGCCGGGCGTGGAGATCGCGACCGTCGTCGGATCCCACGTGCTCTCGGGCGAGCAGTCGAACACGTCGATCATCTACGACATGGTCTCGGCCGACGGCCACGCCGTGAACCCGATGATCGTCAAGGTCTTCCGCGCGCTGCACCACGGCGAGAATCCCGACGTCGTGCTCCAGTCCGCCATCGCGGGCGCCGGATCCCGGCTCGTGCCGCAGACCATGGGCAGCGTGCTCGCCGAGTGGAGCGACTCCGGCCGCGAGGAGGGGCGCGCCATCGGGCACGTCGCCTTCGCGCAGGAGTTCCTGCCCGGCGTGACCGACGCGTGGCGGGTCGCACTCCGCGCCGCCGAGGCCGACGCTGACTTCCAGGCCGAGGCCCGCGCGCTCGGCGAGGCCACCGCAGACGTGCACGCCACGCTCGCGGCCGCGCTCCCCACCGTCGAGGCCACGCCCGACGTCATCGAGGGGATCATGGTCAGCTTCCGCCGCCGCCACGCGACGGCCGAGCGCGAGGTGCCCGAGATCGCCGCCTTCCACGACGCCATCTCGAGCGTGTACGACGCCGCCGAGAAGGGCGAGTGGCCGAAGCTGCAGCGCATCCACGGCGACTACCACCTCGGCCAGGTGCTCTCGGTGCCGAACCGCGGCTGGGTCCTCCTCGACTTCGAGGGCGAGCCGATGCGGCCCATGCACGAGCGGTCGCTCGCCGACGTCACGCTCCGCGACGTCGCCGGCATGCTCCGGTCGTTCGACTACGTGGCCGGCTCGTACGCGCTCGCGCACCCCGGCAAGTCCGCGGCCGCGTGGGCAAGCGCCTCGCGCCGCGCGTTCGTCGACGGCTACATCGCCCGCTCCGGCACCGACCTCCGCGCGAACCGGGCCCTGCTCGACGCGTTCGAGATCGACAAGGCCGTGTACGAGGCGATCTACGAGGTCCGTAACCGGCCCGGCTGGCTCTCCATCCCGCTGCAGGCCGTCGCGCGCCTCGCGACCCGCTCGAGCACGCTCGGCGCCGTCACGACGCCCGGCGCGACCGGGCCGCGCGAGGCGGGGCCGCTCACCTCCTGACCCGAGGCCGTCCTCGAGTGTGCGTTGTGCGAGCGCCCGACGAGTGGGGTGCCTGCGCCCCTAGGGTCGGCGGATGCGCACCCGCTCGGGGTGCCGGTCCCCGGAGGCCCCCATGCTCGGTCAGGTGTTGCTCGCCCTGGTGGGCCTCGGGATCCTCGCACTGTCATTGCCCGACGCGACGGGCGATGCGCCATCCGCCTGGTGGGGCGTGGTGGGAGGGGCGCTCATCGTGGTCGGGGCCATCGCTGCGGTGGTCCGCGGCCGTCGCCGACGCGGATCCGCCTCGGGCGCCCGTCGGTAGGCTGGCCGGATGACCGACCCCGCCGTCCCGGCCGTCTCCTCCCCCGCATCCGACTCCTCCGCCACCCCTCCCGTCGCGGAGCAGCGCCCCATCGAGCGCACCTTCCACGGCGACACGTTCGTGGACCGCTACGAGTGGCTGCGCGACAAGGACGACGCCGACGTCATCGCGCACCTCGAGGCCGAGAACGCGTACACGGATCAGGCCACCGCGCATCTGGAGCCGTTGCGCGAGCAGCTGTTCACGGAGATCAAGGACCGCACGCAGGAGACCGACCTCTCCGTCCCCGTCCGCGAGGGCGACTGGTGGTACTACGCGCGCACGGTCGAGGGGTCGCAGTACGCGATCCGCTGCCGCCGCCCCGTCGCCGGCCCGGACGACTGGACCCCGCCCGTCATCGAGCCCGCCGCCGACGGCACGGCCACCCCCGGCGAGCAGGTGCTGCTCGACTCCAACGCCGAGGCCGACGGCCACGAGTTCTTCTCGCTCGGCGCGTTCGAGGTCAGCCCCGACGGATCGCTCCTCGCCTACTCCGTCGACGTCGAGGGCGACGAGCGCTTCCTGCTCAAGATCCGGGACCTCACGACGGGCGAGGACCTCGCCGACGAGATCCCCGGCACCAGCCACGGCGCCACCTTCTCGGCCCACGGCGACCACCTCTTCTACGTCACGGTGGATGACGCGTGGCGCCCCGACACCGTGTGGCGCCACCGCGTCGGCAGCCCCGCGTCGCAGGACGTGAAGGTGTTCACCGAGCCCGACGAGAGCTACTTCGTCGGCTTCGGCATGACGCGCAGCCGCCAGTACCTCGTCATCGAGGTCGGCTCGAAGATCACGACCGAGGTGCTCCTGCTCGACGCCGGGGATCCCACGGGCGCGTTCCGCTCGGTGTGGCCGCGCCGGCACGGGGTCGAGTACGACGTCGACCACGCGGTCATCGACGGATCCGACCGGCTCCTCATCCTGCACAACGACGGCGCCACCAACTTCGAGCTGATCGACGTGCCGGCCGACGACCCGACGTCCACGACCGACCGGCAGGTCGTCATCCCCCACGACGACGAGGTCCGCCTCGAGGACGCCAGCGCGTTCGCCGACCACCTCGTGATCTCCTACCGCCGCGAGGGCCTCACGCGCGTCGGGGTGATCCCCTTCGACCGCGTCCTCGACGGCGAGCAGCTGCACGAGATCGCGTTCGACGAGCCGATCTACACGGTCGGAACAGCGGGCAACCCCGAGTTCGCGCAGCCCACCGTCCGCCTCGGCTACACGAGCCTCGCGACGCCGGCCACCACCTATGACTACGTGCTCGCGACGCGCGAGCTGCGCCTCCTCAAGCAGCAGCCCGTGCGCGGCGGCTACGACCCGGACGACTACGTGCAGACCCGCGAGTGGGCGACCGCGGAGGACGGCACGGAGATCCCGCTCTCGGTGATCTACAAGCGCGGCCTCGTGCACCCGGGCACGCCGGCGCCGCTCCTGCTCTACGGCTACGGCTCCTACGAGGCGAGCATCGACCCATCGTTCTCCATCGCGCGGCTGTCGCTGCTCGACCGGGGCATGGCGTTCGTCATCGCGCACGTGCGCGGCGGCGGCGAGATGGGCCGGCGCTGGTACGACGAGGGCAAGACGCTCACCAAGAAGAACACCTTCACCGACTTCGTGGCGGCGGCCGACCACCTCATCGCGCGCGGGTGGACCAGCCCGGAGAAGCTCGTCGCCGAGGGCCGCAGCGCCGGCGGGCTCCTGATGGGCGCGGTCGCGAATATCGCGCCCGACCGGTTCGCCGGGATCCTCGCGGGCGTGCCGTTCGTGGACGCGCTGACGAGCATCCTCGACCCGTCGCTGCCGCTCACCGTGATCGAGTGGGACGAGTGGGGCGACCCGCTGCACGACCCCGAGGTGTACGCGTACATGAAGTCGTACACGCCGTACGAGAACGTGCGGGAGGGCGTGGAGTACCCGCGGATCCTCGCGGTCACGAGCCTCAACGACACGCGCGTGCTCTACGTCGAGCCCGCCAAGTGGACGACCCGCCTCCGCGAGGTCGGCGCGCCCGTGCTGCTGCGCACCGAGATGCAGGCCGGCCACGGCGGCAAGTCGGGCCGCTACGACGCGTGGCGCGAGCGCGCCTCCGACTACGCGTGGGTGCTCGACGTGGCGGGGCTGGCCTAGGGGTCAACAGACACAGGTCGCGTTCTGCGCAAGCGGGGCTCAGGCGGTTTTCGACGAGCTAAAGCCTGCTTCTGCTTTGACGCGAACTCGACCTGCTGACAAATGAGCCCTCCCAAGGCACACTTGTGCCATGGCCACACCTCTAAGTCCGACAATCACACTCGCGACGTCTGTGCACGCTCAGCCTGGCGTTTACGCGTTACTCCTCGGCTCAGGCGTGTCACAGGCCTCCGGAATTCCCACCGGATGGGGCGTCATACAGGACCTGATCCGAAAAGTCGCGACGCTTGAGCATGGAGCGGATCGGGACGCGGTCGCCGGGGCGACTCAAGACCCCGAGGCATGGTGGCTTGAGCACCATGGGGAGAAGCTGGGATACTCGACTCTTCTCGCGACCCTAGCCACTACGCCGGCAGCTCGACAAGGACTCCTTGCCCCCTATTTCGAACCCCCGTCAACCGATGACACGGATATCGATAAACAACCGACCAGAGCACATAGGGCAATCGCGCAATTAGTCAAGCGTGGATACATCAAAGTCATAATTACCACCAACTTTGATCGCCTACTAGAAGTCGCATTGTCAGAAGTTGGGATTGGCGCGCAAGTAGCCGCAAGACCAGAGGCCGTCGCGGGCTTACAGCCGCTTGCCCATGCTCCCGCGACGATAATCAAGATCCACGGCGACTATCGTGATATTGAATCGTTGAACACAAGCGAGGAGCTGTCGGAATATGCCGAACCATGGAAATCGGTACTCGGCCAAATTTTTGAACAATATGGTCTTGTGATATCTGGCTGGTCCGCCGAGTGGGACGTTGCCCTCGTGCGCGAACTAGAAGCTGCCTCAAGCCGGCGCTATCCTATTTTCTGGGACTCGCACTCCGGGACGGGCCCCGCAGCACAAAAATTCGCCAACATTCTGCAAGCGTCAATAGTTCCATGTTCCAGTGCCGACGGCATGTTCGCGGGCCTGCTCGCGAACATAGAAGCATTGACTGACATGCAGCAAGAATCATTGAGCGTGGATTTGAAGATCGCTAAATTGAAGAGATGCTTGCCGGCGCCGTCTCGTCGAATCGAACTTTATGATTTGATCAATTCCGAAATAAAGTCCATTCGAACCCATACGGAGACAGTCGCCACTAGAACACAGCTCGGTTCCACGGGCTACGACAAGGTTGTTGCGGAGTCCTTCGAGCATTGCAGCGACCTCCTGCAAATGCTTTCCGCGGGCGTTTTCCACGACGACGGCACCCATGAGGCCCTCTGGGTGCGCACTCTTCAAACTCTTTTAAACCTACGCACGCCTCCTTCCGGCTCATACAGTGCGTACGCTTTAGCCCTGCAGCATCTCCCTGCACAATTGGCATTCTTCACCATGGGCGCGGTTTTAGTAAACGAACATCGAGACGCTTTACTAACCCGACTTGCCTTCGAACCCACTTGGCAAGAGCCGTACAATGCGTCGCCAGCGAAAAAAGCCTGCAAAACATTGGGGCTAAACAGTTTACTCAACTTTGACCTAGTTCAATCGTTACCACGATGGAATAACGGTCGCGGAGGGAACTGGCTTTACCCGCAAAGCCATCTTGCCCGAGAACTCATCGATGCGCCTTTGTCGAAATTGCTCGACGACATTAGCTTGCCAAACTTGTTTGATGATCTCGAGTATCGCATCGCTGTACTGCAATGGCTTTCTGGTAGTCGTAATCCTCAGTCAGGGGAATATTTAAGCGAAGGCAGTTATGACAGCGATGGTACGAGGACAGTCACCAGACGCCTTCTAGTAGACGCCCTTAATCCCAGCATGATGACTGCTTACACTTCCAGCCAGGCTCCTTCTCTGGCCGTGACACTAAGTGCTATGGAAGAAAAGCTTCAGAGAAATACGCGCTGGTGACGTTTGGGACAGGTCGTGTGGCACCGTACGCCACCTTGGCGACTAGCTCTGCCAAAACAGAGCAGCCCTCGCCCTAGGGTGGGTCCCTGACACGGGGTGCCCACGAGGGCTGAGATGAGACCCGTCGCACCTGATCCGGTTCGCACCGGCGGAGGGATGTCATCATGAGCGCTCTGCGCCCATCCACGGGAACGATCACGCGGGGGACGCCGACCTCGGCGGATCTCCTCCTCCAGCTGCGGGAGCGCCAGCCGCTCGTGCAGTGCATCACCAACGCGGTCGTCACCGGCTTCACCGCGAACGTCCTGCTCGCGCTGGGTGCCGCGCCCGCGATGACGGACGTGCCGACCGAGTCCGGGCCGTTCGCGCGCATCGCGTCAGGCGTGCTCATCAACCTCGGCACGCCGCACGCCGAGCAGCGGGAGGCCGCGGTCGAGGCCGCGCACGCGGCGCGCGACGCGGGGACGCCGTGGGTGCTGGATCCCGTCGCGGTCGGCGCCCTGCCGGTGCGCACGCGGCTCGCGCACGAGCTCGTGGCGCTGTCGCCGACCATCGTGCGCGGCAACGCGTCGGAGATCATCGCGCTCGCGACGGGCGGCGCGGGCGGCCGCGGGGTCGACGCCACCGACGAGGTCGAGGCCGCGCTCGACGCCGCGAGCCTGCTGGCGCGCACCTACGGCACGGTCGTCGCGGTCTCCGGCGCGGTCGACCACATCACGGACGGCCACCGGCTCGTGCGCGTGCACACGGGTGACGCGTGGCTCACGAAGGTGACGGGCGGCGGCTGCGCGCTTGGGGCCGTGATGACGGCGTTCGCGTCGACGGATCCGGATCCGCTGCGGGCCGCCGTCGCCGCGACCAGCGGCTACACGATCGCGGCCGACATCGCCGCCGAGGGGGCGCGCGGGCCGGGATCCTTCGCGGTCGGGCTGCTCGACGCGCTCGACGCCGTCACGCCCGAGCTCGTCGCCCAAAGTGAGCGCCTGTCGTGATCGGGCTCGACCTCTCCGTCTACCTCGTCACCGACCCCGCGCTCTGCGGCGCGCGCGGCGTGCCCGCGGTCGTCGCCGCGGCGGTGGCGGGCGGGGCGACGGCGGTGCAGATCCGCGACAAGCACGCGAGCGCGGCGGAGCTGCTGGCGACGGTCGTCGCGGCGGCGGATGCCATCGACGCGCATGCCTCCGCGCATCCGACGGCCCCGCGGCCGCTGCTCCTCGTGGACGACCGCGTCGACGTCGTGCTCGCGGCCCTCGCCCGCGGTGCCCGCGTGGACGGCGTGCACGTCGGCCAGTCGGACGTGCCGGCCGACCTCGTGCGGCGGATGCTCGACGCCGCGAGCCCCGACCGCCGCCTCGTCGTCGGCCTCACGGCGAACACGCCCGCGCACGTGGAGGCGTTGCGCGCGCTCCCCGCGGGCACGGTCGACTACCTCGGCGTCGGCGTGATCCGGCCCACGAGCACCAAGCCGGACCACCCGGCGCCGCTCGGGCACGACGGGTTCGGGATCATCGCCGGGCTCTCCCCCGTGCCGTGCGTCGCGATCGGCGGGGTGGATGTGCGCGACGTGGACGCGATCGCGGCGGCGGGCGGCGCGGGGACGGCCGTCGTCTCCGCCATCTGCGCGGCGGAGGATCCCGAGGCGGCGGCGCGCGAGCTCGCGGAGGCGCGGGCGCGGGCGCGGGCGCGTCCCGCGACGACGGGCGATGCGACGGACGACCCGGCCGAGGTCGTCGCATCGTCCGAGGACCACGCGCCCCCGCTCCGCCCGGTCCCCCGCGTCCTCAGCATCGCCGGCACGGATCCGACCGGCGGAGCGGGCATCCAGGCCGACCTTAAGTCCATCGCGGCGAACGGCGGCTACGGCATGGCCGTCGTCACGGCGCTCGTCGCGCAGAACACGACGGGCGTCCGCGAGATCCACGTGCCGCCCGTCGCGTTCCTGCGCGCGCAGCTCGACGCGGTCTCCGACGACGTCGCGATCGACGCCGTGAAGATCGGCATGCTCGGATCCGCCGCCGTGGTCGACGAGGTCGCCGCCTGGCTCGGTGCGGTGCGCCCGCCGGTCGTGGTGCTGGATCCGGTGATGGTCGCGCAATCCGGCGACGCGCTCCTCGACGCCGACGCGACCGAGGCGCTCCGCCGCCTGCTGCCGCTCGCCGACGTCGTCACCCCGAACCTGCCCGAGCTCGCCGCGCTCCTCGGCGAGCGCGAGGCCGACGGCTGGGAGGCGGCCCTCGCGCAGGGGCGGACCCTCGCGACCCGGCACGGCGTCCGCGTGGTCGTCAAGGGCGGGCACCTGCGCGTCGACGACTGCCCGGACGCGCTCGTCACGCCGGGCGCGGGCGGCGCGGGTCCGACGGCGCACGTCGTCGACGGGCCGCGCATCGCGACCACCAGCACCCACGGCACCGGCTGCTCCCTTTCGAGCGCGCTCGCGACCCTGCAGCCGCGTCGCGACGACTGGCGGGCGGCGCTCACGGAGGCGAAGGCCTGGCTCACCGGATCGCTCGCGCACGCGGAGGACCTCGGGGTCGGATCCGGCGCCGGCCCGCTCGACCACCTGCGCGCGCTGTGGGACGCCGCGGGCACGCATGCCGGGCCGATCTCGGCGGAGATGTGGGCGGGATCCGCCGGCCTCCGCCGCGAGATCGACGACCTCCCCTTCGTCCGCCGCCTGGGCGACGGCACCCTCCCCGAGGCGTGGTTCTCGCACTACCTCGCGCAGGACGCCATCTACCTCCGCGCGTACTCGCGGGTGCTCGCGCGGGCGAGCCAGCTCGCGCCCGCGCCCGACGCGCAGGTGGTCTGGGCGCGCTCGGCGGCGGACGCGATCGCCGCGGAGTCGGCGCTGCACGAGGAGTGGCTGTCCCGGCATCCCGCGCCCGCGGTCGCCGGCCCGGTGACGCGCGCCTACGTCGACCACCTGCTCGCGCACGCGGCCACGAGCGACTACGCGGTGCTCGTCGCGGCGCTGCTGCCCTGCTTCACCATCTACGCCGACGTGGGGACCCGGCTCCGGGCGGCGGGATCCGAGGCGGCGGCCGCGGGCGTCGCGCACCCATACGCGGCGTGGCTGGCGACCTACGCGGATCCGGCGTTCGCGGAGGCGACCCGGCGCGCGTCCGAGCTGGTCGACGAGGCGGCGGTGCTCGCGGGTCCGACCCGGCGCGCGGCGATGCTCGAGGCGTCGCTCCTGTCGTCCGCGTACGAGCGCGACTTCTTCCACGCCCCGGAGGCGCTCGGCTGACACGGGGCGCGCTCCCCGGGATGCGCCCTCCGCCGCCGGCGTGCACCCTGGGGATGCCCCGGCCCGCTTCCAGCCGTCCCCGCGGGAGGATCCTCGTGCCCCGACGCGACACCGCGCCGGGGCTCCCCGTTCCACGACCCGGGCACCCGCGTGCCCGACGGAGAGGACACCGCATGCGCGTCCAGGCCGAGACCCCCGCGATCACGATGCCCGACCACCAGTTCACGGGCGAGGTCCGCCTGCGCTGGCTCTCCACCCCGCAGACCCCCGAGCAGCGCGCGGTCGTCGCGGCCGTCACCTTCCCGCCGGGCGCCCGCACCGTGTGGCACTCCCACGTCCTCGGCCAGACGCTGCACGTGACCTCGGGCATCGCCCGCGTGGGCACGCGCGGCGGCGAGGTGGTCGAGGTCGGGCCCGGCGGATCCGTCTACATCGAGGCGGGCGAGGAGCACTGGCACGGCGCAACGGCCCACGCGCCGATGGAGCACATCGCGGTGCTCGAGGACGGCGACGACCCGGTCGACGCGACCACCTGGGGCCCGCACGTGACGGACGAGGAGTTCCTCCGGCCGGCCGCCCCCGCATCCGTGGCGACGCCGACCGCCACCCCGGCCGCCGCGCTCCCCGTCCCGCTCGGAGCGCCCGTGCTCGTGCACGCGCTGCGCTACACGGCGATGTACGGCGAGAAGCCGTTCGACGAGGCGCTGCTCGTGTACCTCGACAACGGCTCGTACAAGATCCTCTCCCCCGGCGAGGAGCACTACGGCAGCTACGTGTCGGCGTCGGAGACGGGCGTCGCGCCGCGGCACGTCGCGTTCCTGTCGTGGCCGTCGGACGACTGGCACCGCAACGTCGCCAGCCACACGCTCACGTTCTCCGACGACACGGGCGCCTTCATCCAGTCGCTCGTGCTGCCCGGCGACGCGGTGCCGCGCGCGCAGCACGGCTTCGCGGAGGTGGTCGCGGATCCCGAGCGCGTCGACATGACGGCGTCGTGGGACACGCTGCGGGTCACGCACGCGGCCTCGTTCGAGCGCCTCGCGGAGCGCGTGCGGCAGCTCTGACGTGACGGGGCGGTCCGCGGCCCGCCCCGGCGCTACACTCGATCCACCCGAGCGCCTCCTCCTCTGCTGGTGAGGCACGCGACCCGAGCCGAGCGCCTCCCGGAAGCCAGGACCATGACCACCACCACCTCGCCGCGCACCCGCGGCCAGCGCCTCGACGCCCTCCCCTGGACCCGCGCGCACTCGCGCATCCTCGGCGGGAGCGGCGTCGGCTGGGCGCTCGACGCGATGGACGTCGGCCTCATCTCGTTCGTCATCGCCCAGCTCGCGGTGGTGTGGGAGGCGGACGCCGGGCAGCTCGGCCTCGTCGCGTCCGCGGGCTTCCTCGGCATGGCGATCGGCGCGAGCGTCGGGGGCCTCGTCGCGGACCGCATCGGCCGCCGCCAGGTGTTCGCGCTCACGCTGCTCGTCTACGGGGTGGCGACGGGCGTCTCGGCGCTCGCCATGTCGGTGGGCGCGCTCATCGCGCTCCGCTTCGTCGTGGGGCTCGGTCTCGGCGCGGAGCTGCCCGTCGCCTCGACGCTCGTGAGCGAGTTCTCGCCCGCCCGGATCCGGGGACGCGTCATCGTGATCCTCGAGTCGTCCTGGGCTGTCGGCTGGACGGCCGCGGCGCTCATCGGCTACCTCGTGATCACCGCGAGCGACGACGGCTGGCGGTGGGCGCTCGCGCTCGGCGCCGTGCCCGCGGTGTGGGCGATCGTCGTGCGGCTGCGCCTACCGGAGTCGGTGCGGTTCCTCGAGGCCAAGGGGCGGCACCGGGAGGCCGAGCGGGTCGTGCGCGACCTCGAGGTCGCGGCGGGGGCGGATCCCGCGACGGATGCCGCCGCGGCGTCGACGGCCGAGGCCCGGGCGGCGGACGCGGCCACCGGCACGGATGCCGCGCCGGCAGACGCCACGCCCCGCGAGCGCCTGTTCGGCGTGCGCCTGCGCCGCCGCACGCTCTCCCTCTGGATCGTGTGGTTCTGCGTCAACTTCGCCTACTACGGCGCCTTCATCTGGCTGCCGACGCTGCTCGTCGCGCAGGGCTTCTCGCTCGTGCGGTCGTTCGAGTACACGCTGCTCATCACGCTCGCGCAGCTGCCGGGCTACGCGGTCTCCGCCTGGATCGTCGAGAAGTGGGGGCGCCGTGTGACTCTCGCGGTCTTCCTCGCGGGATCCGCGGTCTCGGCCGGCCTCTTCGGCACCGCGGACTCCGTGACCGCGATCCTCGTGTTCGGCGCCCTCATGTCGTTCTCGAACCTCGGCGCGTGGGGCGCGCTCTACGCCGTGACGCCCGAGCTGTACCCGACCCGCGTGCGCGCGACGGGCGCCGGCAGCGCGGCGGGCTTCGGCCGGCTCGCCTCCATCGCCGCACCGCTGTGCGTGCCGCCGCTGCTGGCGCTCGGCGGCGTCGCGCTGCCGTTCGGCGTCTTCGCGGGCGTCTTCGCGCTGGCCGCGGCCGCCGCGCTCACGCTGCCGGATCTCCGCGGCGCGACGCTCGAGGACTGAGTGCGCGGATCCGCTCGATACGCTCGGAGTCCCGACCGCGAGGAGCAGACGTGATCCTGAACTTCGTCCTCTACCCCGTCATGGCCATCGTGGCGATCCTCATCGCCTTCGCCGTCATCGGCACCAGACGCTCGAACCCGACGCAGGACGCGCAGGACGCCGTCGCCCGCGAACGCCGCGCGGCCCGCAAGGCGGAGCGCCAGCGTCGGAGGACTGAACGCGGCTGATCCGCCCTGGGGAGCGTCGGCCCGCGCGCCCGCGGATCGCCAATCATGGCGTCATGCACCCCGAGCAGCTGCGGCGCCGGCAGGACTGCAAGCGGGACCCCGGGAGGTGACGAGTTCGGCGAACACCTTGCGACGACGCCCGCAGCGTCAGCCCGACGCGCGACAGAGCGAGCGAGCACACTTCCGTCCCGGCATTCGAACACTGTGGAGAACTCGCGCTCAGGAGGCACTGAAAGAGGACCGTTCCTTCAATCCCGTACAGAAGGAAGCGATGAGATCGCTATCGCTCAAACGACTCTCGCTCCTGGTAGCGCTCACGCTGGTGCCGCTCGCCGCTGCTGCACCCGCCTTCGCCTCCGCTCCCTCCGCTGCCTAAGCCACCGGTGCCACCGCCGCGGCCGGGGGTCTCGCCGCCACGATCTGTGCTGCACTCGGACCCGAGACTGGTGGTGTCGGATGCATCGCCGCTGGGGGCCTCGGCGTTACGATCGTGGCCATCGTCGCGGCCCATGGGGTCTGCCCCAACAATCAGAACTACCGCATCTACATCCTCAGCTTGGAAGGGCAGTGCCGAAATGACTGAACCGACGATTCGTAATCGCAGGACGCGCGCTGTCGTGCTCACCGCTGTCATCACCGCTTTTTACCTCTTCGCCACGCTCGTAGTGGCTCCCCTAGCCGCGGGCGAGAATGCGATGACTCGCACGTTTCCAGCGGGCGTGTTCGGTGTGCCCCTCTTCGCATTCAGCTACCTAGTGCTCCTGAAGATCCCTCGTCTCCTCGGCCGAGGAAGGTAGCAGTAAGCCGAAACCGAGCACGCACGACGCCCCCGCGACCAGCAGGCGGATTCTCGTGGTCGTCGCAACACCTGATGATTTAGATGGTTGTCAGTAGAGCACGCATTCGCTCGGCTGGGGTGTCCCAGTCGAGCGTTTTGCGTGGTCGGCCGTTGAGCTGCTGAGCGACATGTTCGAGGTCGGCGGAGGTATGGGCGGCGAGATCGGTGCCCTTAGGGAAGTACTGGCGCAGGAGTCCGTTGGTGTTCTCGTTGCTGCCGCGTTGCCAGGGTGAGTGCGGATCGCAGAAATAGACCGGGATTCCGGCCTGGATGCTGATCTGGCGGTGGCTCGCCATCTCAGCGCCCTGGTCCCAGGTCAACGATCCACGTAGGTGTGCAGGCAGGGTGCTGATCAAGGGCACGAGCACGTCACGGACTTCCTCGGCGGTATGCCCGCCGGGGAGATGGCCGAGCATGACGTAGCGGGTGGTGCGTTCGACCAGAGTCACGATCGCGGACTGTGAGCTCGTGCCGACGATCAGATCACCCTCCCAATGCCCAGGGACTGCCCGGTCCTCGATCTCCGCGGGCCGGTCAGCGATCATGACCATCGGGTCCACGAACCGTTGAGTGCGATGCTCTGGGCGGGTGCGGGGTCTGCGGCGGGTGCGGCCGGTGCGTAACGCGTCGGCGACTTCGCGGCGCAGTCCGCCGCGGGCCTGGACGTAGATCGCTTGGTAGATCGTCTCCGTGCTCACCCGCATACTCTCCTCGCCCGGGAACTCCCGAACCAGCAGGCGGGAGATCTGCTCCGGTGACCAGCGCAGCATCAGCTTGCGTGCGACGTAGTCCCGCAGCGGCCCGTCCTGAGCGAGCTTCGCCCGCTTCGGACGAGAGCGGCTCGCTGCCCAGGCCCGGTGCGCCGCGTGGGGCTGGTAGGTCCCCGCGACCGTGCGGGCATCGAGCTCGCGTTTGATCGTCGATGCCGGCCGACCCAGAACCCGCCCGATCGCGCGCAGCGACAGGTCCTGACGGCGCAGATCCGCGATCGTCTCCCGCTCGATCACGGTCAGGAACCGCGGATGCAGAACAGCGTCGACAGCGGGCAGACGCGGTCCCGTGATGGTAGCCATCCCGGTGTTGTACTCGATCCGCCGACCATCAGCATGAATCCGAACACTGCCCCGCTTCATCCAGCCGCGGTCCCAGTCCTGCGCAGTGCGCTCATGCACACCGACCCGCGACGCGGCTACCCGCCGGGACATCCCCTCCACGCGGAGCCGCTCGTACTCGCCACGCCCTGGATGCCCCGCTGTACCGGACTTCCCGCGCCCACGCACACCAGCCGTGCGCGCCCACCCGTACGCGGTGTTCCGACTCACCCCGACCACAGCCGCAGCAGCCGTGATGCTGCCATCGACCCGGTCCAGTACCTCGAAGAACTCCCGCCGCAACTCACCCGAAACCACGATCCCCGCAACCCCCTGAACTCAGGGTGTTGCGGGGACCACGAGAATCCGCCGCAGGTCGCGGGGGCGTCGTCATGTCGTGCGTCGAGCGGGTCAGCCCGCCGCCAGCGCCTCCTCGAGGAGGTGCGAGAGCGCGTCGAGCTGGACGGAGGTGGATCCGGACTCGTCAAAGTCCTCGCCGTCGAGCGCGCGCGCCGCGAGGCCCGCCTTGCTGTCGATGAGCTCGGCGATCACTGACCGACCTAGCACTTCCTCTCCTACCGCTGGCGGACCCTGCGGACAAGTCGTGCTCGACAGCCACTCATGGAGGATGGTGACCTTCACCACAACCAGCTAAGAGGAAAAATGAAAAAACAATTACTGACACAGGTGGCCGCAGTCGCGGTGCTAGCCATGTCGTCCTTTGCAGTAACACCATCCGTTTACGCGGAACCGTCAGCCAGCCGCACTCCCTCTAAAGTGCAGGCGAGCATGAGCCACTCGAATTCAGCGCAAACCACTCACGCGTCCATTCTCCGCGACTCGGCTGAGCGTCGTGAGCTCGCGAGCGATCTTACGCGCGGCCCAGCAGACCGCACCACCGCTACTACGCCGTACGGACAGCGTGTGACCTACCACCTCTCCGGCCACGCGCTTATCTCCTTCACCTATACACCCAATGGAGACGCCTTAGTCGACCCAGGCTCGGAAGGTGGCCCAGGCGAATCGTTGGTGGGAGTCGGCGCTGACCCGTTCCCCTACATCAGCCTCGACTCCAGCGAACAGGCCGCCGGGGCCGTGGGCGCGGCGCGGACCATTGCGCTTGCCGTGTGCGCGGCGGTCGGGCCGGAAACCGCAGGAGTAGGGTGCGGCATCGGCGCCGGACTTGGCGCGACGGTCATCGGTATTCTGACTGCTCATGGCATCTGCCCGGGTGGGCAAAATCTCCGCATCTACCTCGCTACGCTTGCCGCACAGTGTCGCCATTACTGAATCAGAAAACCGTCAAAGTTCACGGCGCACCCGCGCCTTCACGTCATCGAGCATCGTGGTCGCCTTTTTTCTCTTCTCGCAGCTGGTTGTCGTGCCTCTTGTGGGAGGGACGACGATTTCCTCGCACGCGATCCCTGCGACCATAGGAGCGATAATGCTCTTCGGCGCGACATATCTTGTCTCCGTAAAATTGTCGGGACGACTTCATCGTCGACGCGACTAATAGGAGTTCCATGCGACGATGCCCGGGCTACCTCGAGTTGAGATAGCCCGGGCATCGTCGTGTAGAGCCGGTCTGAGGTCAGCCCGCCGCCAGCGCCTCCTCGAGGAGGTGCGACAGGGCGTCGAGCTGGACGGACGTGGATCCGGCCTCGTCGAAGTCCTCGCCGTCGAGCGCGCGCGCCGCGAGGCCCGCCTTGCCGTCGATGAGCTCGGCGAGCTTCGCGTCGATGGTCTGCGCCGCGATGATCCGCCACGCGGTGACGGGCTCCTCCTGGCCGATGCGGTGCACGCGGTCGATGGCCTGCGTCTCCTCGGCGCTCGTCCAGCTGAGCTCCGCAAGCACGACGTTCGACGCGGCCTGCAGGTTGAGCCCGACGCCCGCCGCGGTGAGCGAGCACACCACGACCTTCACCTCGGGGTCGTTCTGGAAGGAGTCGATCGCGTTCTGGCGCGCGGCCGGCGACTGGTCGCCGCGGATGGACACGCTCTTCAGCTCGCGCTTCGCGAACGTGGCCTCGGCCTGGTCCATCACGTCGACGTGCTTCGCGAAGAACACGACCTTGCCCACGGAGCGGGCGAGCTGCGCAGCGTAGTCGGCCGCGAGCACGGCCTTGGCCTGACCGATGCGGCGGACCATGGTGAACACGTTCTCGCCGGTCTTCTGCGCCTTGGCCTCGTCGAGCTCGGACTGCGCGACGAGCCGCACGAGGCTCGCGCGCTCGGACGCCGGTCCGTCCATGACGTCGGCGACGGTGGTGCCGCGCGCGCCGACGAGCGCCGTGAAGCGCTTGACGAGGCGGGCGGCGAGCTCGCGCTCGGCCTGGCGGATGGAGCGGCCCAGGTCGTCGTCGAGCTCGACCGGGAGATCCGCGATGCGCTTGGACGGCAGGTCGGTGGCCACGTCGATCTTGCGGCGGCGCACGATGCCGAGGTCGATGACCGCGCGACGCGCCTCGGCGAAGAAGCCGGGATCGGCCGGCGTGAGGCCCGCCTCCTCCAGCTCCCCCATGAGGCGCGACGTGGGCTTGTCGCCGTCGATCCAGCCGAGGAACTGCCAGATGGCGCGGAAGTCGTCGATGTCGTTGATGAGCGGCGTGCCCGTCAGCGCCATGAGCAGCGGGTTCGACTGGCGCTGGCGGATGCTCTCGGCGAGCGCGAGCACGAACTTGGAGCGCTGCGACTGCAGGTTCTTGATGAAGTGCGCCTCGTCGACGACCATGCCGCGGAAGCCGAGCGTGCGCAGCCAGCCGATGTGCCGGTCGAGCACCTCGTAGTTGACGATGACCACGTCGGCGAAGGCGTCGAGGCCGAGGCCGTCGCCGTGGATCACCGTGGCGCGGCGGTGCGGCGTCCACCGCTCGACCTCGCGCTTCCAGTTCATCTTCACGACGTTCGGCACGACGACGAGCAGCGGGTACGCGTCGGCGACGGACGCCGCGAGCAGCGCCTGCGCGGTCTTGCCGAGGCCCGGCTCGTCGGCGAGCAGGAACTCGCGGTGGCCGAGGCGCACGCTCTCGAGGAAGCGCGCCTGGTGGCGCATGAGCTCGAGGCCGTGCGGCGAGAGGCGGTCGATGCGGGGGCTCTCGGGCAGATCCATGCTCGCGATGCCGCCGCCGGCGCCGTACTCGAACGACTTGAACAGCGGGCCGAGCAGCTCCCAGTTCGCGAGCCTCCGGGTGGGCGGCGCGGCGGGCGCGGGCCGGTCGAGGTCGGGCTCGAGGAACGGGTTCGCGAGCACGCGGGCCTTGACGGACGGCGGCACCACCTGGCGCTCGACGAGCTTGGCGAGGGCGGGATCCTCGGGCTCGGGCTCCGGCTCCTCCTCCACGACCATCTCCACGCCGCCGTCGAAGAGCATGTGCTTGCGCATGGCGCGGGCGGTCTCGGAGAGCTTGGCGTCGGGATCCAGCAGCGGCAGCACCGAGGTGTCCCGCGCGGCCGTGCGGGCCAGGATGCTCGCGATGCCGTCGAGGCGCTTCAGGGTCTCGGCGCGCTCGGGGTCGCTGAGCGGGGTGGCCGGGTCCTTCGCGTGCGTGCGCTCCTCGCGCATCAGCACGGCGATGACCTGGAACTTCGTGCGGTTGACGGGCTTGAGCTTGCCGCGCTGGGCGGCCTGCTCGATCTCGCGCACGGCGCGGGCCAGCACGGGGATGAGCCCCTCGTTGTCGATCGTGCGCGTGCGGGCGGAGGACCGCCGCTGGCCGGTGCGAGCCATGCAACTCCTTGTTCACTGCCGGGGCCAGGCGCTGCCTGCGCTCCCGGATCGGAAGGACGTGAGCCCGTCGCGCACGGTGACGCGTGCGGTCGGACGGTGGCGAGGGGACCTGCCTCGAGCAACCGGGGTTCCGGGTCGGGGGGTGGGATGTGGGTCCGCCGCCTGCACCCGGCCGCCTCGGGGAGGACGGGCACACGGAGAGTTTAGGGCACGCGGGAGCCGGTGCGCGCCGGTGTGCGCGGTGCGGCTCGGCCCGGCCCGGTCGCCGCGGACGGCCCCGGCCTAGGGTGGATGCATGACGGATCAGGCGACACCCGCAGCCAGCAACGAGGCGGGCGCTCCCGGCCGCTACGTGGAAGAGGGTGAGTTCACCCGCGACACGAACTACATCGAGGACCGGATCCTCCGCGACGGCTCGCAGGGCTGGCCCGTCGAGGCCGGCCGCTACCGCCTCGTCGCGGCGCGCGCGTGCCCGTGGGCGAACCGCTCGGTCATCGTCCGACGCCTCCTCGGCCTCGAGGACGCCATCTCCCTCGGCCTCCCCGGCCCTACGCACGACGCCCGCAGCTGGACCTTCGACCTCGACCCCGCCGGCCGTGACCCGGTCCTCGGCACCGAGCGCCTGCAGGAGTCGTTCTTCGCGCGCTTCCCCGACTACCCGCGCGGGATCACCGTGCCGGCGCTCGTCGACATCCCCTCCGGTCAGGTGGTCACCAACGACTACCCGCAGATCACGCTCGACCTCTCCACCGAGTGGACCGAGCACCACCGCGAGGGCGCCCCCGACCTCTACCCCGTTCCCCTGCGAGCGGAGATCGACGAGGTGGCCGACCTCGTCTTCCGCGACGTGAACAACGGCGTCTACCGCTGCGGGTTCGCGGGATCGCAGGAGGCCTACGAGAAGGCCTACGACCGCCTCTTCGGCCGGCTCGACTGGCTGAGCGACCGGCTCGCCACGCAGCGCTACCTCGTGGGCGACACCATCACCGAGGCCGACGTGCGCCTCTTCACCACGCTCGCCCGCTTCGACGCCGTCTACCACGGGCACTTCAAGTGCAACCGGCAGAAGCTCGACGAGATGCCCGTGCTGTGGGCGTACGCGCGCGACCTGTTCCAGACTCCCGGCTTCGGCGACACCATCGACTTCGTGCAGATCAAGCAGCACTACTACCTGACGCACACCGACATCAACCCGACGCGCGTCGTGCCGGTAGGCCCCGAGACGTGGGGCTGGCTCGAGCCGCACGGGCGCGAGGAGCTGGGCGGCCGCCCGTTCGGCGACGGCACGCCTCCCGGCCCGGTCCGCGAGGGCGAGCGCGTGCCCGAGGGCCACGGCGCGGTCCCGCGCGGCGAGCGCGAGACGCGGCCCTCCGAGGCGCGGGCATCGGTCTCCGGGACGCCCGTGCCCGGGACGGCCGACGCCGGATCCGCAGGTCCCGCCTGATGGCCGGGCGCACCGCTCCCGGCACGCTCACCCGCCGTCGCCGGATCCTCGGCATCGCCATCCGGCACGTCCCGGCCGTCGCGCGCTCGCTCCGCGGCACCCCGGCGGCGGGCACGCGCGTCGTCCGCTTCGCCGCCGGCCAGCAGGGCGTCCCGCTCGAGGTCGCCGTGTGGACGCCGCCCGGCCACGACCGCTCGGCGACCGGATCCCCCGTGCTCGTCGTCCTCGCGCGGCACGACGGCGACTGGCTGCCCTCGACGCTCGCGAAGGACCTCCGCGCGGTGGTCGTGACCATGGCGCCGGACGACGACGCGCAGGCGCTCGGCGGGCTGTCGTGGATCGCGTCGCACGCGGCCGGCTGGAACGGCACGCCGGAGCGGCTCGGGATCCTGGGCGACGGCGAGGGCGCCGATCGCGCGCTCCGCATCACGGCGCTCGCCCGCGACGCGGACGGTCCCGCCGTGCTGCGGCTCGTGCTCGTGAGCCCGTCCGGCGACGTGCCGAGCGTCGGATCCGCCGACCACCAGGGCCACGGCCTCGACCGGCTGCCCGACGCGCTCGTGCACGTGGGCGCCGCGGATCCGCGCCTGGACCACGTCGTCGAGGGCGTCGCGGCGCTGAAGGCGGCGGGGATGAAGGCGCGGCTCGTGCGGATCCCCCGCGCCGACCAGGGCTGGCTCGCCTACCCGGCGGCCGACCCGGCGCTCGCACGCCGGTCGCTCGACGAGATCGTCGCCTACCTGCGGCGGGGCCTCACCGAGGAGCGCGCGTTCGGGGTCGGCCCGGCGTAGGGGCGTCGTCCACGGGCACCTTCACGAGGATGCCCGCGGCGATGAACACGATCGCGGCGACGTACTGCAGCGACTGCCACGTGACAGCCTCGACCGGGATCACGGCGACCGGGTTCCACATCACGGCGACGGCCGCGAGCAGCGCGGCGCTCCACCAGCTGCGGGCGCGCACCGAGAACACGATCATGATGAGCGCGAAGATCGCGACCGCGAAGCGCACGACCGTGAACAGCTCGCCGTCGATCACCGCGAAGCCGGCCAGCAGCACGATGGCGCCCAGGAGCCCGGGCGCGAGCGAGGGACGGGTGAACGCGGGGGCGGCGGGGGTGCGGGTCACCGGGCCAGTCTGCCAGCGCGCGCCGGGTGCGGGCCGTGGCTCGGATAGCGTGGACGAGCCCGACCCGCCCCGACCCCGAGGAGCCCCCATGCGCGCCGTCGTCTACGAGAGGTTCGGCGAGACGCCCGTCGTCCGCGAGCTGCCGGATCCCGTGCCGTCCGCCGGCGGCGTCGTCGTGCGCGTCGAGGCGACGGGCGTCTGCCGCAGCGACGCGCACGGCTGGCTCGGCCATGACGACGGCATCGAGCTCCCGCAGGTGCCGGGGCACGAGCTGGTCGGGCGGATCCACCAGGTCGGACCCGAGGTGACGCGCTTCCACGTGGGCGACCGCGTCACCGTCCCGTTCGTCTGCGCGTGCGGCCGCTGCGCCGAGTGCCGCGCCGGGAACGGCCAGGTGTGCCGGGACCAGACGCAGCCGGGCTTCACGCACTGGGGGTCGTTCGCCGAGCTCGTCGCGCTGCACGACGCCGACGTGAACCTCATCCCCGTGCCCGACGAGCTCGACGCGGGCGCCGCCGCCCTCCTCGGCTGCCGCTTCGCCACCGCCTTCCGCGGGCTGGTGCACCGCGCCAGGATCCGGCGCGGCGAGCACCTCCTCGTCATCGGCTGCGGCGGCGTCGGCCTCAGCGCGGTGATGATCGGCGTCGCCGTGGGCGCGGAGGTCATCGCGGTCGACGTGGATCCCGCGGCCCTCGCGCGCGCGTCGGAGCTCGGTGCCGAGTACACGATCGACTCCTCGGACCTCTCGGAGCTCGACGTCCTCGACGCGATCCACGCGGTCTCGCCCGACGGCGTGCAGGTGTCGGTCGAGGCGCTCGGCCGCGAGTCCACGCTGCGGATCAGCGTGCTCGCGCTCGCGCCGACCGGCCGGCAGGTGCAGATCGGCCTGTTCGCGACCGAGCCGACCGTGCCCGTGCCGTTCGTCATCAGCCAGGAGCTGAGCATGCACGGCAGCCACGGCATGCCCGCGCACGACTACGCCGAGCTGATGGCCATGGTCGCCTCGGGCGCGCTGAAGCCCGAGCTGCTCATCGAGCACCGCATCACGCTCGACGAGGCTCCGGCCGCGCTCGAGGCGCTCGCGTCGGGCGACCGCTCGGCGGGGATCACGCTGGTCGAGGTCGGCTGAGCGGAGCGCGGGCCGCTACAGCGCGCCCTGCAGCTCCGAGCCGGCCGGGATGGGCGTGAGCCGGGTGACGACGGCGGGCCCCGTGATGAGGCCGGCGAGCGACGCGCCCATGCGCGCCACCGCCTCGCCCGCGCCGTGCGCGTCGAGGTCCTCCTCGGACGACCACTTCTCGAGCATCACGATGGTGCCGTCGGGGGCGTCGTGGATCGCGTAGACCTCGCAGCCCTCCTCCTCGTGCACCTCGGCGATGCCGCGGGACAGGGCGGCGACCGCCTCGTCGTGCTTGCCCTCGACGGGCGTGAAGACGGCGGTGACGACGACGGGCTGGGACATGGGATCTCCTCGGTTCGGTGTGGGACGGTTCGGGGTAGGACGGGACGCGTGCGCGGGATCGCTCACGGCCGCGGGATGTTCCGCAGGTTCGAGCGGGCGAGCTTCACGGCCTCGCCGACGCCGCCGTTCATCACGATCTTCGACATCGAGAGCGCGAAGCCCTTCACCTGCGCGGCCGTGATCTCCGGCGGGATGGAGAGCGCCATCGGGTCGGTGACGAGGTCGACGAGCGCGGGCCCGTCGTGCGCGAACGCCGCTTCGAGCGCGCCGCGGATGTCGGCCGGGTCCTCGACGCGCTGGGAGTGGATCCCGAGCGCGGCCGCCACCGCGGCGTAGTCGACCATGGGCACGTCGACGCCGAAGTCCGGGATCCCGTCGACGAGCATCTCGACCTTCACGAGCCCGAGCGTCGAGTTGTTGAAGACGACGACCTTGACGGGCAGCTGGTACGCCGCGACCGTCACGAGCTCCCCCATGAGCATCGAGAGCCCGCCGTCGCCCGAGACCGACACGACCTGGCGCTCCGGGTACGCGATCTGCGCGCCGATCGCCATCGGCAGCGCGTTGGCCATGGATCCGTGCACGAGCGACCCGAGCATTCGCCGGCGCCCGTTCGGGGTGATGTAGCGCGCCGTCCACACGTTGCACATGCCGGTGTCGCTCAGGAAGACGGCATCGTCGCTCGCGACCTCGTCGAGGATGCTGGCCGCGTACTCGGGGTGGATCGGCGTCAGCTTCTCCGCCTTCGTCGTGTACGCGCCGACGACCTGCTCGACCTTCTTGTCCTGCTCCTTGAGCAGCTTGTCGAGGAACCGGCGGTCCGTCTTCCGCTCGACCAGCGGCAGCACGGCGCGGATCGTGGAGAGGGCGTCGCCGTGGATCGCGATGTCGACGTCGGTGCGGCGGCCGAGGCGCTCGGGCGCGATGTCGATCTGCGCGGTCCGCACCTCCTTGCCCGGCAGGAACTGGTCGTAGGGGAAGTCGGTGCCGATGAGGATCAGCAGGTCGGCGCCCGCGATGCCTGCGGCCGCGGCGCCGTAGCCGATGAGGCCGGTCATGCCGACGTCGAACGGGTTGTCGTGCTGGATGACGTCCTTGCCGCGCAGCGAGTGGCCGACGGGCGCGGCGATCTTGTCGGCGAGCTCCATGAGCTCGGCGTGCGCGGATCCCGCGCCGCGGCCCGCGAAGATCGCGACGCTCCCCGCCTCGTCGATGGCGGCGGCGAGCGCGCGCACGTCCTCCTCGGCCGGGACGATCGCCGGTCGCCGCGGGACCGAGAAGACCGGCGCCTCGCCCTCCGCCTCGAACTCCGCCACGTCGCCGGGCAGCGTGATGACGCTGACGCCGCCGAGCGCGAGGGAGTGCCGCATCGCCTGGTCGACGACGCGCGGCGCCTGCACCGCGGTCGAGATCATCTCCGTGTAGTGCGAGCACTCGACGAAGAGGCGGTCGGGGTGGGTCTCCTGGAAGTAGCCGGACCCGATCTGGTTCGTCGTGATGTGGCTCGCGATCGCGAGCACGGGCGCGCCCGAGCGGTGCGCGTCGTACAGGCCGTTGATGAGGTGCAGGTGGCCCGGCCCGCAGGATCCGGCGCACACGGCGAGCTTCCCCGTGAGCTGCGCCTCGGCGGATGCGGCGAACGCGCCCGCCTCCTCGTTCCGCACGTGGATCCAGTCGATGCCGCCCTTGCGGCTCCCGCCCGTGCGCCGCACCGCGTCCACGACCGGGTTGAGGCTATCGCCCACCACCCCGTAGATGCGACTGACCCCCGCCGCGAGGAGCTGGGAGATGAGCTGATCGGCGACCGTGCGTGCCATGGTGCGTCCTTCCGTCGGTGCCTCCAGTCAATACCCGCCGCCTCCGCGCGACCTCCGCGCGACGCGCCCTCCGGGAATGCGACCGCGCCAGGCGCGTTGACCATCAGGTGACCGACACGACGACCGATCCCGCCCGACCCGCCGACCCCGACGCCCTCGCCGCATACGACGCCTGGCACCGCGCCCGTCTCGCCGCCGTGACGAGCCCCTTCGGCAGCCTCGCGCTCATCCAGACGACGTGGCTCGAGCCCGGCCGGGAGGTCAGCGACCTCGAGGCGCTCGACGGCCAGCCCGACACCGTGCAGCTCACGCGGATCGAGCGCACCTCGCTCGACACCGGCGAGCCCGAGTACGGCTACCGGCTCTGGGACTCGGCGAGCCCGAAGAACCGCGCGTTCGAGGACATCGAGGTCTACCCGTACGCGCCCGAGTGGATCCTCGAGGGCCGCTTCGAGCGCGTCGACGACGACCGCGTGATCCCCTTCGAGCACATCGCCGACGCCGGTCGCACGCGCGAGCTGCCCGTGCCCGGCGACATCGTCGTGGAGATCGAGGGGTCCGAGGTGCGCCTCAGCGCCTTCGCCGACGGCGACCGCCTCCAGCTCGTCTTCGCGGACGCCACCACCGGCCGCGAGAGCTACGCGCCCAGCCGCTTCCTCTTCCTCCCCCGCCCCGACGGCGACGGGCCCGTGACCCTCGACTTCACGCGCGCCGTCGTCCCGCCCTGCGGCTTCTCCGACTGGATGAACTGCCCGCTCCCGCCCGCCGGCAACCGGCTGACCGCGGCCGTCCGGGCGGGCGAGCGCCAGGTGGTCTACCGCGACGAGGCCTGAGCCGCGGCTGCGCCGGGCCGGGGTTCCCGCGCCCTCGCCTGGTTGACTGCGATCCATGGACAGGACACCCCTTTTTCCGGACCGCGTCGACGCCGTCGTCTTCGACGTCATCGGCACGCTCGTCGACGAGGACGCGACCTGGGCGCGCGTGGCCGACGAGATCGCCGCCGAGGCAGGGCTGGCCTCCGCGACGGAACTCCGGCGGCGGCGGGAGGGGAACCTCGACGCGCGGATGTCCGCCGTCGTCAGGGGTGACGCCCCGTGGCAGCCGCATGCCGAGCTCATGGGCGCGGCGGCGGTCGAGGCGGTCGCCGGGCTCGGCGGGGACCCCACCCCGGGGATCCGCGCGCGAGCCGCACGTTCCGACCGCGAGCACCGCGCGTGGCCCGACGTCCCAGAGGCGACGGCCGCGCTCCGTCGAGAGCGTCTCGTCGCCGGTCTCAGCAACGGGGACCTCGCCGCGCTCGCCCGACTGGCGCACGCGGAGGCGATCGCGTGGGACGCCATCCTCTCCAGCGGATCCGTCCGCACCTTCAAGCCCGCGCCCGCCGCCTACCGGCACGCCATCGACGCGCTCGACCTGGATCCCGCGCGCACCCTGTTCCTCGCCGCCCACCCGTGGGACCTGCGCGCGGCCTCCGCGCACGGCTTCCGCACGGCGTACGTCGCGCGCCCGGGCGCCGAGCGCCCCGGAGCCGGCGACCTCGTGGACCTGGAGGTCGCCGACCTCGGCGAGCTGGTCCGGGCGCTCGCCTGAGCGACCGGACCGCCGCCGCTAGCCGAGCGCCTCGGGCCGCACCCAGTCCTTCCCGTGCACGTGCTGGTCGAGGAACGCGAGCACCGTCCGGTACCAGACCACCGACTGCTGGGGCTTCAGGATCCAGTGGTTCTCGTCCGGGAAGATCAGGAACCGGTGCGGCGTCGTGCCGTCGTCGGAGGCGTGGTGCTCGGCGAGCTCCGACCAGAGGCGCAGGCTCTCGCCCACGGGCACGCGGTAGTCGCGGTCGCTGTGGATCACGAGCATGGGCGTCACGATGTCGCGCACCGAGTGGTGCGGCGAGTTCCGGTCGAGCCCTTGCGCCGAGAAGATGCTCTGCCAGTACTGCGACGAGTCGGTGGTCGGCCCGAACTGGTCGAGCGCCCACAGGCTCGCGTGGCTGACGATCGCGCGGAAGCGATCGGTGTGGCCCGCGACCCAGTTGGCCATGTAGCCGCCGAACGAGCCGCCCATCGCAGCCGTCCGGGTCTCGTCGACGTCGTCGCGCGCCTCGACGGCGTCCGTGATCGACATGAGGTCGGTGAAGGGCGCCTCGCCCCACGCGTCCCAGCCGCGCGCGATGAAGTCGAGGCCGTAGCCGGTGCTGAGCGCGGGATCCGGGAGCAGCACCGCGTAGCCGCGCGCCACCATCACCTGCGGGGTCCAGCGCCAGCTCCAGGCGTTCCAGCTGTTGAGCGGTCCGCCGTGGATCCAGAGCAGCAGCGGCGCGGGCGCCTCGGCCGACGCGCCGTCCGGCAGCATCAGCCAGCCGCGCACGCGGGCGCCGTCGGCGGCCGTCGTCTCGACCTCGGTCATGGTGCCGGTCGTCGCGGGAACGGGCGCCGGCGTCGCGAGCTCCGTCACGGATCCGTCGGCGGCCGACACGCGCACGGGGTGCGCGGGCGCCATCCACGAGGAGCGCAGGGCGACCACGTCGCCCGTCCCGGGGTCGACCTGCACGTCCGTGTAGGTGTGGTCGTCGGTCATGAGCTGCGTGACGGCGTCGTCGAGGCCGATGCGGAACACGGGTCCGCGCCCGTCCTGGTCGGCCGTGACGACGAGTCCCTGCGAGTCCGCGTCGAACCGCAGCGACGACGGCCAGCGGTCCCACCCGGCGGCGACGCGGCGGGCGCCGGATCCGTCGAGGGCCGACACCCAGATCTCCTGCTGCGTGGGCGCGGCGGGCGTGGCCCGGTCGGTGCGCATGTAGGCGAGGAGGGCGCCGTCCGGGCTGATGGCGGGCATCTCGAGGTCGACGCCGGGCACGTCGAGGAGCGTGGTCCGCTCGCCGGTCGCGACGTCGATCGACACGAGCGCCTGCCGGTCGCCGCGGCGCTCCTTCACGCCGACCGCGACGACGAGCGTGCGGCCGTCCGGCGAGATGGCGGCGGCCGCGTGGTCGAGCGTGCGGCCGGGCCGCGGCGTGAGGTCCCGCGGACGCGGCAGCGAGGCCGGGTACGGCTGGGCGTTGGCGGCGGGCGCGGCTGCTGCGGATCCGCCGTCCTCGGTGGCGGCCTCGGCGGCGAGCGCGGTGGCCGCGTCCGCCGTCGTGGGACGCGCGGGCTCCTCGACGAGCGCGTCGGCGAGGTCGAGCGCGAGCAGGTGCGGCTCGTCGGGGCCGAGGTCGTGGTCCCAGTAGCGCACGGGGTAGCTCTCGTGCAGGATCGCGTTGACCTTCAGATCCGACCGCTTCTTCCGCTCCACGGCGTCGGCCTCGAGCGAGCCGGACCCGGGCAGCAGCGGCGCCCGCAGGATCAGCGTGGCCGCGTCGCGCGCGACGGCCGCGATGCCGTCCACCCCGCCGGCGAGCCGGGTGAGCGCGCGGGCCTCGCCGCCGTCGGCCGGGAGGATCCACAGCTGCGCGGCGTCCTTCTCCTCGGCGTCGTCGGCGTCGGGCCGGGACGAGACGAACAGGAGGTCGCCGGATGCCGTGAAGGCCGCGCCCGCCTCGCTCTTCGCCGAGCGGGTGAGGCGCCGCGGCACGCCGCCGCCCGACGCGGGCACGGCCCAGAGGGCGTGGCGGTAGCCGGTCCGCGCGGCGTCGAGGGTCGTGACGGTGAGCACGGCGCGGCGTCCGTCGGGGGAGAGCACGAGGCCGCCGAGGCGCGGCATGGCGATGAACTCGTCGAGCTCGGAGAAGGGGGTGCGGGTGTCGGACATGCTCCCACGCTAGGTGTAGTTCCCAGTGAGGTTGTGAACGCGTTCGGCGGGCGTGAGTCCGCCGATGCCGGTGTGGGGGCGGTGGTGGTTGTAGTGATGCAGCCAGGCGTCGTAGGTCGCGGCGCGGGCCTCGTCGGTGCGATAGGGATGGGCGTAGGCCCACTCGGTGGCGAGGGTGCGGTTGAAGCGCTCGACCTTCCCGTTGGTCTGGGGCCGGTAGGGGCGGGTGCGTGTGTGGGCGATGGTGCCGAGCGCCTCGGTGAAGGCGTGGGAGCGGTAGCAGGAGCCGTTGTCCGTCAGGACACGGATCACGGTGATGCCCGCGGCGGTGAAGAACGCGTTCGCGCGGGCCCAGAACGCGGCAGCGGTCTCCTTGCGCTCGTCGGTGAGGATCTCGGAGTACGCGAGTCGGGAGTGGTCATCCACGGCGTGATGCAGGAACGCGTATCCCCGCCCGGTCCGGGGAGTGTTCCTCCGGCCGGCCGCTCTGCCGAGGACTCGGTGCCCGCCGCCGTCCGGGATGCGGCCGAGCTTCTTGATGTCGACGTGGACCAGATCTCCCGGTGAGGAGTGCTCGTAACGTCGCGCGGGCGAGCGTCGGACGGGGAGTCCCGTCGCGGAATCCAGGTGCGTGAGCAACGGCATCCGGTAGCGACGGAGGACCCGCTCGACCGTGGAACGGGGGATACGCAGGTGGTAGCTGATGCGGTGCGGGCCCCACCGGCGGGTGAATCTCAGCGCGACGATCCGCCGCTCCCGACGCTGACTCGTGCGGGTCGGTTGCCGGTGCGGGCGGGATGAGCGATCCGTCATCGGCAACCCGGCCCGATACCGGCGAGCCCATCTCGACGCCGTCGCCGGCGAGCACTGGAACCTCTCCGCCGCACGCCGGACCGGCCACCCGTCCTCAACGATCAACCGAGCAAGCCGAAGCCTGCCCACGGGAGCGAACGGGGCATTAGCGTGAGTCACGAAGACCTCCGGTGATGACGTGTGCTTGGTAACTCACATCGTCCCGGAGGTCTTCGCTATCCGCCCCAGCGTTCACAACCTCCCGAGGAACTACAACTAGGCGACCGGGCGGCTCGTCGGCAGGGCGGCGTCGCTCCCGCAGAAGTCGAGGATCGCGCCCTCGAGCACGTCGGCGAGCTGCCGGACGGAGTCGACCTCGGCCCACTCCTCGTCCGCGTGCGCGCCGCCGCCCGTGACGCCCAGGAGGATGCACGGGATGCCGGCCTCGTGCACGAGTCCCGCGTCGGTCCAGAAGGGCTCGCCGCGGTGCGGGACGGGCGATCCGGTGACGCGCATCCCGCTGTCGAGCACGGCGCGCGCGAGCGGCCCGTCGACGTCGGCCTCGAAGGCGGCGCGGGCGACGAGGACCCCGAGCTCGGCGTCCATGCCCGGCGTGCGGGCGGCGACCGCGTCGAGCGCCGTTCGCAGCTCGGCCTCCACGTCCGCCGTCGACTGGCCGGGGAGGAACCGCCGCTCGAGCGTGAGCACGCAGGAGTCGGCGACCGTGGCCGCATCCGAGCCGCCGTGGATCCGGGAGACGCGCACCGCGCCCGTGCCGAGGAGCGGGTGGCGCGGCCCGGCCGCGAGGCGCTCGGCGAGCGCGTCGAGGTCGCGCAGCACGAGGCCCGCGTGCGCGATCGCGTCGACGCCCTGCTCCGGCATCGATCCGTGCGCCGCGCGCCCGCGCAGGCGGACCTCGTACCAGCCGAAGCCGCGGTGGGCCACGATCGCCTCCGACTGGCTGGGCTCGGAGATCACCGCGCCGTCGATCCGCGTGTCGGCCGCGGCGAGGGCCCGCAGCGCCTCCTCGGTGCCGAGGCTCGCGAACTCCTCGTCGGCGACGAGCGCGAGCACGACGTCCCCGCGCGTGCCGATCCGCCGGGCGCGGTCGGCCGCGACCATCATCGCGGCGAGGCCCGCCTTCATGTCGAAGGCGCCGCGGCCGAGGAGGCGTCCGTCCTCGACCCGGGGACGCAGGCCGCCGCGCTCGGGGTCGCCGGGCGGGACGGTGTCGAGGTGCCCGTCCAGCAGGATCGTGCGGCCGCCGCCCGTGCCGCGCGCGGTGGCGAGCACGGTCGGACGCCCGGGGGCGTCCTCGAGCACGCGCACGTCGAAGCCGCGGGCGCGGAGCCAGGCGGCGACGTGGGCGGCGACGGCGGTCTCGCCCGCGGCTCCAGCCACGAGGTCGGGGTTGGTCGAGTCGATGCGGATCAGCTCGGCGGCGAGGTCGACGGGATCCACGAGGCCGGCGGTGCCGACGGTGCCGGCGTCGGACCCCGGCACGGCGCCGCTCACGCGCGCGGCGGCAGGTCGTCGGCGGGCAGCGCGGAGACAGTCTCGTCGGCGTCGTCGACCAGGCGCAGCGCGCTCTGCGGCACGACGACCCGGCGACCGGCGGCGCCGTCGTCGTCCGAGCCGAGCTCCACGACCCAGGCGCGGCCGCGCGCGGTCGGCACGGGGCTGACGCTGCGCAGGCCGTCGGATGCGGAGGCGACCACGAGGCCGACGGGCTCGCCGTCGAGCGCGGGGTCGCCGGTGGCGGCCGCGCCGTCGAGGATCACGACCACGGCCCCGACCCCGATCGCGTGCGTCTCCGCGCTCCCCCGCTCGCCCTCTAATCCGTCCCGGCCGCGTCTCATCCACGTGCCCCGATCCTCCCATCGGCGGCTCCCGACGGCCGTCCGGCGCGCGGCCCGCGCCGCCCGCACGGGCGACGCCCGGCCGACCTCGGTAGCGTGGGGATCCCATCCGCCAGAGGAGTCCGCGTGCCCCGTCCCACCGACATCATCATCAGCCCGCTCGACGGGAAGCGCGCCGTCGTCACCGGCGGCAACAGCGGCCTCGGCCTCGAGACCGCCCGTCGGCTCGCCGCGGCCGGCGCCTCCGTCGTGCTCACCTCGCGCGACCCGGAGCGCGGCGAGGACGCGGCGGGCACCATCCGCGACCGCCACCCCGGCGTCCACGTGGAGGTCGGATCCCTCGACCTCGCCGACCTCGCCTCCGTGCGCGCCTTCGCCGACCGCGAGGTCGAGCGCGGGCCGATCGACATCCTCGTCGACAACGCCGGCGTCATGGCCCCGCCGGACCGGCGCGAGACGCGCGACGGCTTCGAGATCCAGCTCGGCACGAACCACCTCGGCCACTTCGCGCTGACCGGCCTGCTGCTGCCTGCGCTCCGGGCGGCCGACGCGCCTCGCGTGGTCGTCGTCTCGAGCCTCGCGCACTGGATGGGCCGCATCGCGTTCGGCGACCTCCAGTCCGAGCGGCGCTACAGCCCCTGGGCGGCCTACGGCCAGGCCAAGCTCGCGAACCTGCTCTTCATGCGCCGCCTGCAGGCGCTGTCGGATGAGCGCGCGTGGGGCCTCACGTCCGTCGCCGCGCACCCCGGCGTCACCTCCACGAACCTCGCGAAGAACGGTCCGGGATCCGGGCCCCAGGGCGTCATGAGCGACCTGGCGGCCAAGTTCGGGCCGGCCGCGATGGGCCAGGACGTGCGCGTGGGCGCGCTCCCGCAGATCCAGGCGGCGACCGGCCTCGGCGTGCACCCGGGCGACTACTACGGGCCCGCGGGCCCCGGCGGGATGAGAGGCATGCCGCACCTCGCCGTCTCGAGCCCGTGGTCGAAGGACCCCGAGCTCGCCCGCCGTCTCTGGGACGCGTCCGAGCAGCTCACCGGGGTCGTCTACCCCGCGTAGCCCCTGATCGATGGACGGCCGATGCGCCCGGGCCACGCCCGGGCGCATTCCCTATGGTGGGGACATGATCTTCGACGCCGACCGCCCCTGGGTACGCAGCTACGCGGACGGGGTGTCGGCCGACATCCCTCCCGTCATCGGGTCCCTGGTCGACATGGTCGAGCGCTCGATCCAGCGGCACGCGAAGGCGGTCGCGCTCGAGTTCTTCGGGCGCGAGACGACCTACCGCGAGATGGGCGACCATATCTCCCGCGCCGCGGAGGGCCTGCGCCGCCTGGGCGTCCGGAAGGGCGACCGCGTCGCGCTCGTGCTGCCGAACTGCCCGCAGCACATCGTCGCCTTCTACGCGGTGCTCCGGCTCGGCGCGATCGTCGTGGAGCACAACCCGCTCTACACGCCGCGCGAGCTGCGCCACCAGTTCGAGGACCACGGGGCCCGCGTCGTCATCGCCTGGAACACGGTCGTCGGCACCATCCAGGACATGCCGCGCGACGTGCCCGTCGACACCATCGTCTCGGTCGACCTGCCCGCCGCGATGCCTCTCGCCACGCGCCTCAAGCTCCGCCTCCCGGTGCCGGCCGCCCGCCGCGCCCGCGCCGCGATCACCGCGCCCGTCGAGGACACCGTCACCTGGGAGCAGCTCGTCGACCACCGCCGGATCGCCGCGTCCCGCCCGAAGCCCGAGCTCGACGACGTCGCGATCCTCCAGTACACGAGCGGCACCACGGCGAGCCCGAAGGGAGCGATCCTCACCCATCGCAACCTGCACGCCAACGCCATGCAGGGCCGCGCCTGGGTGCCCGGCCTCGCGGACGGCGGCGAGACCGTCTACGGCGTGCTGCCCATGTTCCACGCCTACGGCCTCACGCTCTGCCTCACCTTCGCCATGGCGATCGGCGCCCGCCTCGTGCTCTTCCCCAAGTTCGACGTGGACCTCGTGCTCGCCGCCGCGCGGAAGCACCCGCCGACGTTCCTGCCCGCCGTCCCGCCCATCTACGAGCGGCTCGCGCGCGGCGCGAAGGAGAAGCGCGTCGACCTCACGGGCGTCCGCTTCGCGATCTCCGGCGCCATGAACCTGCCGGTGTCCACCGTCGAGCTGTGGGAGGGCCTCACGGGCGGCTACCTCGTGGAGGGCTACGGCCTCACCGAGACGTCGCCCGTCGCGCTTGGCAACCCCATCGGCCCGTCGCGCCGGCCCGGCACCGTGGGCGTCCCGTTCCCGAGCACCGAGGTGCGGGTGGTGGATCCCGAGGATCCCGACGTCGACCGCGCGCCGGGCGAGGAGGGCGAGCTGCTCATCCGCGGGCCGCAGGTGTTCCAGGGCTACTGGCGTCGGCCCGACGAGACGCGCGCCGCGCTCCTCGACGGCGGCTGGTTCCGCATGGGCGACATCGTGCGCGTCGACGCCGACGGCTTCACGACCATCGTCGACCGGATGAAGGAGCTCATCATCACGGGCGGCTTCAATGTCTCCCCCAGCGAGGTCGAGGACGTCGTGCGCGGCGCGCCGGGCGTGCAGGGCGTCGCCGTGGTCGGGCTCCCGTCGGCGGACGGCGGGGAGGACGTCACGGCCGCGGTCGTGCTGGATCCGGGTGCCAGGCTCGACGAGGCCGCGATCCGCGCGTACTGCCGCGAGCACCTCACCGCCTACAAGGTGCCGCGCCGCGTCGTGCGGGTGGATGCGCTCCCCACCTCGCTCATCGGCAAGGTGCTGCGCCGCCAGGTGCGCGAGGACCTGCAGCGCGAAGGCTGACCGCCGCCTGGCAGGACCGGCCCCGGGCACGGTCGGCGGGACGCGACCGTCCTACGGTGGATGAGCACGCTTCGTGCACCAACCATCGAAGGAGCCACATGACTCGAGGCATCGCCGTCGTCACCGGAGGATCGGCCGGACTGGGCCGAGCGACCGTACGGGAGCTCGCGAACCGCGGCTGGGACGTCGCCGTCCTCGCGCGCGGCGAGGACGGGCTCGCGGGCGCCGTCGCCGACATCGAGGCGCGCGGGCGCCGCGGTCTCGGCATCTCCACCGACGTCGCCGACCGCCTGGCCGTCGAGGCCGCCGCCGATCGCGTCGAGGACGAGCTCGGCCCCATCGACCTCTGGGTCAACGACGCCATGGTCGGCGTCTTCGGCGAGTTCCTCACCACGGATCCGGCCGACTTCGAGCGCGCCACCGCGGTCAACTACTTCGGCTTCGTCAACGGGACGCGCGCCGCCCTCAGCCGCATGGTGCCGCGCGACAGCGGCCACGTGATCCAGGTCGGCTCGGCGCTCGCCCACCGCGGGATCCCGCTGCAGGCCGCCTACTGCGCGGCCAAGCACGCCGTGCAGGGCTTTACGGAGTCGGTGACGACCGAGCTGATCCACAACAAGAGCTCGGTCACGATCTCCACGGTCGACATGCCCGCGCTCAACACGATCCAGTTCAACTGGGTGAAGTCACAGTTGCCGCACCACCCGCAGCCCGTGCCGCCGATCTTCGAGCCCGAGGTGGGCGCGCAGGCCATCGCCGCCGTCGCCGAGAAGCCGAAGCGCCGCAACTGGGTGGGCGAGCCCACGGTCATGACGGTGCTCGGCAACCGCTTCGTCGCGAACTGGCTCGACGGCTACCTCGCGAAGACCGGCTACTCCGGCCAGCAGGCCGCGGACAAGACGCAGCCGATGCTGACGACCAACCTGTACACGCCCACCGCGGGCGACCAGGGTGCGCGCGGCATCTTCAGCGACCGGGCCCGCACGATGAGCCCGCAGGTCTGGATCATCCGCAACCGCGCGAAGACCGTCGCGATCGGCGCGGGCGCCCTCCTCTCCGGCGTCGTCGCCGGGGCCGCCGCCCTGCGTCGCCGATAGCCTCGACGCATGGGTGACATCGACGCGATCGTGGTCGGCTCCGGGCCGAACGGGCTGGCCGCGGCCGTGACGATGGCGCGCGCGGGCCTGCGGGTCGAGGTGCACGAGCGGGCGGACACGATCGGCGGCGGCAGCCGCACGGCCGAGCTCACGCTCCCGGGCTTCCACCACGACATCTGCTCGGCGGTGCACCCGATGGCGCTCGCGTCCGGGTTCTTCCGGGCGTTCCAGCTCGACCGGCGGATCGACCTCGTCGTGCCGGAGATCTCCTACGGGCACCCCCTCGACGGCGGCGTCTCGGGCATCGCCTACCGCGACATCGACCGCACGGCGGACGCGCTCGGCGTCGACGGGCGCGCATGGCGGCAGCTCATGGGGTCGCTCGCGGCCTCCGCCGACCGGGTCGCGCAATTCACCAACGGCCCGCTCCTCCAGGTGCCGCGCCACCCGCCCACCGCCATCCGCCTGGGGCTCCGCGCGCTCGAGCAGGGCTCGCCGCTGTGGAACGCGCGCTTTCGGGGCGACGTGGCGCCGGCCATGTTCACGGGCATCGCGGCCCACGCGATCCAGACCATGCCGAGCGTGTCCACGGCCGCGGCTGCGCTCTCCCTCGGCGCGTACGCGCACGCGCGCGGCTGGCCGGTGCCGATCGGCGGCAGCCAGTCCATCGTCGACGCGATGGTCGCCGACCTGCGGGCCCATGGCGGCGAGGTCGTCACGGGATCCGAGGTCCGGACGCTGCACGAGCTGCCGGCCGCCCGCGCGGTGCTCCTCGACACCAGCGCCCGGGCACTCTCGCGCATCGCGAGCGACCGGCTGCCCGCCCGCTACCTCCGCGCGATCCGCCGCTTCCGCTACGGCAACGCAGCCTCCAAGGTCGACTTCGCGCTCTCGGGCCCCGTTCCGTGGACGGATCCCGAGCTGCGGAAGGCGGGCACGCTGCACGTGGGCGGCACCCGCGCGGAGATCCAGCGCGCCGAGCACGAGGTCGCCGCGGGGCGACACAGCGACGACCCGTACGTGCTCGTCGCGCAGCCCTCCATCGACGACCCCGGCCGCGCGCCCGAGGGGAAACACGTGCTCTGGGCCTACACGCACGTGCCCGCGGGATCCACGGTCGACCAGACCGAGGTCATCACGCGGCAGATCGAGCGCTTCGCCCCGGGCTTCCGCGACCTGATCCTCGCCTCGTCCAGCATCGACGCCGTGGGCATGGAAGAGCACGACCCCAACTACATCGCCGGCGACATCGCGGCCGGCGCCGCGAGCGTGTGGCAGCTGCTTGCCCGTCCCGTGCTCTCGCCAGACCCGTGGCGCACGCCCGCCGCGGGAGTCTACCTGGCCTCGAGCTCGGCGACGCCCGGGCCCGGCGTGCACGGCATGGCCGGGTACCAGGCGGCACGCAGCGCGCTGCGGCACGAGTTCGGGATCGAGCGCGGGCCGGACCTCTCGATGTGACGCGTGCGTCGGTGGCATCGACGCGACGGCGCCGTCACATCGGCGTTATCCGCACACCCGCCGGCACCCGGAACCCCTCCGGCGTCACCGCATCCGCCTTGGCCACCGCCTGCGTGAGCAGATCCTCCACCCGCACCAACCCGGAACCTGCAGCGACCGTCACCCGCGCACCCGCGCCCACCACACGCCCCGCGACAGACGCCACATCGGCCGCCTCCGCGACACGATCCCCCACCGCACGACCCGCGCGCTCGCTCGCGCGCTCGCTCGCTCGCTCGCGGAGACCCTAGCTAAATCTTTCGCTTTCCTCGATACTTTGGCCATTCATCTTCGGGAGGGAGCAGCTTGCCGAATACTTTTTCCAGCCGACCATCGAGCCAGTCCTCGGGACCATTCTGCAACGTCTTGACCGGATGATCCACGTACTTGATCTCGCGAGAGAGCTGTACATCCGATCTCCCCGGACCCGGCTCGTAGGTGATTCGGTACTCCGTCGGGTGCCCTGCCCCTTGCTGCGCAAGTTGCTTTTCCGCATCTCGCAGCACCGCAACCATCTGATGCTGCAAGCGGAGCATGCGCGAGGAACTGGCATCCACACCACACAGGTCATCCGGGTAGACAACTCGGCCATCCTGCTCGAAGAGCATATTGGCATATCATTGCCCGGGTTCCGACGCCGCATAGATGCACATCGCGTTCACCCCTTTGGCTCCGCGTGCATACTCGACACCAAGAGGTATCCAACTATTGGTGAGGCTCTGGATGGCTTCTTGTTCAGTTCTTGACACTCTCGCCCCCATCGGTAGGATTCCGCGAATACCGACTTCCCGTTGAACACGGAATCAATATGAAGACCATCTGGTCGGCCCGTGACGGCGTCGACTCGGACGTCGACGCCAACGTGACCCGGGGGTGTGGATTTCAGCGCCCTCGCCCGTTGTCGGTCGATGTCCGCATAGCACGCCTGTTGATGTCCCCGAATTGCGACACGCGGTCGTCGAGCTTGGGTGATCCGCCGAACCAGTCCGCAATCACATGCCCCGCGTGGTCGCCGAAGAGCTTACCTCAGGCACGTCGTTTGCGCCGCAGCCGCCCGATGTGCGTCTTGAGCTGCAGGTTCTCCGCGATCACTCGGTCGATGTACCAATGCTCATTCGTCCGATACAGGTACTCGCGCTCGCCCGTTCGGCCGGTTGACCATGCACGGTGGTCGCGTGTTCGATCAAAAGCCTCCGAACATCTTCTCAAGACGCCCGTCGAGCCAATCCTCTGCACCTTCTTCTAATACCTTGGTCGGGTGGTTCGAATACACGAGCTCGTGGGACAACTGCATGTCCAGTTGACGAGTGAGCAAATCATATGTCAAGCGGTATTGGGTAGGAGATGGGGCACCGGCCTCCTCGAACTGCGCCTCAGCCTCCGCCAAGTATTTGAGTAGATACCTTTGAACTGCAGAGACGCGGTCGTCCCCAGAGTCGACTCCGCGTAGATCGTTGGCGTAGACGATCTCCCCGGCTTGCTCGAAGAACGCATTCGCGTACGAGTGCCCGCGCTCGGACCCGACGTAGACGTAGATCTTTGATAGATCTGGCGCGCCCTCGCTGAACTCCATCGCGATTGACACGCAGCCCGTCGCAAAGTCCTGCAGAATCTCTTCTTGTCTCTTTGGCATTGAGTTCCCTACTGCTTGAAATTGCTCCGGTAGATTCTGCCGTTGATCTTGTATTCGACCTCGAAGCGGGGCGACCTGCCTGTGAGCGGGTCAGGATCCAGCCGGATGTCGAGGAAAATTCGTTCATCAGGATGAGCAGCCTTGCGACCGAGTAGCTTCCTCTCGAGGCGGGCGTATTCTACCAGGTTGTTCTTTTGGGACATCGCGACGATGTTGTCCAGCTTCGGAGAGCCCCCGGCAGCGTCCGCGGCGAGATGTCCCGCATGATCCCCCTGGAGCTTGCCCACAGGATTTCTTTGATGCGGAAGACGTCCTTCATGGGTCTTGAGCTGCAGATCCTGGATGATGACACGGTCGATGTGTCCGTGCTCGTTCGTCCTGTAAAGGTACTCGTGCTCACCTGCCTGGTACCAGGTGCTGGGTTCGAGACTCCTATCCGGCCGCAGATGACTACCGTCACGGACAACAGGCAGATCGTGGATCTCCTGCGGACTCAACGACCGCCAATAGTCGTCTTCAAAGTAGTCGAGGGGCTCGCTGGGTAGCGGATGGGCAACGGAAGTCGCTTCGCGTGAGTGGATCCCGTCCGATCCGCGACTTGGGTCGCCGGTTACTCCACCACGATCGTGACGTCCGATCTGGTCACTGTGTGACGCATGGGCGTCCCCGGCATGATGCCTCACCTCCTCGGGTGTCGACTCGGACGTCGCGCGCTCTTCGGCTCCCCCGCGAGCGTCCGCCCCGTGCTGCTCGACCCCACGCACCGCATCCGCACCCGCAGCACGCCCCACCCCCGGCGCATGCCCCGAACCCGCGGGCGCCTCCACCGTCCCACGTTCCAGAACACCGTGCCCCGCCGCATCCGCGATCTGCGAACGCACACGACCCTCCACCTCCACCCGCAGACCCGCCGGCACCCGGAACCCCTCCGGCGTCACCGCATGCTCCACCACCACCCGCACCAACGGCACCCGCCCGACCGCGTCCCGCAACGCATTCATCACGGGCGCCGTCGCCGCATGCCCCACCGCATCCGCCTTGGCCATGGCCTGCGTCAACAGATCCCCGACCCGCACCAGCCCCGTACCCGCAGCGACCGTGGCCCGCGCACCCGCACCCGCCACACGGCCCGCGACAGACGCCGCATCGGCCGCCTCCGCAACACGACCACCGACCGACGCGACCCGCGCCCCGACCGACACCACCTTCGCCCCCGCCGCGACCTCACCCCCCACCGGGATCAACAACGACCCCACATTCACGAACAACGACCCCGCCGCCCGCGCCGGATCCGACTCCCACTGCTCCCCGCTGCCGACGAACCCCTCCACCATCTGGCGCTGCTTGTCCACCGTCGACCTCGAGAAGTCCCGCATCCACCCCGGCGTCACACCGCTGGAATCATCGGCCAGCATCTGGAAGATCGGCGTCGGCGCGATCAATGCACCCAACCCCTCCACCACACCCAGAGCCGACGCCCCCGCATGACCCCAATCACCCCACGCGCTCGTCTCCGGGTTGTACGAGATCAGGCTCCCCAACCCCTCGGCCATGCTCGTGACCGCATCCCCCGCACCACCCAGGAACGAGCCCACGCACGTCTGACGACCCGACGCCATCTGCCCGAACGGCAACGCCGTCCCCGCCACGGCCGCCGCCGTGAAATCCGTCCCCTGCACCGGCACCGCACACGACGCCCGCGTGGGATCCGCCGCGGCGATCGCGTTCACGCAATCCGCCTGCGCCTCGTCCAACGCCGTCGCCTGAACCGCCACCGCCTTGATCAACTCGTCGTTGCGCTGGTTGTACGGCGGGTAATCCGTCCACTCCACGTGATGCGCAGGAGACGAGTACATCCCCCCGGGCGAGGTCTGCACCGAGCCGTAATCCGTCAACTGCGTCGTCGGCTGATCCCCCACCGCCGGCAGGTCGTATCCCTGCTCCGCCAACGCCACGAACGCGACCGCCTGGGTCTGGAGATCCTTCAGCGTCACCACGATCGGCTCCACGGTGTCCGCGAAGTCCTTCAGGGCCTTCGCCACCTTGGTGAACCCGTCGGCGAGGGCCGTGGTCTCCTGTCCGACCGGCGCCATCACCGCCAGCAACGCCTCCGACTCCGGCGCCTGGTACACCGTCGACATGGTCTGCCACGATGCCACCGCCGACGCACCGTGCTGCGAGACCCCCGTCGACGCCGTCGCCAACGTCGACGCAGCGCTCCGGATGAGATCCGGGGACATGCCCACCCCGGGGATGCTGCCCGGATCGATCAATCCGTCCGCACGGCACATGCCGCCACCCGCGGTCGACGCAGGCGCGTACATCACCGACCACCCGCCCGAGAGGTGAACCAGCTGAAGTCACCGTTCGACGCGGCATCCACCGCCGCCGTCTGCGCCTGCGTCACGTCGGACGCCATGGTCTCATCGGCCTGCACGTAGTCGGTCGTCGCCGTCGCCGCACCGAAGAGGCACGCCGAGATCCGATTCGTGACATCCGTGACCGCTGCTGATTGGGCGTCGAGGAACGCCGCCAGGGAAGCCGGCACCGCGGTGCAGGTCGCCGCCCCGGATGTCACGTCGTCGTGCGCACCGGACACGCCGCCCACCGCGGTCGTCAGGTCGTCGGACGCCTTCTGGACGGCCGTGAGCACGTCCCTCACCCCCTGCGGATCAATGCTGTAGCTCGTCATGGGATCCCTCCCCCGCCTCTCCGGCCAATGCGTGCGCGGACCCGTCCGCCGCGGCCGCGATGGCCTCGACCAGCGCAGCGTCCTCCTCCGCGCCCCACCCGCAGGCGTGGAGGTCCGTCCAATACAGCTCGTGCTCGTCTCCTGGCACCGGCACGCTGCCGCCGAGGATGCGTTCCGCATCGCCGGTGTGCTGGAGCTCGCGTGACCTGGTGACCGTGAGGTGCGTCGGGACACCGATGCGGGTCACGAACGCGGCGCCCCCGTCCCAGAGATCGGTGACACCCAGCTCCGGATCCACCGACGCGGCCCCCACGATGCACTCGGCCATCGACACCGGGCGCGGCGAGACGATGGCCCATTCGCGGTTCACGACGGCCTCCCCGAGAACGCCGCGGCGATCGTCTCCGGACCCAGGTGCCGCGCGGTGGTCGCGAGATCCGCCCAGGCCGCCGCCTCTCCCCCGCCGAACGACATCAGGAGCGACGGGGTGCGCGGATGCCCGATGCGCTCCACGAGGGCCGCCCACTCCAGAGCGGCCGTGGGGAAGTCTTTGTCGCGCACGGCGCGAGGCCCGACCAACGCGGCCCGCGGCTCGACGGGTGCGGGGACATCCGCCGTGAAGGTCATGTCCGGCGCTCCGTGCATGGTGCAGACGAAGGCGAAGTGGATCTGCGCCGCGCGCTGCAGGAGCCGCAGGAGCTCGGCGGATCGCGTCGCGGACAGCTCGCCGCGCACCACCAGCTTCGTCTCCTCGAAGACGGCGGCCGGCTCGGACCACACGCGGATGCTCCCGCTGAGGCCATCGCCGTGCAGCAGGAGCCGGACCGTCTGCGGAAGCCGCGAACGCGACCACGCGGTGACCCCGGCCGGGCTGAACGCGCTGACGGCGGGCTCGACCACGCCCCACGCATCCACGCGCGACTCCGCCTCGGCCGCGATCAGCTCGGCGATGCTCCCCATCTCGAACTCCCCGGTCAGCATGTGTCGCGCGGTGATGGTGACCTGCGTCCACGGCACGGACCCCGGGGCGGGAGGCGTCTGCCATCCGCCGGGGATCCGCGATACGAACGCCTCCTGCGCGTGGGCGACGACGGCGGTGGTGCCGGCGAGCCGGAGTCCGCCGCCCGACGGCACCGCCCACCGTCCGCCGAACGACCTCAGGGCCCCGAGCGACGCGAAGGTGAGACGCGTGTCCTCGGGCGTGATGACCAGAACCCGAGAGCCCGCGGCACCGGCGTCGGCGAGGAGGCCCGCCCGCAGCGCGCTGAGATGGAGGACGCGCGCCGCCGTGCGGCAGACCACGTAGCCGTCGCCCTGCTCGTCGATGAGCGGGTGGAGCATCGGGTCAGCGACAGTGGAGCGCGTCTCGTCCATCTCGGTGTCCCGCACGACCCCTAGCCGATGGAGTCGACTGCGGCCTTCCCCCGTGACATGGCCGTCTGTGCGGTCTCGTCGTTGCGTGCCATCGCCTGGCGCAGCGCGTGGATGATGTCGCGCACCTGCTGGGCGACCGCGTTCCAGCGGGCCTCCTTGGCCGCGTACTCCGTGGAGACGCCGTCGGCCTGGTAGTCGGCCATGGCGGCCTTGACGTCGGAGTCGCGCTGGTCGAGCAGCGACTCCAGGTGGCTCGCGACGGCCTGGAACTCGTCCTGGGCCGATTGCGATGCCGCGATGTCGTAGTCGCGGCGGTCTGTGCTGTTCCCGCTCATAATCCGGATCCCCTCGTCCTATGCCCGGCCGGAGAAGCGCGCGGAATCGAACCCGGCGCCGCTCTGCGCGGCGCGCGTCTGGTCCGACATGTCGGAGTCGCCCTGCTGGAAGGCCATGTCCTGCCCCTGGATGCCCTCGAGGACCGCAGCGAGCGCGGCGTTCAGCTCCGCCGCGATGGAATCGGTGTTGGCCTTGAACTGGTCGAAGGCCTGTCGCCCCGCCCCGTTGAACCGCCCCTCGAGGGGTGCGGCCGACTGCTCCAGGCGACGCACCAGCGCCCCCAGGTCCTCGTGGGAGGAGCTCGTCCGCTGTCCCAGCTGCGTGAGGGTGCTCGCCCCCATCGCGAATTTCATGCCCATGTCTTGCTCCTCTTCAACCCCGACGGAGGTCGCGGCTGCTCGCTGATGCGACCGGACGACGCCCGACCGATCGCACCGGATGGTACCCCCGATTCGGGGGCGCGGGAACAGCAGACAGAGATACGGATCCAGGACGCTAGGATCACGCTGGCTCAGGCGTCGGGCCGGACCCCCTGAGGAGGCATCGATGGCGCATGCTCTCCTCGGCGCGGTGACCTGCGGCCGCTGCGGCGCGCGCGTCGCGGCAACCGTCTCCGCCTGCGCCCGCTGCACGTCGCCGCGCCTTGACGCCGCGCCGGGAACCGCCACCGGTCCCTACCAGGGCATGCTCATCGGCGTCGTCCCCGCCACGGCCGGACGCAGGTACGCCGCCCGCGCGGTGGACGCCCTCCCGCCCTTGGCCCTCCTCGCCGCGGCCGCGGTCGGCGCGTTCGACGGCCGTTGGGCCGTGCTCGTCGTGGCGGCCCTGGTGCTCGCCGCACTCCTGCTGATCGCCGCCAACGCGGTCTCGTCGGTCCGCAGCGGGCAGACGCTCGGCCGCCGCGCGCTCCGCCTCCGGACCGTGGACGACCTCTCGGGGGCGCCGCTCACCGCGATGGACCGCCTGGGTCGGATCCCCCGCGTGCTGCGTCTGCGCACCACCATGACCGCGGACCTCCGCGCGGGCCGGGATCCGCTCGGCGTGGCCCGGCCGCCCGCGGACGCGCTCGGCGAGGACGCCTCCGATGCCGACGACGCCGCCCCCAGCGTGGACGAGGCGGTCCGACGCGCGCACCGCCGCTCCGCGGCACCGCTCGCCGAGGCTCCCGTGGCCACGGCCGCGGCGCTCGTCCTCGACTCCTCGGAGCGTGTCTCCGTCTCCGAGCCCCTGATGATCGGCCGGAAGCCCGAGGCGCAGGTCGACGGGGTGACCTACCGCGTCCACCCGTGGGCCGACCTCTCGCGCACTGTCGCGAAGTCCCACGCCCTCTTCGCCTGGTCGGGATCGACCATGTGGATCACCGACCTCGGCAGCCTGTCGGGCACCGCGATCATCACCGCCGCCGGGGAGCGTCGTCCGCTCGTCGCCGGCGTGCCCACCGCGGCGAGCGTCGGCTGGATCGTCGAGCTCGGGCGTCGCCGCATCACGATCGAGCCGGACGCATCGGACACGACCTCCGCCGCATCCGCCGACGCACCGGCTGCTGCGGCCCGGGACATCGGCGGGCCGGACGCGGGTGCCTCCGCCGCATCCGGATCGGCGACCGCTCCCCACCCGGACGCCGGATCGAGCGCCACCGATCGCATGGCCGCTCCGGCCGCCGCACCGACCCCCACCGAGAGGACGTCGCCCCGTGCCGACTGATCCCGACGTCATCCTCCTGGAGACGATCCGCACCCACCGCTCCCGGCTCCGGTCGGCGTTCATCTTCGGCGAGCTCACCGAGCGCCGCATCGTCGACGACAACTCCAAGCGGTTCATCGCCAGCGTCGTGGTCGCCGCGGTCATCTGCGCGGGCTGCGTGGGCGCCTCCTTCGTCGGCCACCTCCTGGGCGGCGCCGCACCCGGCGCGACCGCCGGCGTCGTCGCGACCCCGGTGCCCAGCCCGTGAGCACCTTCACGCGGGTGACCGTCCTCGGCTCGCACCGCCGCGCCGACCTCGTGGCGCCGAGCGATGAGGCCGTCGCCTCCCTCATCGCGCAGCTGGTGGAGCTGCTGGGCGAGCGCACGGAGTCGGCGGCGCGCCCGATGACGCTCATCCGCGCGTCGGGCGACCAGCTCGGCGCCGAGGAGTCCCTCGACGACCAGGGCGTCCTCGCGGGCGACGTGCTCCGGCTCGTGCGCGTCGACGACGCGCCCGCCCCGCCCGAGGTCGCCGACGTCACCGACGTGGTCGCCGAGGCGCGTGACGACCAGGGCGCGCTGTGGGGCGACGTGCACCGCGTCTCCGCGACCTGCATCGGCATCGCGCTGCTCTCCGGGGTGGCCGGCGCGCTCCTCGTCTCGCCCACCCGGCTCCCCGTGCTCGGCGGCGTCGCCGTCCTGCTCGCGCTCGCGGCGGCGGTGCTCGGGCTCGTCCGCGAGGACCGCCCCGCCCTCGTGGTCACGGCCGCGTCGGCCGGACTCGCGGTGCCCGCGACCGTCGCCGCCGTGGGCACGTGGATGCCGCAGGGCGGCTCGCTCCCCGTCCTCGCCTTCGGGGTCGCCGGCGCGGTCTGGCTCGTGGTCGGCATCGGGATCGGCGTCGGGCTGCGGCGGCGCACCCTCCTCCGCGGGAGCGTCGTGGGGGTCGCGGCCAGCGCCGTGGCCCTCGGTGTCGACCTGCTCGGCTGGACGGTGACGCAGGAGTCCGCGATCGTGGGCACCGCCGCCGTCGTCCTCATCGGCCTGCTGCCGTGGTACTCCATGACGGCGTCGGGTCTCACGGGGCTCGACGACCTGGTCATAGCCGGCACGCTCTCCGACCGGGACACGCTCCGTGGCACGGTCGACGAGTCCTACCGGTCGCTCAGCTGGGCGGCCCTCGCCGCAGCGGTCCCCGCGGCCATCGCCGCGAGCGCGCTCGTCGCCACCGAGGATCCCTGGCCGCTCGCACTCGGCGTCTGCCTCACCCTGGTCCTCGCCCTGCGCACGCGGGCGTTCCCCCTGGCCTGGCAGTCGCTCCCGCTGTGGGGAGCCGTCGCGGCCGTGATCGTGGTCGCCGCGCTCGCGCACGCCGCGGAGCGCGACGCAGTCGCCGCCGGCCTCGGGGTCATCGTCCTCGCCTGCGCCGTGATCGGCGTCGCGCGCCCGTCGCTGCAGACGCGCGCGCGACTCCGCCGCATGGGCAACCGCCTGGAGACGCTCGCGGTCGTCGCCCTCGTGCCCTGCGTGATCGGCGTCTTCGGCGTGTACCCCTCCCTGCTCGGGACGTTCTGACGATGGGACGCCTGACCAGCTCGATGTCCACGGCCGCGCACATGCTCCTCGCGAGCCCCGCCTCGGCGTTCCGCGAGGCGACCGAGGCCGACGCGGTCGTGCGCGTGCCGTTGCCCGTGTCCCGACGCGTCGGCTTCGTCCAGCTCGCCGGCGGGAGCGGCACCTCGGCTGCGTCCGCAGCGGTCGCGGCCGCGCTGGCCGCGCGCCGCACCGGCGTCTCGCTCGCGGTCAACGCCTCCGGCGGATCCACGCACATCCTCCGCCGCCTCCCGTCCGAGACCGCCGACCCGCGCGAGCGTCGCGACGCCCTGCCCACCACGTTGCGGGAGGCCGCGTCCGACCTGGTCTTCCCGCTCCCGCGCCTCGCCGCCCTCGACCTCCAGCGCCGGGACCGGCCCACCACGGCCGCGGACGCCCGCACCTGGTTCGACGAGGTGAACCCGATCTCCCGCTTCTTCGATCTCGTCGTCACCGACTGGGGCGTGCGGCCGGCCGCCGCGGACCTGGCACTCACCGCCGTCGCGAGCCACGTGCTCTGCCTGGTGTGCCGGGCCGAGCGCCACGCGCTGGAGGACGTGGTGGCCATGGTCCCCGCGCTCCGCGCCGAGCCGGATCCGCCGCGCATCGTCGTCGTGAGCGTCGACGTGGGCGCCCGTGGTCGGCACGACGCCCGCGACGTGATCGCTCGCGAGGTCGGGGTCCCCCTCATCGGCCTGCCCTACGACGCCGCCTGGTCGACCGCCATCCCCACCGCGAGCCGGCGTCTCTCGCTCGCCTCCCGCACGGCCGTGCTCCGGCTCGCCAGCACCGTGATGACGGAGGCGGTCGCCTCGCTGCCGTCCAACAGCGCACCCTCGGACCGCCCGGACGACACGCGCACGGCGGCCGTCGCGTGAACCGCCTCGTCCACCGGCCGAGCCGCGTCACCCGACCGCTGGAGCAGCCCGAGGCGGAGGCGCTGTCGGCGCCGCCCGCCATGTTGGACGGCCCCCAGGGCGGATTCCCCATCCAGTCGCTCATCCCCATCCTCGGCGCCACCGTCAGCGTCACGATGATGACGCTGCTCCGCGGCCAGCAGATCTACATGGTCATCGGGGCGCTCGTCCTGGTCGTGGCCGCCGTCGGCGGCCTCGCGATGGCGTTCACCCAGCGCAGCAGCTCCGCCCGCACGCGCCGCGTGCAGCGCGAGCGCTACCTCGACTACCTGGAGCGCGTGCGGTCCCGCACCCGAGCCCGCGCCTTCGAGGCGCGCGCGCAGGCTGCCCTGCTGGATCCGGCGCCCGTCGCCCTCACGGAGATCGTCCGCGATCCCGCGCGCCTGTGGGAACGCCGCCGGAGCGACGCCGACTTCCTCCGCGTGCGGCTCGGATCGGGCACGCGGCGCTGGCTCGAGCTGGCCCTCCCGGCCGAACCGAACCCCGTCGAGCCGTACGACCCGATCATGGCCGCGGAGGCGGAGCAGGTCGTGGCCCAGCACGAGGTCGTGCGCGGGATGCCCATCACGGTCGACCTCGCCGGAGCCGGGCACGTGTCCGTCATCGGCCCGCGGGAAGACGTGCTGAACGCCGCGCGCACGCTCATCGCCCAGCTCGCCGTCTTCCACGCGCCGGACGACATGGTGATGGCGCTCACCTTCCCCGAGCGCGCCGCGGCGGACTGGCGCGGCGTCGACCGGCTCCCGCACCTCGTGGTGGAGGACGTGTTCGACGGGCCCGTGCCCGCGCGCCGGGTCGCCCCCACCCCGCAGGCGCTCCGCACGGTCATCGGCGAGGACCTCGCCGACCGCGCCCAGCTCGCCGCGACCGCCCGGCGCGGCGGGCTCGACCAGGGGCCGGCGGACATCCCGCGGCTCGTGGTGTTCATGGACGACTACGGCAGCATCGCGGGGTCCCTCCCCGTCCCCGACGCCGAGCTCGACCTGCGCGACCTGCGGATCACGATCGTCCACCTCCTCAGCGACCGCCTGCACGAGCCGTCCGACGTGACGCTGCGCATCCTCGTCGACGGCGGGTCGGCTGTCGTCTCCGACGCGCGTCTCGCGCACCCCGTCTCCGAGGTCGCGCCCGACCGGATGCCGGTGGCGCTCCTCGACGTGCTCACGCGCGCGCTGGCCCCGCTGCGCCTCAGCATGTCGCGCAAGGACGAGGCGGAGTCGGCGCGCGCCATCGACATCTCCGAGCTGCTCGGCATCGGCGAGGTGGGCGTGCTCGATCCCGCAATCACGCAGGCGCCGCGCTCCCCTCGGGACTTCCTGCGCGTGCCCGTCGGGCTCGACGACTTCGGCGAGCCGCTGCTCCTCGACATCAAGGAGGCGTCGCAGCTCGGCATCGGGCCGCACGGCCTGTGCGTGGGCGCCACCGGATCCGGCAAGAGCGAGTTCCTGCGGACGTTCGTACTCGCCCTCGCGTCGTCGCACAGCCCCGCGGACCTCGCCATGATCCTCGTCGACTACAAGGGCGGCGCCGCCTTCGCGCCGTTCGCGAGCCTCCCGCACGTGGCCGGCCTCATCGACAACCTCGCCGACGACCCGCAGCTCACACAGCGCGCCCGCGCCAGCCTCTCCGGGGAGGTGGTCCGCCGGCAGAAGATGCTCAAGGACGCCGGCAACGTGCCGTCCATCACGCACTACGCCGAGCTGCGCAGCACCCGTCCCGAGCTCCCCGGCATGCCGCACCTGCTGCTCATCATCGACGAGTTCGGCGAGCTCCTGACGGCCGAGCCGGACCTCATCGACCTGCTCATCCAGATCGGGCGCATCGGGCGCACCCTCGGGATCCACATGCTCCTCTCGAGCCAGCGCCTCGAGGCCGGCAAGCTCCGCGGCCTCGACACGTACCTCTCCTACCGGATCGCGCTGCGCACGTTCTCCGAGGCGGAGAGCAGCATGATCATCGACACCAACGACGCCTTCCGCCTGCCCGCGGTGCCCGGCTACTCCTACCTCAAGTTCGACACCACGCTCCGGCGCTTCCGCTCCGGATACGTCTCCGGGGCCATCGCGGAGTCCGACCCGGATCCGCAGGCGACGGGCTCCGACGCGCCCCGCGGCATGATCCGCCTGCCCACCTACAACGGGATGGCCACGCGCGAGAGCAGTCAGAGCGCCGAGGAGGCGCTCGCCCGGCCGGTCGTCGGCCGCGTGCTCGTCGACCTCGCCGTGGAGCGCATCCGCACCCGGGGCGAGCCCGTCGCCCCGGTGTGGCTGCCGCCCCTGCCCGAGCGGCTCACGCTCGCGTCGCTGGTCGACCGCGCCGAGCAGTACCGGGCCCTCTCGGTGCCGGTGGGCGTGCTCGACGAGCCCGACCGTCAGCGGCAGGAGCCGTGGATCCTCGACCTCACCCGCAGCGGCGGCCACGCGGCCGTCTTCGGCGCACCGCAGTCCGGTCGGACGACGTTCCTCCGGACGGTCGTGGCGGGGCTCGCCCTCACGCACTCCCCCGCCCAGGTCGCCGTCTACGGCCTCGACTTCTCGGGCGGCGGGCTCTCCCGCGTCGAGGGCTTCCCGCACGTGGGCGGCATCGCCACCCGCACGAGCCGCGAACGGCTGCAGCGCGTCGCCGAGGAGATGCGCCGCATGCTCACCGAGCGCGAGGCCGTCTTCTCGCGCCACTCCATCGACTCCATGGCGACGCTCCGGCGCGTGCACGCCGAGGGCCGCGTCCCCGAGTTCGACGCGGCCGACGTCGTGCTGGTCGTGGACGAAGCCGGCGCACTCCGCGGCGACCACGAGGAGCTCGAGCCCGTCGTGCAGGAGCTCCTGCAGCGCGGCGGGTCCTACGGCATCCACGTGGTGCTCGCGCTCACGCGGTGGAACGACCTCCGCACCACCCTGCAGCCCTTCATCGGCACCCGCATCGAGCTGCGCCTCAACGACGCGCTGGAGTCCCTCGCCGGGCGCCGGCTCTCGGAGACCCTGCGGGCCGAGCAGCCGGGGCGCGCGATCACGGACGACCGGCGGTTCGCGCAGATCGCGCTGCCCGTGCTCGAGACCGAGCCGGGGCTCGACGTGGGCGACGCCCTCGAGCGCCTGGCGCGCGACACGGCCGAGCGGTGGCAGGGCGAGCGCGCGCGGACGATCCGCCTGCTCCCGGAGAACCTGCCGGCCGCGCTCCTCCCCGACGCGATAGAGGTGCCCGCGGCGATCCCGGTCGGGCTCGCGCAGGACACGATGGAGCCCGCGCTCCTCGACCACAGTGGACCGGATCCGCACCTACTCGTCTTCGGCGACCCGGGCGCGGGCAAGAGCAACCTGCTGCGGGTGCTCATCGACGGATCCGTGCAGCGGAGCAGCTCGGACGAGCTCGTGGTCGCGCTCATCGACATCCGCGGCGCGCTGTCCGACGCGTGCCCCGACGAGTACCTCGGCGGCTACGCGGGCGACGCCGCGCAGGCCACCGAGCTCGTCACGGCGATCGCCGGCGAACTGGCCCGGCGGCGCGCGGAGCACGACACCGATGCGGCGCGGATCCTGCTGGTGATCGACGACCACGACATCGTGGCCGCGTCCGGCACCGACGCCCTGCGACCGCTGCTGCCGTTCATCGCCAGCGCGCGCGACCTGCGGCTCACCGTCGCCGTCGCGCGGCCGGTCGCGGGCACCTCGCGGGCGTTCTTCGACATCGTGCTCCAGTCCCTCCGCGACAACGGGGCGACGGCGGTGGTGGTCATGTCGGGCGAGCGGTCGGAGGGGCAGATCGTGCCCGGCATCCACGCCGAGCGCATGGTGCCCGGGCGCGCGCCTCGTGCGCCGCGGCGCCCGACCGCAGCTGATCCAGGTGGCCATGCAGGGCGACCCCGTCCGCGACGAGGCGGGAGCCGCGCATGCCTGAGACCGGGACGCCCCTCGTCCGTCCCCGAGAGCGCGCCGCGGTGCGCGTCGTCTTCGCCGGCACGTCCGGGGGCGTCGGCACCACCACGACCGCGGCCCTGGTGTTCGCGGCGCTGCAGCGCCGCGCCGCCGGGGCGCCGACGCTCACCGACCACACGGGCGGCACGCTGGGCGGGCGCCTCCCCCTCGGGGACGAGGCCGGGGCGGTGGATCCGCGCCTGATCCTGCACGACCTCGGCCCGCACGCGCGCGGCGAGGGCCTCGACCTGCTCGAGTCGCCCGCCACGCTGCTGGCCATCACGACCGCGTCCACCCCCACCGGGATCGCGGCCGCCACGGAGCTGCTCACGGACATCACGACGCGGTACGGGATCGAGGCGCTGGCACGCGTCACCATCGTCGCGAGCCGCACCAACGGCCGCCACGACGTGCAGGCGGAGTCGCGCCGCCTGTTCGCGACCCACGGGCGCACGATCGTCTACGACATCCCCGACGATCCCGGCCTCGCCGTCGGCGGACGCATCCCGGTGGCCCGCCTCCGCCGGCGCACGCGTGAGGCGCAGACCCGGCTCGCCAAGCACCTGGACGACGTGGCGCGCCGGTTCCACCAGGCGCGCCCGGCGGGCTGACGGCTGGCGGCGGTCCGTCCACCGGGAGGCACTCCGGCAGACTGGACCCATGTCCGTCACCCGCCGCCGCATGCACTGCTCCCCCGCCGACGTCTTCGAGGTGCTCGGGGACGGCTGGCTGTTCCCCTCGTGGGTGGTCGGCGCGTCGCGGATGCGCGACGTCGACGCGGCCTGGCCGGCCCCCGGATCCCGCCTCCACCACTCCTTCGGCTCCTGGCCGCTGCTCATCGACGACGCCACCACGATGCTCGAGTGGGAGCCGACCCGGCGGCTCGTGATGCAGCCGAAGGGCTGGCCCATCGGGGAGGCGCGCGTGACGGTCGAGGTGCGCACGCTGCCCGACGGGTGCGAGGTGCGCATGACCGAGGAGGCCGTGCGCGGACCGGGACGCCTCGTACCCGCGCCGATCATGGACGTGCTCCTGCACGCGCGGAACGTCGAGACGCTCCGGCGCCTGTCCTACCTCGCCGAGGGTCGGCACCCGCGCGCACGCTGATCGCCCCTGGGTCCCCGACGCCCGCGTCGCTGTTCGGACGGCCGGCGGCGACGCCCCGCGGCCTAGGGTGGGAGGGGTGACCACCCCCACCGACCGGCCCTGGCTGGCCAGCTACGCGCCCGACGTCCCGCACGAGATCGACCTGCCGCAGGGATCGCTCGTCGACATCGTCGACCAGTCCGTGCTCCGGTTCCCCGGCGGCACCGCGCTCGACTTCCTGGGGGCCGAGACCAGCTACCGCGACCTCGGCGAGCAGATCGCACGCGCGGCCCAGGGCCTGCACGACGCGGGCGTCCGGGCGGGCGACCCGGTGGCGATCGTGCTGCCGAACTGCCCGCAGCACGTCGTCGCGTTCTACGCGGTGCTGCGCCTCGGCGCCGTGGTCGTCGAGCACAACCCGCTCTACACGCCGCGCGAGCTGCAGCACCAGTTCGAGGACCACGGCGCGCGCACGGTGATCGCGTGGGACAGGTCGGTCGCGACCATCCTGGGCCTGCCCGACGGCGCGCGGCCCGAGCGCATCGTCTCCGTCGACGTGACGCGGGCCATGCCGCTGCGCACCCGGCTGCGCCTCCGCCTGCCCGTCCCGAAGGCCCGTGCGGCCCGCGCCGCCATCGCCGCCAAGGTGACGGGCACGATCACCTGGGAGCGGATCTCCGCCGCGTCACCCCTGCCCGTCGACCACCCGCGCCCGGCGGCGACCGACCTCGCGGTGATCCAGTACACGAGCGGCACGACGGGAGCGCCCAAGGGCGCCGAGCTCACCCACCTCAACCTCAGCGCGAACGCGGCCCAGTCGCGCGCCTGGGTGCCGACGGTCCCCCGCGGCACGAGCGTCGTCTACGCGGCGCTGCCGATGTTCCACGCCTACGGGCTGACCCTCTGCCTCACCTTCGCGATGAGCATGGGCTCGCGCCTGGTGCTGTTCCCCCGCTTCGAGCCCGACCTCGTGCTGCAGGCGATCCGCCGCCACCCGCCGACGTTCCTGCCCGCCGTGCCGCCCATCTACAAGCGCCTGCGCGAAGCCGCCGAGGCGGAGGGCGTGTCCCTCGCGGGGATCTCGATCTCCATCTCCGGAGCGATGGCGCTGCCCGAGTCGGTCGTGGTGCCCTGGGAGGAGCAGACCGGCGGCTGGCTCGTCGAGGGCTACGGCCTCTCGGAGTGCTCGCCCGTGCTGATGGCCAACCCCGTCGGCGACACGCGGCGCGCGGGGACGGTCGGCCTGCCGCTGCCCAACACCGAGGTGCGCGTCGTGGATCCCGAGGACCCGACCGTCGACCGGCCCGTGGGCGAGGCCGGCGAGCTGCTCGTGCGCGGACCCCAGGTGTTCCGCGGCTACCACGGCCGACCCGACGAGACGGCCGCCGTGCTGCTCGACGGCGGCTGGTTCCGCACGGGCGACGTGGTCACCATCGACGAGGACGGCTTCGTGCGCATCGCCGACCGGATCAAGGAGCTCATCATCACGGGCGGCTTCAACGTCTCGCCGAGCGAGGTCGAGGACGCGGTGCGCGGCATCCCCGGCGTGCGGGACGCGGCGGTCGTCGGGATCCCGCGCGACGACGGCGACGAGGAGGTCGTCGCGGCCGTGGTCCTCGAGGAGGGCGCGACGCTCGACGAGCAGGCCGCGCGGACGACGCTGCGCGGCGAGCTCGCCGCCTACAAGGTGCCGCGGCTCATCGTGGTGCTCGACGAGCTGCCGACCTCGCTCCTCGGCAAGGTGCTGCGCCGGAAGGTGCGCGAGGGGATCGTCGACGCGGGCTAGGTGTAGTTCCTCGGGAGGTTGTGAACGCTGGGGCGGATAGCGAAGACCTCCGGGACGATGTGAGTTACCAAGCACACGTCATCACCGGAGGTCTTCGTGACTCACGCTAATGCCCCGTTCGCTCCCGTGGGCAGGCTTCGGCTTGCTCGGTTGATCGTTGAGGACGGGTGGCCGGTCCGGCGTGCGGCGGAGAGGTTCCAGTGCTCGCCCGCGACCGCGTCGAGATGGGCTCGCCGGTATCGGGCCGGGTTGCCGATGACGGACCGGTCATCCCGCCCGCACCGGCAACCGACCCGCACGAGTCAGCGTCGGGAGCGGCGGATCGTCGCGCTGAGATTCACTCGCCGGTGGGGCCCGCACCGCATCAGCTACCACCTGCGTATCCCCCGTTCCACGGTCGAGCGGGTCCTCCGTCGCTACCGGATGCCGTTGCTCACGCACCTGGATTCCGCGACGGGACTCCCCGTCCGACGCTCGCCCGCGCGACGTTACGAGCACTCCTCGCCGGGAGATCTGGTCCACGTCGACATCAAGAAGCTCGGCCGTATCCCGGACGGCGGCGGGCACCGAGTCCTCGGCAGAGCGGCCGGCCGGAAGAACAACCCCCGGACCGGGCGGGGATACGCGTTCCTGCATCACGCCGTGGATGACCACTCCCGACTCGCGTACTCCGAGATCCTCACCGACGAGCGCAAGGAGACCGCTGCCGCGTTCTGGGCCCGCGCGAACGCGTTCTTCACCGCCGCGGGCATCACCGTGATCCGTGTCCTGACGGACAACGGCTCCTGCTACCGCTCCCACGCCTTCACCGAGGCGCTCGGCACCATCGCCCACACACGCACCCGCCCCTACCGGCCCCAGACCAACGGGAAGGTCGAGCGCTTCAACCGCACCCTCGCCACCGAGTGGGCCTACGCCCATCCCTATCGCACCGACGAGGCCCGCGCCGCGACCTACGACGCCTGGCTGCATCACTACAACCACCACCGCCCCCACACCGGCATCGGCGGACTCACGCCCGCCGAACGCGTTCACAACCTCACTGGGAACTACAGCTAGGCGCGCCCGGACGCGGGGCCCGGGCGCGAGATCCCGGCACCCGGACCGGGCGCTCGAGCGGATCGGCCGGGCGGAGCGCTAGAAGAAGTCGCCGCCCCCGAAGCCGCCGCCCATGTCGGCTCCACCGCCGAAGTCGCCGCTGCCGAAGTCGCCGCTGCCGAAGTCGCCCGCACCCGCGCCCGCGTCGGCGCCGCCCGCATCCGTCGCGCCCGCGTCGCCGCCGCCGTCGGTCCCGCCGTCAGCGCTCCCGTCGGCTCCGTCGGCGCCCGCCTGGTCCTGGCCGACCGCGTCGGGGATGAGGGCCTGCGCGATGGCCGAGCCGACGACGACTCCCGCGATGGTGCCGAGCATGGATCCGGCGATCATGCCGCCCATGCCCATCGCGGCGCCGCCGCCCGCGAGGCCGCCGCGCGGACCGAGGGTGCGCTCGAGCGTGCCGGGCGCGCGCATCTCCGAGCGGGTGGCCGAGCGGGCGAGCGACTCGGGACGGTCGTCGACGGGCGCATCGCCTTCCGCGGCCTCCGAGCTGAGCTGGCGGAAGAGGATCTCGCGCTGCTCCGGGGTGAGCTTGCGGAACGCCTCGAGGTGCACCTCCTCGATCTTCTCCGGCGGGGCCGTGCGGAGGAGGTACCGGTACCGTTCGACGGCGATCTCGTCGGCGCTGCGCTCGCGCGGTGCGCCGTCCGATGCGCGACCGGGCCGTCCGTCGGGCTGCTCGTCGCGGCCCAGGAGCCTGTCCAGGAATCCCATGGTGATGCCTCTCGCCGGGGCCGGGTCGGCGCGCGTCGCCGACCGCTCGGGCCTCCTGCCACCGTACGGGCCGGGACCGGGAGACGCGTGGGAGGCGGGTCCGCATCGCCCGCGCGGCCGACGGCGGCGGCGGCTCCGCACGGTCCGCACGCCCCCGCCGGGTCTCGCGTAGCGTTGTCGGGTGCCGTCCCCGATCCGCCTCCCCCGGTCCATCCGCACCCCCGTCTCCCTGATCGCCGCCGCTGCTCTCGTCGCGGGCCTCGGCGCCTGCACCGCCCAGCACGACGCGTCCGAGGTCCTCCGGCCGGTGACGGCAGCGCCCGACGGGCCCCTCACCGTCGTGGGCCAGGCCGACGACTCGGGCGCGTCGGTCGCCATGAGCGAGAGCCTCTTTCGCCAGGCGCCCGTCGCCGTGCTGGCCCCCGCGGGCGACCTCGCCGCGCAGGAGCTCGGCGCCGAGGCCGCGGTCGCGCTCGGCGCCCCGCTCATCGTGCAGGGCGCGGGCGCGGAGTCCGAGATCCAGCGCCTGGGATCGTCGGGGGTCCTCGCCGTCGGCGACCTCGGGGACGACGCCGCCTCGGCGCTCCCCGGATCGACCACGATCGTCCGGGCCGACCACGCGGCGGACGTCGCCCGCCTCACCGGGGCCGACGTCGCGGACGCAGCGGACCAGGACCCGTCCGCCGCCGTCACCCACGTGGCCGGCCTCGCCGCGCCCGGCGGCGACGCCTCCCCCGCGACGCCGCCCACCGCATCCGCCGACGACGCCCTCCCGGCCACCGCGCCCGCCGCCGCCCTCACCGGCGCGCACGCGCTCGCGACCGACGCCGCGTCCTCCCTCGCCGCCGTCGCCACGGCGCGCGCGGCCGGCGTCGGCGTCACCGTCGTGCCCGAGGCGACGCCGGATCCGCGCGCGTCGGCCGACGCGGTCACCGCGCTGCACGACGCCGCCGCCACCAGCACCATCGCGGTGGGTGCCGCCTACGCGGACGACGCGTCGCTCGAGGGCCGGATCCGCACCGCGGCCACGGGCGACCAGCTGCCGGGCGGCGGCCAGCTCGTGCTGCCGGGCAAGCGCTACGTCGCCCTCTACGGCGCCGCGGGCACGGGCGCGCTCGGGGTGCTCGGCGAGCAGGGCCCCACGGACGCCGTGGCGCGCGCGAAGGCCCAGGCCGCCGAGTACCAGCCCTACTCCGACGAGCCCGTGATCCCCATGTTCGAGCTCATCGCCACGGTCGCCGCGGGCGCGGCGGGCGACGACGGCGACTACTCCTCCGAGGTGCCCGTCGAGACGCTGCAGCCGTGGATCGACGCGGCGAGGGACGCGGGCGTCTACGTCGTCATCGACCTGCAGCCCGGCCGCACCGACTTCCTCACCCAGGCCAAGCGCTACGAGTCCGTGCTCGCGCAGCCGGGCGTGGGCCTCGCGCTCGATCCCGAGTGGCGGCTCGGCCCCGACCAGGTGCCGCTGAAGCAGATCGGCAGCGTGTCGGCCGCCGAGGTCGACGCCACCACCGACTGGCTCGCCGGCGTCGTCCGCGACCGCGGCCTCCCGCAGAAGATGCTCGTGCTGCACCAGTTCCGGCTCAGCATGATCCAGGACCGCGCATCGCTCGACATGGGCCACCCGGAGCTCGCGATGCTCGTGCACGCGGACGGGCAGGGCGGCCAGCCCGACAAGCAGGCCACGTGGCGCGCCCTGCACGCCGACGCGCCCGCGGGGATGGCCTGGGGCTGGAAGAACTTCATCGACGAGGACAAGCCGATGCTGACCCCCGAGCAGACCATGCGCGAGGTCTCGCCCGTGCCCGACCTCATCACCTACCAGTAGCGGCGACGGCCGCGGGCGTCAGGACCCGGTGACGACGCCCGCGTCCACGTGCCAGTGCCGGTCGAGCCGCACGGCGTCGAGCATCCGCCGGTCGTGCGTGACGAGCAGGAGCGTGCCGTCGTAGCTGTCGAGCGCCTGCTCGAGCTGCTCGATGGCGGGCAGGTCGAGGTGGTTGGTCGGCTCGTCGAGCACCAGCAGGTTCACGCCGCGCGCCTGCAGCAGCGCGAGACCCGCGCGCGTCCGCTCGCCGGGCGAGAGGCCGTCGACGGGACGCGTGACGTGGTCGGCGCGCAGGCCGAACTTCGCGAGGAGCGTGCGGACCTCGGCGGGCGACAGATCCGGGACCTGCTCCGCGAAAGACTCGGCGAGGGGCAGCTCGCCGCGGAGCGACGCGCGCGCCTGGTCGATCTCCCCCACCTGCACGCTGCGGCCGGGCGACGCGTCGCCCGTGTCCGGCACGATGCGGCCGAGGATCAGCCCGAGCAGCGTGGACTTCCCGGCGCCGTTCGGTCCGGTGATCCCGATGCGGTCGCCGCCCTCGACCTGGAGCGACACGGGACCGAGGGTGAAGCCGCCGCGCGTGACGGTCGCCTCCCGCAGGGTCGCGACCACGGCGCTCGACCGCGGCGCCTGCCCGATCGTGAAGGCCAGCTCCCACTCCTTGCGCGGCTCCTCGACCTCCTCGAGGCGCGCGATGCGGCTCTCCATCTGGCGGACCTTCTGGCCCTGCTTCTCGCTGGACTCGGCCGCGGCCTTGCGGCGGATCTTGTCGTTGTCGGGCGACTTGCGCATCGCGTTGCGGACGCCCTGCGACGACCACTCGCGCTGCGTGCGGGCCCGGGACACGAGGTCCGCCTTCGTGTCCGCGAACTGCTCGTACGCCTCGCGCGCGTGGCGGCGCGCGACCTGGCGTTCCTCGAGGAACGCGTCGTAGCCGCCCTCGTACACGCGGACGCTGTCCTGCGCGAGATCCAGCTCGACCACGGTCGTGACGCAGCGGGCGAGGAACTCGCGATCGTGCGACACGAGGACGACGCCGCCGCGGAGGCCGCGCACGAACGACTCGAGCCGGGCGAGGCCGTCGAGGTCGAGGTCGTTGGTGGGCTCGTCGAGGAGCACGATGTCGAAGCGGCTGAGCAGCAGCGCGGCCAGGGCCACGCGCGCGGCCTGGCCGCCGGAGAGGCCGGCGGTCGGCAGCTCGGGATCGAGGTTGAGGCCCAGCTCCGCGAGGGTGACCGGGAGGCGCTCGTCGAGGTCGGCCGCGCCGCTCGCCATCCAGCGGTCGAGGGCGGTGCCGTACGCGTCGTCGGCGCCGGGCGCGCCCTCGCCGAGCGCGACGGCCGTGCGGTCCAGCTCCGCGGACGCCTCGGCGCAGCCCGTGCGGCGGGCGACGTAGCCCGCGACGGTCTCCCCGGGGATGCGCTCGTGCTCCTGGGGCAGCCAGCCGATGAACGCGTCGGCGGGAGAGAGGATCACGCGCCCGTCCTGCGGCGCGTCGACCCCGGCGAGCAACCGCAGCAGCGTGCTCTTGCCGGCGCCGTTCGCGCCGACGAGGCCCACGACGTCCCCGGGCGCGACCGTGAGGTCGAGCCCGGAGAACAGCGTGCGGTGGCCGTGGCCGCCCGAGAGGCGCTGGGCGACGAGGGTGGCGGTCACGACGCCTGCGCACGCTCCAGCACGAGCTCGCGGACACGGGCCGCGTCCGCCTGGCCGCGCATGGCCTTCATCACGGCGCCGATGACGGCACCGGCGGCCTGCACCTTGCCGTCGCGGATCTTCGCGAGCACGTCGGGCTGCGCCTGCAGCGCCTCGTCGATGGCCGCGATGAGCGGGCCGTCGTCGGAGACCACGGCGAGCCCGCGGGCGTCCACGACCTCCTGCGCGGTGCCCTCGCCGTCGATGACGCCCTCGATCACGTCGCGCGCGAGTCGGTTCGTCAGCGTTCCGGCCTCGACCAGCTCGATGACCGACGCAACCTGCTCGGCGGTGATGAGCGTCGCGGCGTCCACGCCGCGCGCGTTGGCGATGCGGGCGATCTCGCCCGTCCACCACTTGCGCGCCGCCTGCGGTGCTGCCCCGGCCTCGACGGTGTCGACCAGCTCGGTGAGGAGACCGGAGTTCACGACGTCCTGGAACTCGAGGTCGGTGAAGCCCCACTCGGCCTTCAGCCGGCGGCGGCGGATCGCGGGCGACTCGGGCAGGGCCACCCGCAGCTCCTCGATCAGCTCGGCGCTCGGCTGCACGGGCAGCAGGTCGGGCTCCGGGAAGTAGCGGTAGTCGTCGGCGTCGCTCTTCGGGCGGCCGGCCGAGGTGCGGCCGGTGTCCTCGTGCCAGTGCCGCGTCTCCTGCGTGATGGTGCCGCCGGCGGCGAGGATGGCCGCCTGGCGCTGGATCTCGTAGCGGATGGCGCGCTCGACCGAGCGGAGCGAGTTGACGTTCTTCGTCTCCGTGCGGGTGCCGAGCTTCCCGGATCCGCGCGGCGAGAGGGAGATGTTCGCGTCGCAGCGGAGGTTGCCGCGCTCCATCTTCGCGTCGGAGATGCCGAGCGCCACGACGATGTCGCGGATGGTCGACATGTACGCCTTCGCGAGCTCGGGGGCCTCGCCCTCCGCGCCGTAGATGATGTCGGTGACGATCTCCACGAGCGGCACGCCCGCCCGGTTGTAGTCGACGAGCGAGTGGTCGGCACCCTGGATCCGGCCCGTCGCGCCGCCCACGTGCGTGAGCTTCCCGGCGTCCTCCTCCATGTGCGCGCGCTCGATCGGCACCGTCACGATGCGGCCGTCGGGCATCTCCACCTCGACGGATCCGCGGAACGCGATGGGCTCGTCGAACTGGCTGATCTGGTAGTTCTTCGCGAGGTCCGGGTAGAAGTAGTTCTTCCGGGCGAAGCGGGAGCTCGGCGCGATCTCGCAGCCGAGCGCGAGGCCCAGGCTGATCGAGTGCTTCACCGCCTGCTCGTTCACCACCGGCAGGGATCCCGGGAGACCCAGGTCGACCGGCGTGATGTTGGTGTTGGGCTCGCCGCCGAAGAAGTTCGGGGCGTCGGAGAACATCTTCGTGCGCGTGTTGAGCTCCACGTGCACCTCGAACCCGAGCACGGGCTCGAACATCTCGATGGCCTCGTCGTAGTCCATCAGCTCTGCCTTGGCCATCAGTGCGTGTCTCCGTCCAGGGTGGTGCGCGTCGCGGCGCGCGCGAGCTCGGGGGCCTGGGCGAGCAGCGGCCCGCCCCACTGCCGCTCGAGGATCCCCTCGAGCGCCGCGCCGACCGTGTAGAGGCGCGCGTCCTCGCGGGCCGGCGCCATGAACTGGATCCCGACGGGCAGGCCGTCCTCGGGCGCGAGCCCGATAGGGAGGCCGATGCCGGGGACGCCCGCGAGGTTCGCGGGGATCGTGGTGAGGTCGTTGAGGTACATGGCCAGCGGGTCGTCGAGCTTCTCGCCCAGCTTGAACGCCGTCGTGGGCGCGGACGGGGTGACGAGCACGTCGACCTGCTGGAACGCGGCGTCGAAGTCGCGCTGGATGAGCGTGCGGACCTTCTGCGCGCTGCCGTAGTACGCGTCGTAGTAGCCGGCGCTCAGCGCGTAGGTGCCGAGGATGATGCGGCGCTTGACCTCGGGGCCGAAGCCGGCCTCGCGGGTCGCGGCCATGACGTCCTCGACCGTGCCGCCGCCGGGCGGGTTCACGCGGAGGCCGAAGCGCACCGAGTCGAACTTGGCGAGGTTGCTCGACGCCTCCGCGGGGAGGATCAGGTAGTACGCGGCGATGGCGTGCTCGAAGTTCGGGGCGGAGACTCCGACGATCTCGGCGCCCGCCTGCTCGAGGAGCGCGAGCGCCTCGCGGAAGCGCTGCGTGACGCCGGCTTGGAAGCCCTCGCCGTCGAGCTGCTTCACGACGCCGATGCGGAGGCCCTTCACGGATCCCTCGCGCTGTCCGGCGCGCGCGGCCTCGGCGAACGAGGGCCACTGGTCGGTGAGCGAGGTGGAGTCGCGCGGGTCGTGCCCGCCGATGACGTCGTGCACGAGCGCCGAGTCGAGCACCGTCCGGGAGACGGGGCCGACCTGGTCGAGGCTGGAGGCGAGCGCGATGGCGCCGTAGCGGCTGACGCCGCCGTAGGTGGGCTTGACGCCGACCGAGCCGGTGACGGCGGCGGGCTGGCGGATGGATCCGCCCGTGTCGGAGCCGAGCGCGACGGGCGCCTCGAACGCGGCGACCGCGGCCGCGGATCCGCCGCCCGAGCCGCCGGGGATGCGGTTGAGGTCCCACGGGTTGTGCGTGGCGCCGAACGCGGAGTGCTCGGTGGAGGATCCCATCGCGAACTCGTCCATGTTGGTCTTGCCGAGCGGCACGAGGCCCGCGGCACGGAGGCGCTGCACGACGGTGGCGTCGTACGGCGGGGTCCAGCCCTCGAGCATGCGGGAGCCCGCGGTGGACGGCATGTCGATCGTGCAGAGCACGTCCTTGATGGCGATGGGCACGCCCGCGAGCGGGCCGAGCGGAGCGCCGTCGGCGCGCTGCGCGTCGATCTCGGCGGCGCGCCCGAGCGCGAGTTCCCCGGAGACGTGCAGGAACGCGTGGACGTCGCCGTCGACGTGGTCGATGCGGTCGAGGTGGGCGCGCACGGCGTCGACGCTCGACACGTCGCGGGATGCGAGGCGGTCGGCGAGGTCGGCGGCGCTGAGGCGCGTGAGGTCGTCGGTCATGGTGCTCCTACTGCTCTTCGCCGAGGATCGCCGACACCTTGAAGCGGGATCCGTCGTGCTCGGGTGCGCCCGCGAGGGCCTGCGCGGTGGTGAGGGTCTCCCCCGGCACGTCGGGCCGGTAGACGTTGACGAGCGGGATCGGGTGGCTCGTGGCGGGGACGTCGGGCCCCGCGACCGCCGTCACCTTCGCGACCGACTCGACGATGAGGCCGAGCTCGGTCGTGAGCGTGTCGATCTCCTCGGGGCTCAGGCGGATGCGCGCCAGGCCGGCGAGGTGCTCCACCTGCTCCCGGCTGATCTGCTCCGTGGGGGTCGGCGACCCCGTGGTCGGCGCCTGGGGGGTCTCGTCCCCGCTGGTCGCGTCGGCGGGCTCGGGCCGGGTGTCGGGCATGCGTCTCCAAAGGACTGTGTGCGGGGGTACCGGGAGATTCTATTAGCGTGACCCCATGCCCACCGCCGCCCGGATCCCCGCCCGCCGCCGATCCCGGCGCCCCCGCGGGGCCGCGGCCGCCGCCCTCGCCGCCCTGGCCCTCGTGCCGCTGGCCGGATGCGCGCCCGTGAGCGACGTGCGCGGCAACTGGCACCTCGTCCAGGGGTCCGACTCCGCGGGCGACCTCGGCGTCGGCGGCACGCTGATCACGATGCGCGTCGGCGGCGGCGAGGTCAGCGGACGCGGCCCCTGCAACGACTACTCCGGCCGCATGGCCGAGAAGGGCGACGGCATGCTCTCCGCGGTCGTCCCCGGAGGGCTCCCGTGCGAGGACGGCGGCCTGGAGGCGCGGTACTTCCAGGACCTCGCCCGGGTGTCGTCGCTGGAGGTGGACGACGGGCATCGCCACGGGCCCGGACGACGTGCGGCTGGAGTACGCCGAGCGCAGCCGCGGCTGACCGCGGCCGGGCCTCGACATGGCCGGGCCTCGCCACGGCCGTCGCCGGCCCGCCGCCCGTCCGGCGCGCTGCGCTGCCCGGCCACCTGGCCGTCGTCGCGACTACCTGCCGCTCGCGTCCGCGACGAGGTCGTGCGCGACCGGGCGGCCGATGCCGATGAGCGCGAGGTTGCGGAAGGACTCCGTGCCGCGGTCGAAGTAGCTGTTGTGCCCGGCGACGCCCGCGAGCGATCCGTCGGCCGAGACGCCCCCGGCCGCGCCCGTGCCGGCGACCCCGAAGTGCTCGGCGCCGAACGACGCGCTGCCTGGGTCCGAGCCGAAGTACGACGAGCCGACCACCGGATCCCACGGTGCCTCCCCCACGAACACGCGGCCGGCGGGCACGTCCAGCTCCCCGGCGTCGCGCACGGCGCCGCCCGGGGAACCCACCATGGCCAGCGCGTCGACGGAGGCCCGACCGCTGGAGAGCGCGAGGAGCGCCGCGGTCGACCCGTAGGAGTGCGCGATGACGGAGAGGTACGGCGGGTCGTCGCGGCGCAGGCCCTGGATCCCCTGGATGGCGTCCTCGAGGTACTGCGCGCCCTCGTAGGCGAGGTCGAGGGATCCGACGCCCAGGAGGTCGGGCGTGCGGTAGCCGATCCAGGAGATGGTGGCGACGCCGCCGTCGGCCGCGGCCGGGCCGAGCAATGTCGTCTGCTGCTGCTGGAGCCGTGCGGCGACGTCCGTCCAGTCGACCAGGCGGTCGGACACGGAGTAGAACATGCCGGGCACCACGATGGAGACGTACGCCGCCGTGTCGAGGTCGCCCATCACGACGCCTGCCCGTCCCGGCCACGTCGTGTCGAGCGTCAGCAGCGACCGCGCGGGGCCTCCCGCCGCAGGCTCCAGCGCCCGCCGCACCTCGGCGAGCATGGCGAGGTCGGCCCCGAGCGCCTGCTGCGCGCCGCGCCCCGACGTGGTCGAGGCGCTGGCGTGGAGCTCGCGCTCGCGCTGGTCGAGGAGGCGGCGGTTGGCGGCGTCGCGCTCGACCAGGGGGATCCCCTCCAGGTTGCCGACGAGCTCGGGCATCCCCTCGGTGAGGTCCCGGCGCTCCTCCTGCGCGAGGCCCGACCACCATGCGGCGACGCTCGAGACGGACGGCGGACGGCGGACGAGCTCGCGGATCGTGGCGGGGATCGCGCGGGCGAGCCGCCGGAGCTCCGGGACGTCGAGCGCGGGCAGCGCGCCCAGCAGCGCGACGGGAGCCGTGTCGCGGAGCGTCCGGTCGGAGACGTCCTGGTCGCGGAGCTGCTGGACCACGCGCGCCGGGCTCGGCAGGTGCGCGCCCGTGGTCGGATCCGCCGCGTCCGGCCCGGCGAGGACGGCGGGCGGCGGGGGCGCGACACGGGCCGTGGTCGCGGGTGCCAGGAACCCCACGACCAGCCCGCAGGCGACGGCCGAGGCGGTGAGCAGCGCGCGCACGCGAGTCGTCACGGTTCGAGATCCCCCAGAATCCGGCGTGGCACGGCCGGCGCCGGGGTGAGGCGCGCCCGCGCCGACGCGTGCCTTCATCGTATCGACGCGGAGTGGCGGGCGGGAGGCCCGATCAGGGGGTCTCTGCGGGTCCGTCCGGCTCGGCGTGGACCGCGGTTCCCGCCTCGACGTCCGTCGGGGGCGCGGCAGCCGCGGCGGCGGGCGCCTTCCGCTTCCGGGCGCGCTTCGGCTTCGCCTCGGCGGTGGCGGCCTCAGCGGCCCCAGCGGTCGCGGCGGTCGCGTCCTCGGCCGACCCGCCGTCCGGTGCGGTCTCCGCCGCGTCCGGCACCGGATCCGCCTCGGGCAGCGCGATGGCGTCGGGCCCCTGCTCCACGAGCAGGCGGAACTCGGCGGCGTCGATGATGCGCACGCCGAGCGCCTCCGCCTTGCCGAGCTTGGAGCCGGCGCCGGGACCGGCCGCGACGTAGTGGGTCTTCTTGCTGACGCTGGATCCGGCCTTGCCGCCGGCGGCCATGATCGCCTCGAGCGCGCCCTCGCGGGTGTAGCCCTCCAGGGATCCCGTGGCCACGACCGCGAGCCCGGCGAGCACGCCGCCCGCGGCCGCCGCGGCACCCGGACCCGGATGGCCGGGCACCGCCGTGACGACGCCCGCCTTCTCCCAGCGCGCGACGATCTCGCGGTGCCAGTCGACCTCGAACCAGTCGAGCAGCGCGTCGGCGATGATGCCGCCCACGCCGTCGACCGCCGCGAGCTCCTCGCGGCTGGCGGCGCGGATCACGTCGAGCGAGCCGAACCAGCCCGCCAGGGCGCGTGCCGCGACCGGGCCGACGTGCCGGATGCTGAGGGCGACGAGGATTCGCCAGAGGTCCTGGGTCTTCGCCTTCTCGAGGTTCTCGAGCAGCACCTCGGCGGACTTCGAGGGCACGGAGGCCTCGTCGCCCCACGGCTCGGCGGGATCGAACGCGCCGTCGCGCTTCAGCACCCGCTTGCGGCGGAACGGCGTGACGCGCTTGGCCTCGCCCGTCTTCTCGTCGACCTTCACCATGCCGGTCTCGGCGTCGCGCACGACCACCGTGATGGGCACGAGGTCGGCCATCGTGAGCTCGAAGAGGCCCGCCTCGGTCTCGAGCGGAGGATCCTCCGGCTCGAGCGGCTGCGTGAGGGCGGCAGCGGCGACCTCGCCGAGGCCCTCGATGTCGAGAGCGCCGCGCGAGGCGACGTGCTCGACGCGGCCGCGGACCTGCGCCGGGCAGCTGCGCGCGTTCGGGCAGCGGAGGTCGATGTCCCCCTCCTTGGCGGGCTTGAGCGGCGTCTGGCACTCGGGGCAGAGCGTGGGCATGACGAACTCGTGCTCCTTCCCCGTGCGGAGCTCGACGACCGGGCCGAGCACCTCGGGGATGACGTCGCCGGCCTTGCGCAGCACGACCGTGTCGCCGATGAGCACGCCCTTGGCCTTCACGACCTGCTGGTTGTGCAGCGTGGCCTGGCGCACCTCGGATCCGGCGACCTCGACCTTCTCCATGACCGCGAAGGGCGTGGCCCGGCCGGTGCGGCCGACGCTGACGACGATGTCGAGGAGCGTCGTGTTGACCTCCTCGGGCGGGTACTTGTAGGCGGTGGCCCAACGGGGTGCGCGGCTGGTGGCCCCGAGCTCCTCGTGCAATCCCAGGTCGTCGACCTTGACGACGATGCCGTCGATCTGGTGCTCGACCGCGGCGCGATCCGCCCCCTGGCGTCGCACGAACCCCGCGACCTCGGCGATGTCGTCGAACACGCGGAAGTGCGTGGAGATGGGCAGGCCCCACGCCTCCAGCAAGCCGTAGACCTCGGACTGCGCGGACACGTGCGCGTCGCGCTCGAGCTCGCGGACGGGCCACGCGCCGATGCCGTGCACGAGCATGCGGAGGCGGCGGATGCGCGCGTGCATGAGCTCGAGCCGCGCGGGGCTCTTGCCCTCCTCCTTCTGCCGGAGCGACCCGGCGGCGGCGTTGCGCGGGTTCGCGAAGACGCGCTCTCCGACCTCCAGCTGCCGGGCGTTCAGCTCGTCGAACTCGGCGACGGGGAAGAATATCTCGCCGCGCACCTCGACGAGCGGCGGGTGCCCGGATCCGGCGAGCCGCTCGGGGACCGTGCCCATGGTGAGGACGTTCTGCGTGACGTCCTCGCCGACGACGCCGTCGCCGCGCGTGGCCGCCGTGACGAGCACGCCGTGCTCGTAGCGGAGGTTGATGGCGAGCCCGTCGATCTTGAGCTCGGAGAGGTAGCGGACACGGCCCCTGCCGGCGTCGCGCTCCACCTTCGCGGCCCACTCGGCCAGCTCCTCCTCGCTGAACACGTTGTCGAGGCTGAGCATGCGCTCGGCGTGCGTGACGGGCGCGAAGAGCGTGGTCTCGGCGCGGCCGCCGACCGTCTGCGTGGGGCTGTCCTGGCTGCGGAGCGTCGGATGCGCGTCCTCGATCGCGCGCAGCTCCCGCTCGAGCGCGTCGTACTCGGCGTCGGAGACGGTGCCGCCGGTCTCCCCGTAGTACGCGTCGCGGTGGCGCTCGATCTCGGCACGCAGCTCGTCGACCCGGGCGCTCGCGGCCTCGAGGTCGGCGGGGGTGGTGGCGGGGACGGCGGCGTCGGCCGCGTCGGATCCGGTCGTCGTGTCGCTCACGCGCCGCTCACTCCCCTGCCGTCGCGCCGACGAGGGCGGCGGCGGCCGGGGCGGCGTCGGCCGGGCCCGCGTCGCGCACGGGCGGCCGGGCATCGGCGACGGCGCTCACGGTGCGGTCGATGGTGACCTGGCCGAGCACGCGCGTGCCGGCGTAGACGACGGCGGTCTGGCCGGGGGCGACGCCGTGCAGGGGGTCTCTCGGGGTGATCACGAGCTGCATGCTGCCATCGACCACCGACACCGCCGCGCGCGCGGGCACGGGGTCGGCGTGGGCGCGGATCTGCACGTCGCAGTCGAACGGCTGGTCCGGCCGCGTGGGCGGCGTCCCGGCCCAGGTGTACGAGGACCCGGCGATCTCGCGGATCGCGAGCGCCTCCTGCGGGCCGACGACGACCGTGTTGTCCTTCGGCCGGATCTCCAGCACGAACCGCGGGCGGCCGTCGGGCGCCGGCGTGCCGATCGCGAGGCCCTTGCGCTGCCCGACCGTGAACGCCGCGGCGCCCTGGTGCGTGCCGATCGCGTTCCCCTCGCCGTCGAGGATGTCGCCGGGCTCAGCCCCCACGCGGTCGGCCAGCCAGCCGCGCGTGTCGCCGTCGGGGATGAAGCAGATGTCGTGGCTGTCGGGCTTCTGGGCGACCTGGATCCCGCGTGCGGCGGCCTCCGCGCGCACCTCGGCCTTGGACGGCGTGGATCCGAGCGGGAAGTACGAGTGCGCGATCTGCTCCGCGGTGAGCACGCCCAGGACGTACGACTGGTCCTTGGCCCACGCGGCCGCGCGGTGCAGCTCGGGCTGCCCGTCGGGTCCCGGGAGCACGTCCGCGTAGTGCCCCGTGCACACCGCGTCGAAGCCGAGGTCGAGCGCCTTCTCCAGGAGCGCGGCGAACTTGATCCGCTCGTTGCAGCGCATGCACGGGTTGGGGGTGCGGCCGGCCTGGTACTCGGCGACGAAGTCGTCGACCACGTCGGCCGCGAAGCGCTCGGAGAAGTCCCAGACGTAGAAGGGGATGCCGAGCAGGTCGGCGGCGCGGCGCGCGTCCATCGAGTCCTCGACGGTGCAGCAGCCGCGGGATCCGGTGCGCAGCGTGCCGGGCATCCGGCTGAGGGCCAGGTGCACGCCCGTCACGTCGTGCCCGGCGTCGACGGCGCGGGCGGCGGCCACGGCGGAGTCGACTCCGCCACTCATCGCTGCGAGGATCTTCACCCGCCGAGCTTACGCGCCGCGCGACCCGCGAGACCCGCCAGGGAGGCCCGCGCGACGGCGTCGGGGAGCGCCGCGAGGAGCGCGTCGACGTCCGCGTCGGTCGTGGTGCGGCCGAGGGTGAAGCGGAGTGCGCCGCGGGCCTCGTCCTCCGGGATCCCCATGCCGAGCAGCACGTGCGAGACCTCGGGCACGCCGGCCTGGCACGCGGATCCCGTGGAGACGGAGACGCCCGCCATGTCGAGGAGGAGCAGGAGCGAGTCGCCCTGGCAGCCGGCGAAGGTGAGGTGGGCGTTGCCGGGGAGGCGGCCGGCGGGATCCGGGTCGCCACGGAGGACGGCCCCCGTCACGTCGCGGAGCGCGGTCGCGACGAGCCGGTCGCGGAGCGCCTGCAGCCGGACGCGCTCGGCGTCGAGCTCGGCGACCGCCAGCGTCACGGCCGTCGCGAAGGCCACCGCGGAGGCCGCGTCCTGCGTGCCCGAGCGCACCTGCCGCTGCTGGCCTCCGCCGTGGATCTGCGGATCCACGGTCGCCTGCCGCGCGAGCACGAGCGCGCCGCTGCCGACGGGCCCGCCGACCTTGTGCGCGGAGACGCTGACGGCGTGGACCCCCGCGTCGCGCCAGCGCCGGAACGGCACCGGCATGTGGCCGAGGGCCGCCACCGCGTCGACGTGCACGGGCACGCCGTGCGATGCGGCGAGCGCCGCGAGCTCCTCGACCGGCTGGATCGTGCCGACCTCGTTGCTCGCGGCGAGGAAGGTGAGCAGGGAGACGGATCCGGGATCCGCGGCGAGCGCGGCGGCGACCGCGTCGACGCGGATGCGCCCGAGGTCGTCGATGGGCAGCCGCTCCACGACGGCGCCGCGTCGCTCGAGCCACTCGACCGTGTCGACCGTGGCGTGGTGCTCGCCGTCGGGCACGAGAATGCGGGTGCGCCGGGGATCCGCCGTGACCTGCGCGCCGTGCAGCCCCTTGATCCCGAGGTTTACCGACTCCGTGCCGCCGGAGGTGAGGACGACCTCGACGGGGTCCGCGTCGAGCGCCCGGGCGATGGCCTCGCGCGCCTCCTCCAGCACGCGCCTCGCCTCCTGGCCGTGCGAGTGGATGGAGGACGGGTTCCCCACGAGGGTGAGCGCGCCGGCGAGCGCGGCGATGGCCTCGGGCCGCATGGGCGTGGTCGCCGCGTGGTCCAGGTAGACCGTCATGCCCCCTACCCTAGGTCGCATGCCGCGCCCCGGACCGCCCGTGCCCCTGGGGCTGACGCTCTCCGACCAGGGCGGCACGCTGCGCCTCGTGAGCCACGGCGCGTCCGCCGTGGAGCTCACCGTCTCGGCCGCCGACGACCCGCGCCGCGTGGCCGAGGTCGTCGCGATGGAGCGGGGCGACGGCGGCGTGTGGACGGGATCCAGCGCCCGGCTCGTCCCCGGCACCGCGTACTCCGTGCGCGTCGACGGCGACCCCGCGCCCGGCGACTCCTTCGACCCGACGCGCCACCTGCTGGACCCCTACGCGCGCGGCCTCGTGCAGGTCGGCCCCGCCGCGTGGCGCTCGGTCGTCACGCGCGAGGTGCCCGCCGAGGAGCGCGCCGCCCGCCGCGCCGCGCGACCCGTCGTGCCCCGCGACCGCCAGGTGCTCTACGAGCTGCACGTGCGTGGCTTCACGAAGACCGACGAGCGGCTGCCCGAGGAGCTGCGCGGCACGTACGCGGGGCTCGGGCACGCCTCCACCGTGGAGCGCTTGGTCGACCTGGGGATCACGACGGTCGAGCTGCTGCCGGTGCACGCCTCCACGAGCGAGGAACGTCTGCGGGCGCAGGGCCGGATCAACCACTGGGGCTACAACACGCTCGCGTACCTCGCGCCGCACGCGCCCTACGCCACCCGCGCCGCACGCGACGCGGGGGCCGACGCGGTCGCGGCCGAGTTCCGCGGCATGGTCGACGCGCTGCACGCCGCGGGGATCCAGGTCGTGCTCGACGTCGTCTACAACCACACCGCCGAGGAGGGCGCCGACGGTCCGGTCACCAGCCTCCGCGGCATCGACGGATCCCGCTACTACCGGCACGCGCCCGACGGCACGCCCATCGACGTGACGGGGTGCGGCAACACGGTCGACCTGTCCCGGCCGGACGCGCAGCGCCTCGTGCTCGACTCGCTGGAGCACTGGTCCGACGTGATGGGCGTCGACGGCTTCCGCTTCGACCTCGCCGTCACCCTCGGGCGCGACGAGCGCGTGGACTTCGACCCGGCGCATCCGCTGCTGCGCGCGATCGTCGAGGACGAGGCGCTCGCGGGCCTGCTGATGATCGCCGAGCCGTGGGACGTGGGCATGGGCGGCTGGCGCACGGGCGGGTTCGGATCCGGCTGGAGCGAGTGGAACGACGGCTACCGCGACGTCGTGCGCGACTTCTGGCTCGCCGACGTGGCCGCGTCCCGGCGCACCGGCGGCGCGCCGAACGGCGTGGGCGCCCTCGCCTCCTGCCTTGCAGGATCCTCGGGCACCTTCGCCGCCGACCGCGGCCCGCTCGCCTCCGTCTCCTTCGTCACGGCGCACGACGGCTTTACGCTCGCCGACCTCACCTCCTACGACCGCAAGCACAACAGCGGCAACGGCGAGTCCAACCGCGACGGCACGGACGCGAACCGCTCGTGGAACCACGGCGTGGAGGGGCCGACGCGCGACGCCCGGATCCTCGCCGCCCGCAGGCGGTCCTCCCGCAACCTCCTCGGCACGCTCCTCGTCTCGGCGGGGATCCCGATGATCACGATGGGCGACGAGCGCGGCCGCTCGCAGCGCGGCAACAACAACGGCTACTGCCTCGACAACGCCGCCACGTGGATGCGCTGGGACGAGGATGCCTGGCGGATGGACCTGGAGGCGACCACGCGCCACCTCATCCGCATCCGGCGGGACAACCCGGCGCTCCGGCCCGTGCGCTACGCGGAGCCCGACGCGACCGTGCCGAGCGCGTCGGTCCTCGCCTGGCGCGACGCGGACGGCGCACCCATGACGGAGGCGGCCTGGGAGTCCGCCGGCACGCGCACGCTGCAGTGGATCAGCACCTCCACCCCCGAGACCGAGGGCCCGAACACGGTGCTCGTCGTCGTCCACGGGCAGGAGACCCGCGCGACGGTGACGCTGCCGGAGCACGACGGCGTGACGCGCTGGCGCCTCCTCTGGTCGAGCGAGTGGGAGCGGCCCGAGGTCGTGTCGATCGACGACGCGCCCGGCGACCGCGTCGAGGTCGACGGGCCGGCCCTGCGGATCTACCTGGCCCGCTGAGCGCGCCCGGGACGCCGTCCCCGCCAGCCGCACCGCGCGCGGCCCGGACGGGGGTCGCGGCGGGTTCGCGCCCGGCAGGGATCGTGTGCTCTGCTGGAGGCACCCGCATGATCCGCCGCGCACCGCCGCGCCCAGAACCACGAGGACGCCGCACATGACCGACGAGTCCCCCGCCCCGCGCGGCGACCGCTCCCCCGACGCAGCGCCCGCCGATGGACCGGCCGCCGGTCCGACCGACCGGCGCCGCACGCTCACCCGCCGCGCGCTCGTCGCGGGCGGCGGCCTCGCCGCGCTCTCCGCCGTCGCCGCCGTCGCGGGCTGCACCACGACGCCGCGCCCCGCACCGCCCACCGGCGGCGCCACCGTCAGCCCGTCGGCGGATCCCGGTGACCCGGCAGCGTCCGCCGTCACCGCATCCGGCGGCCCGCCCATCGACCCCATGACCTACGCCCCCGACGACGCGCTCGCCGGCTTCTACGCGCTGCGCGACCGGGTGCGCGAGCGCCGCCTCACGATCGGCGTGCTCGGCGACAGCATCACCGAGGGCCAGGGCGCCACCACCCTGCAGCACGCCTACCCCGCCCAGCTGCGCGACCGGCTGCGCGGCGCGTACCCGTCCGGCGCACGCGGCGGCCTCGACTACATCGCCTCGCGGCACCAGATCACCGTGCCCGCCGACCAGGGCTTCGCGTTCGCCGGGACGCCCACGGCCGGTGGGCGGCACGGCTGGGGACGACGCGTCGTCGCGCTCACCGAGGCCGCGGGCCCCGGCACGTACACCGCGCGCATGACCTCGGCGCGCGTGTGCTGGTGGGCGCCCGGCCTCGACGCGGCGATCACCGTGCAGGTCGACGGCGGCGCGCCCGAGACGGTGCGCGCCGAGGCCGGCGGATCCCTCACCTGGACGAGCCCGCAGCTGGAGTCCGCGGAGCACGAGATCACGGTGGCCTGGGCCGGCGGGAAGCCCGAGCTGGAGGGCGCGTGGCTCTTCGACGGCGACGAGGACCGCGGCATCCACGTCATCGAGGGCGGCAACTCCGGCTCGCAGCTCTGGCAGCTCTCGGAGAAGGCGCGGCCCGACGGCGTGAGCACCTGGATCCGCTCGGCCCCCCGCTTCGCGCTCGACCTCTGGATGCCCGAGCACCTCATCAACGACGTGGTCGTCCGCACGCCGGAGGAGGTGCGCTCGGACGCGGCCGTGCTCATCGAGCTCATCCGCTCCACGAGCGAGGCGCCCATCCTCTTCACGCCGCCCTACGAGCGCACGACGCTGCCGATCCGCGGCACGACGTGGGCCGACTACATCGGCGCGCTCCGGGACGCCGCCTCGGCGGATCCGCTCGCGGACGTCTTCGAGATCGGCGCATACATCCCGCGCATGGTCGGCGACGGCGCGTCCGACCCCTACCGCTGGATGGGCCCGGACAACCACCCGAACGACCGCGGCTACGCGCGCTTCGCCGAGGTGCTCGCCGCGAAGCTCTCGGCCACCCCGGCCTAGGACCCGACGGCATGACGCGCGGACGGCGCGCCCGCCCCCCCCCCGGGGCGCGCCGTCCGCCGTCAGCTCGCGACCGCGACCAGCCCCGGCTCCGCGCTCGAGGCCAGCAGCTCGTGCCGCGGCACGACCCGCACGGTGTAGCCGAACGGCCCCGCCGTCGTGAGGGCCACGGCGCCCGCGTACTCCTGCTGCCCGCCGGATCCGCCCACGGGCGAGAGCGGGTGCCGCACCACGTCGGTGAGCACGTCGCCGTCGCCGGTGCGGCCGTGCACGACCTCGACCGTCACGTCGCCCGCGTCGAGGCCGCCGAGCGCCACCCATGCGCGCACGCGCAGCTCGTCGCCGACCTGCGCCTGCTGGCCGACGCCCTCGGATTCGACGTGCGCGACCTGCACGGACGGCCACGCGGCGGCGACGCGTCCGCGCCAGGCCACCAGCTCGCGGGCGCGCGCCCAGCCGTCCGCGGCGACCGCGGCCTGCGCCCGGCCGGCGGGCACGTACAGCCGCTCGACGTACTGGCGCACCATGCGGTCGGCGCTGAGCTCGGGCGACAGCGTCCGCAGGGTGTGCCGGATGTCGTGCACCCACCCGACGGGCACGCCGTCCGCGTCGCGCTCGTAGAAGCGCGGGGCGATGCGGTTCTCGATGAGGTCATAGAGCGCGGTCGCCTCCATCGCGTCGCGCTCGGCGCCGTCGTGCGCGCCGTCGGCCGACGGGATCGCCCAGCCGTTGCCGCCGTCGTAGTACTCGTTCCACCAGCCGTCGAGGATCGACAGGTTGAGCGCGCCGTTGAGCGCCGCCTTCATGCCGGACGTGCCGCACGCCTCCAGCGGGCGGAGCGGGTTGTTGAGCCAGACGTCGGTGCCCGGGTAGAGCAGCTGCGCCATGCCGATGTCGTAGTCGGGCAGGAACACGAGGCGGCCCCGGATCCCTGGCTCGGCCGCGAAGCGCACGAGCTCTTGGATGAGGCGCTTGCCCTCGTCGTCCGCCGGGTGCGACTTGCCCGCCACCACGATCTGCACGGGCCGGTCGGCGTCGGTGAGGATCCGGCGGAGGCGCTCCCGGTCGTGGAGCATGAGCGTCAGGCGCTTGTAGGTCGGCACGCGCCGTGCGAACCCGATCGTGAGGACCTCGGGGTCGAGCACGTCCTCGAGCCACGCGGGCTCGACGGCGCCCGGGTTCTGCTCGCGCCAGGCGCGCACCACGCGGCGGCGGGCGTCCTCCACGAGCTGGCGGCGCATCCGGCCGCGCACGTCCCAGAGGTCGCCGTCGCTCACGGCCGTCGACGACCAGTCGGCCGCCGTCGTGTCCCAGGTGCCGAGGCGCTCGCGCGCGAGCGACATGAGCATCGGATCCGTCCACGTCGGCGCGTGCACGCCGTTCGTCACGCTCGCGATCGGCACCTCGTCGGTGTCGAACCCCGGCCAGAGCCCCGCGAACATGCCGCGGCTGACCTCGCCGTGCAGCTGGGAGACGCCGTTGGCGCGCTGCGCGAGGCGGAGACCCATGAGCGCCATGTTGAACACGTCCGGGGATCCGCCGTCGTGGAGCTCCGCGCCGAGCCCCAGCACGCGCTCCGGCGGCACCCCGGGCAGCAGCCGCTCCGTGACGTGCTCGCGCACGAGGCCGACGTCGAACCGGTCGATGCCCGCGGGCACGGGCGTGTGCGTCGTGAAGACCGTGCCGGCGCGCACGACCTGCAGCGCCTCGTCGAAGTCGAGGCCGTCGGCCATCAGGGTCGAGATCCGCTCGACGCCGAGGAAGCCGGCGTGGCCCTCGTTGGTGTGGAAGACGCGCGGCACGGGCGAACCCGTCACGCGTGCGTGGGCCGCGATGGCGCGCACCCCGCCGATGCCGAGCAGCAGCTCCTGGTGCAGCCGGTGCTCGCCGCCGCCGCCGTAGAGCCGGTCGGTGACGCGGCGCAGGTCGTCGTCGTTCTCGGGCACGTCGGTGTCGAGGAGGAGCAGCGGGATGCGGCCGACGCGCGCCTGCCAGATCCGCGCGTGCAGCGTCCGACCGGCGGGCAGGCCCAGCTCGACCTGGACGGGCCGGCCGTCCCCGTCGCGCAGCACCTGGAGCGGCAGGCCGTCGGGGTCGAAGACGGGGTAGGTCTCCTGCTGCCAGCCGTCGGAGGATATCCCCTGGCGGAAGTAGCCGGAGCGGTAGAACAGGCCGACGCCCACGAGCGGGACGCCGAGGTCGGAGGCGCTCTTGAGGTGGTCGCCCGCGAGGATCCCGAGGCCGCCCGAGTACTGCGGCAGCGCGGCGGCGATGCCGTACTCGGGCGAGAAGTAGCCGATCGCCTCGGGCACGTCGCCCTCGAGGGACTGGTACCACCTGGACTCGCGCACGTAGGCCCGGAGGTCCGCGCGCTGCTCCTCGGCCCAGGCGACGAACCCCTCGTCGGCGGCGAGCTCCCGGAGCCGCTCCTGGTCGACCGCACCGAGCAGCGCGACCGGATCGTGGCCCGTCCGCTCCCACAGCTCGGGGCTCACGTGCGCGAACACGCGGCGGGTCGGCTCGTACCAGGACCATCGGAGGTTCCCGGCGAGCTCGTCCAGCGCGGACAGCTCCTCCGGGAGGACGGCACGGACGGTGAATCTGCGGATGGCCTTCACGGGACTCCCTCGGACCGGACGGCGGCGGGCGGGGGCCCGCGCGGATGGCTCCCGAGCCTAGGTGTACTGAGTCATGACGTTGGTGACACTCGGGCCGCGGGCGTGAGCCCGTGGCTTGAGTGGATTCGTTCAGTGTTGTAGTGCTCGATGAAGGGGTCAAGCGCGTCGGCCCGGTGTTGGTTGCTGGTGAAGGGTTGCCGGTAGGCCCACTCGGTCGCGAGGGTCCGGTTGAAGCGCTCGACCTTGCCGTTCTGCCAGGGGCAGTGCGGGCGGATGAACTTCTGCCGCGCGCCCAGGTCCTGGACGGCGTTCTTGAACGCGGTCGAGTGCCGGTAGGCGAACGCGTTGTCCGTGATGACCCGCTCGATCCGGGTGATCCCATGCCCGGCGAAGTACGCCGCTGCGCGGGTCAGGAACCCGGCCGCGGTCGCGCCTTTCTCATCGGGATGGATCTCCGCGTAGGCGAGACGGGTGTGGTCATCGACCGCGGCATGGACGTAATCGAACCCGATCCCGCGGCCGCGGACCTGCTCGCTGCGCCCGTGGACCCGCCAGCCGCCTCCGTCCGGGATCCTCCCGAGCTTCTTCACGTCCACGTGGATCAGATCACCCGGATGCTCGTGCTCATACCGGTGCGCCGTTGACCGGGATGCCCGGATCACGGCCCCGGTGACGGGGTCCAACCATGCCAACGGCGGCGCCCCGTGCCGGCGCAGGATGCGGGAGATCGTACGGGATGGAACACCTGTCACCGGCGCCAGCCGCGCAGGACCCGCCCGCAACTGGGCCCGCGCTTCCAGCACGGCCCGTTCCCGCTCCGGGCTCGTTCGCCTCGGTACTGACCGGGGCCGCGATGACCGATCCGTCAGCCCTCGCAGCCCCTCGGCACGGAACCGGTTCACCCATCGATGCGCGCACTGCCGCGACACCCCCAGCTCCCGCGCGACGTGCGCGACCGGCCGACGATCCTCCACCACCCGCCGCACGAGGAGAACCCTCCCGTGAACCGTCAGACGAGCATTACCGTGGGACATCGAGGCCTCCTGGCGATGGTTGAACTGAACAGCTCCATCAAGCCAGGAGGCCTCTTCACACGCCCCGAAGTGTCACCAACGTCATGGCCGAGTACAGCTAGGAGCGCGCGGCCCGCAGCACGGTGAACGAGCGGTCGCGCACGAGGATGCTCGTCGCGTCCTCGGTCACGTTCTGCTCGGAGTCGGACGAGATGGCGAGGTGCCACGAGACGCCGATGCCCTCGGGCAGCTGGAACTCGACGGGACCCTCGGCCGCGTTGAACGCGACGAAGAACGCGTCGCTGTCCCTGCCCTTCATGATCACGCCGATGCTGAAGGCGTTCGGGTCCTCCCAGTCCTGCGGCTCCAGCGTCGCGCCGTCGGCCCGGATGAAGCGCACGGCCTCCTCGGCGCCCTCGACGTCGTCGCCGCGGAACCAGATCGGCCGCAGCGCCCGGTTGCCGCGACGCAGGCGGATGAGCTTCCGCGTGAAGTCCTGCAGGTTGCGGTCCACGTTCGCCCAGTCGAACCACGAGATCTCGTCGTCCTGGCAGTACGCGTTGTTGTTGCCGCCCTGCGTGCGCGCGATCTCGTCGCCGCCGAGCACCATCGGGACGCCTGACGACAGCAGCAGCGTGCCGAGCATGTTGCGGCGCTGGCGGTCGCGGATCGCGATGATCTCGGGGTCGTCCGTCGGACCCTCGACGCCGGCGTTGGAGGAGCGGTTGTCGCTCTCGCCGTCGTTGTTGTCCTCGCCGTTGGCCTCGTTGTGCTTCTCGTCGTACGAGGTGAGGTCCGCGAGGGTGAAGCCGTCGTGCGCGGTGATGAAGTTCACGCTGCACAGCGGCGAGCGGCGGCCGGACTCGTACACGTCCGGGCTGCCGGTGATCCGCTGGGCGAGCGCGCCGAGCACGTTCTGCCCGCTGTGCCAGAAGTCGCGCACGTCGTCGCGGAACTTCCCGTTCCACTCCGACCAGTCGGCGGGGAAGCCGCCGACCTGGTAGCCGGCGGTGTCCCACGGCTCGGCGATCATCTTCACGGGCGCGAGCACCGGGTCCTGGTGGATGAGGGTGAGGAACGCGCTGTGGATCTCCGCGTCGCCGTCCTGGCGCGTGAGCGTCGTGGCGAGGTCGAAGCGGAAGCCGTCGACGTGCATCTCCTCGACCCAGTAGCGGAGCGAGTCCATGATCAGCGCGAGCGCGGCCGGGTGGCCGACGTTGAGGCTGTTGCCGGTGCCGGTGGTGTCGAAGTACGACGCCTCGTCGCCCTCCACGAGCCGGTAGTAGGAGGCGTTGTCGATGCCCTTGAGCGACAGCGACGGGCCCATGTGGTTGCCCTCGGCGGTGTGGTTGTAGACCACGTCCAGGATCACCTCGAGGCCGGCGGCGTGCAGCGCCTTCACCATCTCCTTGAACTCGGCGACCTGCGACCCGTCGTCGCCCGCCGAGCTGTAGTCGGAGTAGGGCGCGAGGAAGCCGATGGAGTTGTAGCCCCAGTAGTTGCGGAGGCCCTTCTCCTCGAGGTGCGAGTCCTGCATGAAGTGGTGCACCGGCAGGAGCTCGACGCTCGTGACGCCGAGGTCGGTGAGGTACTCGATGGCGCTGGGGTGCGCCATCCCCGCATACGTGCCGCGGATCTCCTCGGGGACCGACTCCATCTGCTGCGTGAAGCCCTTCACGTGCACCTCGTAGACGACGGTCTCGTCGAGCGGCGTGCGCGGGGCCTCGTCGTCCTCCCAGTCGAAGCGGCGGTCCGCGACGACGGAGCGGGGCATGGACGCGGCCGAGTCGGCCTCGTTGATCGCGTCCGGGTCGTCGAAGGTGTGCGCGAAGACGTCCTCGCCCCAGGTGGGGTGGCCCTCGATGGCGATGGCGTAGGGATCCAGCAGGAGCTTGGCGGGGTTGTGGCGGAGGCCGCGGGCCGGGTCCCACTCGCCGTGGACGCGGAGGCCGTAGCGGGTGCCGATGCCGGCGCCCTCGACGAGGCCGTGGAAGACGTGGCCGGTGCGCTCGGAGAGGCGCGTGCGGGACTCGGTGCCGTCGTCGTCGAAGACGCAGACCTCGATGGCCTCGGCGGTCTCGGAGTACACGGCGACGTTGAGGCCGCTGGGCAGGCCGCCGTCGCGCGCGACGACGGTCGCGCCGAGCGGGTAGGGGCGGCTGATGTAGGAGCGGCTGATGGGAGGGAGGTCGATGGTCACCCCTCAGTATGCTCGCGCCCGCCCAATTCGTTCGTGCACGAAGCGGATCTGCACGGACGGGAGCGGGATCCGTCGCTGGGCGGCTTTCCGCCGCCCAGCGACGGCCGGGTCACCGAGCGGTCAACGCGGCGAGCGCCTGCTGCGCCTCCGCGCCCCACTCCGCGAGCACGACGTCGGCGCGACCCGCTGCCGGGCTGGCCGGCGCCGCGACCACGGACCGCTGCTCGGGTCGGAGCTCGCCGCGCACCGGGACGCGCGCGCCGCGGGTGTAGATCGGCGCGCCCCCTGCTCCATCGCCGAGGGCGCAGGGCAGGGAGACCGTGTGGTGCGCGGACCGCCGGGGGACACTGGCGCACGCGACCAGCTGCGTGCCGGAGTAGGGCGCAGCCTGCGGGTAGCCGAGGACGGACAGGGTGCCCGCGGCGCCCTGCGCCGGGACGAGCGGGCGGTCGAACACCGGGCGGGCGGCGCCGACCACGTCCGCGAGCGTCCGGCCGTCGAGGGACCGGACGCGTGCGAAGCCGGCGTCGTCGACCACGGCGTGCGTGCGCTTCCAGGAGTCGGTGACGGAGGAGGTGTCCACCGGCCAGAGCCCGAAGGGGGCCTGCGCGGCCTTGGTGCCGGGGACGAAGGTGGCGAGCCGCACGGGTGCGCCGGTGGCCGGGTCGACGAGGCAGTGCGCGGCCGTGGCGATGGCGTCGCCCTGCGGCGTGTCCACCACGCTCGCCGTGCAGGTCCGGTTCCGGCCGTCGGCGACGTAGAAGAGGATGCCCACGTACTCCAGGCCGGGGTGCGTGACGATGCGCCCCGGCGTGGAGCCCGTGGCCGTAGTGTCGGCCGTGGCATCCGTCGCGGCCGTCGCCTCCGTCGCGGCCGTCGCAGCCGCGCCGTCCGTCGCAGCCGCGCCGTGCGCGGCCCCCTCGGTGGCGAGCGCGTCGGCGCGCCGGTCGGCCGTCCAGTACGCGGTCGCCTCCTCCGTCGTGGACGCGGAGACGCTCGCCGTCCCGGCAGCGGCCGCCGGGTCCGCGACGGACGCGGCGGAGGCGGGGCTTGGCACCGCGACGGCGAGGGACGCGACGACGGCGAGCGCGCCGAGGCCCGCGAGCGGACGGCGCCGGCCGCGCACCGGCACCGGCAGCGCCGCCGGATGCTCCTGCGGGTCGCGGGTTTCGGAAGTGGTGGCTCCACGGGACGGACGCATGCGCATGCTGACTCCTTCGAGGTTCGGGACGGATGCCGCCGACGGTAGCCGCACCCCGGCGGTCCCCTCGGGATCCGTCCCCATCCGCCGGAATGGACCGGCCTAGACGAGGACCGACCGGTCCACGAGGTCGAGACCGGGCGCCGGGGAGAGCCCCCGCCACGCGTCCTCGAGGATGTCGAGCGCGCGGTCGGTGGCGGCGGGCGGCGCGGTGATCGGGATCCGCAGGAACCGCTCGAACGCGCCGTCGTGGCCGAACCGGCTCCCGCCCGTGATCGCCAGCCCCCGCGACCGGGCGGCGAGCGCGAGCTCCGTGCTCACGGGCGCGCCGATCCCGACCCACACCGCGAGCCCGCCGTCCACGTGCGGGACCTCCCACCCGGGGAACCGCCGCGCGAGCTCCGCCTCGACGTGGTCGCGCGTCTCGCGCAGGCGGGTGCGGCGCACGGCGAGGATCCCGTCCATCCCGCCTAGCACCTCCGCCACCACCAGCTGTTCGAGCACGGGCGTGCCGAGGTCGCGGGCCGAGCGCGCCCGGGCGAGCTCGCGGAGGAGCGGCCGGCCCGCGCGGATCCACCCGACGCGCAGCCCACCCCACACCGTCTTCCCCACCGACCCGACGAGCACCACCGCGCCCGGCGACCCGTGCACGGCGAGCGGCGGATGCGCGGTCGCCCGGTCGATGTCCAGCTCGGCCGTCGTCTCGTCGGCGATGAGGGTCACCCCGTGCGCCTCGGCGAGCACCACGATCCGCGCCCGCTGGTCCTCGGGCATCGTGCGGCCCGTGGGGTTGTGGAAGTCGGGCATGAGGTACGCGAGCGCGGGCCGCGTGCGGCGGATCGTCTGCTCGAGCACGTCCTCGTCCCAGCCGTCGGCGCCCACCCCGGCCCCGACGAGGCGCGCGCCGGAGTCGCGCAGCGCCTGGATCGCGTGCGGGTAGCTCGGCTGCTCGACGAGCGCGCGGTCGCCGCGGTGCACGAGGACCGAGGCGAGCAGGCCGATCGCGTGCTGCGCGCCGACCGTCACCATGACGTCGTCGGCCTCGGTCGGCAGGCCGCGCGCGCGGTAGCGGGCGGCGATCGCCTCGCGCAGCTCCGGCAGCCCGTCGACGTCGTAGCCGTGCCCCTCGAGGTGCGCGGGCAGCCGGGCGACGGCGCGCGTCGCGGCGTCGGCGAGCGCGGGCGCCGCGGGCACGGCGGCGCGGCTCATGTCGGCCACCTCTCGGCCGCCGCCCTCCGCGTGCGGCGCGCTCCGGGGGATCCGCGTCACGCTGCCCGAGCCGCGACGGCTCGCGAGGTGGCCGGTCCCGCGCAGCGCCGCGTAGGCGGCCGCGACCGTGGTGCGGCTGAGGCCGAGCGCGGTCGCGAGCTCCCGCTCGGCGGGGAGGCGCGCTCCCACGGGCACGCGTCCGTCGAGCACGAGATGCCGGATCCCGTCGGCGAGCGCCTGGTACACGGGCGCCCCGGGCCGCGCCCACTCCCCCAGCAGCGCGGTGAGGGCGGTCGGTCCGAGCACGGCGGTGGGGGCGGATCCAGCGAAGGCCATGAGGCCACAGCCTGTCGATTGGCCTCTTGTCCCGCAACCCCCGGACGCGATTGGATCTCCCCCATGCTCCGTCGCTCAGTCCAGTTCGCCCTCGGCATCTTCCTCTACGGCTTCGCCATCGGCATGATGCTCCAGGCCACCATCGGTGTCTCCCCCTGGGACGTCCTCAGCCAGGGCCTCGGGCTGCGGACCGGCATCCCCTTCGGCGTCGCCACCAACATCATCGGCGCGCTCGTGCTGCTGCTCTGGATCCCCATCCGGCAGCGCCCCGGCTGGGGCACCGTCCTCAACGTCGTCTTCGTCGGCTACAGCGCGCAGGTGGCCCTCGCCGTGGTGCCGGCCGTCGACAGCCTCTGGATCCGCATCCCCCTCTTCGCCGCGGGCCTCGTCCTCCTCGGCGTCGCGACGGGCCTCTACATCGGCGCGCACTTCGGCCCCGGCCCGCGTGACGGCCTCATGACCGGCATCCACCGCCGCACGGGCTGGCCGGTGTGGCGCGTGCGCGTCGGCATCGAGCTGCTCGTGCTCGCGATCGGCTGGGCGATCGGCGGGGACGTCGGCATCGGCACGCTCGCGTTCGCGCTGCTGATAGGCCCCGTCGTCCAGCGCACGCTCCCCCTCTTCGACCTGCCCGTCCCCGTCCGCGCGCCCCGCCGCCGCACGCGCCTCGCGACCCCCGAGGACCCCGCCGGCAGCCTCCCCACGGGCCCGGTCGCGACCGTCGGGTAGTCCGCGTGGCGACGGGGATCCAGCGGGGTCACGGGCCGCGTCCAGCACCGTCGCGGCCCGGGCGCGCCGCCATGTATCGTGGCCGCTCGTGACTCCGGACCCCCAGGCTCCCGAGAGCAGCCCCGCCAAACGGCTGCTCATCGGCGAGAAGCTCGCCAGCGACAAGCTCGAGGGCCAGCTCCTCCCCAAGCACCTCGCGCTCCCCATCTTCGCGAGCGACCCGCTCAGCTCGGTCGCCTACGCCCCGCAGGAGCTGCTCCTCATCCTCACGCTGGGCGGCCTCGCGTTCCTCAGCTTCGCGCCGTGGGTCGCGGCCTGCGTCGTGATCCTGCTGGTCGTCGTGGTGCTCAGCTACCGCCAGCTCATCAAGGCCTACCCGTCCGGCGGCGGCGACTACGAGGTCGCCCACAAGAACCTCGGCGAAAAGGCCGGCCTCGTCGTCGCGTCCGCGCTCCTCGTTGACTACATCCTCACGGTGGCGGTGTCGGTGGCCTCCGGCGTCGACAACATCATCAGCGCGATCCCCGAGATCGCCCCCTTCCGCGTCGAGATCGCGGTCTTCTTCGTCGCGCTCCTCGCGGCCGTCAACCTCCGCGGCGTGCGCGAGTCGAGCAAGGCCTTCGCTGTCCCCACGTACCTCTTCATCGCCAGCGTCGGCCTGATGATCGTGGTCGGCCTCACCCGGACGGCCCTCGGCGACCCGCCCGTCGCCGAGTCGGCCGCGTACACGGTGGACACCCCGACCCTGTCGCAGGTCGCCTTCATCCTCCTGCTGCTCCGCGCGTTCTCCAGCGGCTGCTCCGCCCTCACGGGCGTCGAGGCCATCTCCAACGGCGTGCCCGCGTTCCGCACGCCGAAGGTCAAGAACGCGCAGGCCACCCTCGTGATCATGGGCGGCACCGCCATCGTGCTGTTCGTCGGCCTCACCACCCTCGCGCTCATCGCGCAGGTGCACTACGGCGAGAAGCCGTGCGACCTCATCGGCTGGGCCGGCTGCGCCACCGAGCCGCAGAAGAGCCTGATGGCGCAGGTCGCCGGGGCCACGTTCGGCAACGGCAGCGTAATGTTCTACCTGCTGCAGGCGACCACCGCCGCCGTGCTCCTGCTCGCGGCCAACACGGCGTTCAACGGCTTCCCGCTGCTCGGCTCCGTGCTCGCGAAGGACGCGTACGCGCCCAAGTCGCTGCTCACGCGCGGCGACCGCCTCGTCTACAGCAACGGCATGCTGCTCCTGGCGCTCGGCGCGACGCTGATCCTCGTCGTCTACCAGGCCAACCTCACGCAGCTCATCCAGCTGTACATCATCGGCGTCTTCGTGTCGTTCACCCTCGGGCAGACGGGCATGGTCGTGCACTGGACCCGCATGCTCCGCGAGGGCTGCGCGAACCGCGGCGAGGTGATCCGCGGCCTCGCCATCAACGCGTTCGGCGCGCTGCTCACGGCGCTCGTGCTCATCGTGGTCACCATCACCAAGTTCACCCACGGCGCGTGGCTCGTGTTCGCGATCATGCCGGTGCTGTTCCTCCTCATGCTCGGCGTCAACCGCTACTACCGCGACGTCGAGAAGGAGATCGAGGTCGACCCCGTCACCGTCTTCGGGTCCACCGGCGACCACGCGGTCGTGCTCGTCGGCCGGATGCAGAAGCCGGTGCTCAAGGCCCTCGACTACGCCATCGCGGCGAACCACGACAGCATCGAGGCGGTGCACGTCTCCGTCGACGACGAGGCGACCAAGCTCCTCGAGCGGCAGTGGGTCGAGATGGAGATCGAGATGCCGTTGCGCATCGTCGCCTCCCCCTACCGCGACATCAGCTTCCCGCTCATCAAGTACCTGAAGTCCCGGCGCGTGGAGCACGGCAGCGAGATCATCACGGTCTACACGCCCGTCTACATCGTCGGCCACTGGTGGGAGACGCTGCTGCACAACCACAAGGCCAGGCGGATCCGTCAGAAGCTGCTCCTGGTGCACGGCGTCACGCTGGCGCTCGTGCCGTGGCTGCTCGACTCCTCGGAGCTCATCTACGGACGCCGGTCGCGTCCGGTCCCCGGACAGGACCGCCGCGGCGAGCCCGTGCGCCCCGCCGTGCGCCGATCCGGCCCGCCGCCGACGACGCCCGTGAAGCACACGAGCGGGCGCCGGACGCCGTAGTCGGCGAGCGCCCATAGCGCATCTGCGCACGAATAGTTAGGGGGCCCCTTTTTTGGCCGGGGGCCTATGCACTGCCCTCCTCTCGGAGTTGCGTGTGGACTCCCAGGGCCCGAGCCCTGGGGAACTCGACCACCGAGAGGGAACCACATGTCGAACGACCTCACACCGGCGTCGCCCGCGGGCGGCGGATCCGCTACCCACGACGCGTACGTCGCCGTCCCCGTCCCCGCCTACCCCGGCACGTCCGGCGGCAGCACGACCGGCGGCGACGCCAGCGCGAGCAGCAGCGACGGCAGCAGCAGCGCGAAGGACACCGCGAAGGAGCAGGCGGCGTCCGTGGCCGGCGACGCGAAGGCCGGCACCCAGCACGTCGCCGACGTCACGAAGGACGAGGCCGGCAAGGTCGCGTCCGAGGTGAAGTCGCAGGCGCAGGACCTCATCGCCCAGACCCGCGACCAGCTCCGCGAGCAGACCGGCGTCCAGCAGGAGCGTGCCGCGGGCAGCCTCCGCACGCTCAGCGACGAGCTCCGCGACATGGGCGACAAGTCGGAGAGCACGGGCCTCGCGAGCGAGCTCGTCTCCCAGGCCGCCCAGCGCAGCGGCAGCGCCGCCTCGTACCTCGAGGGCCGCGACCCGGGCACGCTCCTGAAGGACGTCACCGACTTCGCGCGCCGCCGCCCGGGCCTGTTCGTCGGCCTCGCCGTCGTCGCGGGCGTCGCCGCCGGCCGCCTCACCCGCTCGCTGACGAGCGACGCGCACGACCAGAAGGCAGCCGAGCAGGCGACCCCGTCGACCGGCGCCTCGACGACCGGCAGCGGCACGACCGGCACCGCGACGACCGGCACGGGCTACGTCACGCCGGCCGTCCCGACCGCGAGCGCCCACGCGCCGACCGAGCTCAGCGCCGACGAGCCCATCGGCGTCGGGCCGTACGACGCGCCCGCCACCTCGGCGTCCACGCCGCTCTACGACCAGACGCGCACCACCGACCCGCTGACCGAGACCTTCGGCGCGGGCGGCACGTCCGACGGATCGCGCGCATGACCGACGGACGCACCCCGTCCGAGGAGAAGGCCGCGACCACCAGCCTCGGCGACCTCCTCGGGAACGTCACGAAGGACGTCTCCACGCTCATGCGCCAGGAGATTGCCCTCGCGAAGGCGGAGATCAGCGACTCGGCGAAGAAGGCCGGGAAGGGCGCCGGCCTCCTAGGTGGCGCCGGGTACGCGGGCATCATGGCCGTGTTCTTCCTCTCCGTCGCCCTCATGTACGCCCTCGGCTACTGGTTCGACAACCTGGCCTGGGCCGCGGTCGTCGTGGCCGTGATCTGGGCCGTCATCGGCCTGGTCATGTACCTGCAGGGCCGCAAGCAGCTGAAGACCGTGCAGGGCGCGCCCCGCACTGCCGAGAGCGTCAAGAAGATCCCCGAAGCGATGAAGAGGAACGAGGCAGACCGATGAGCGACAACCCCGAGCAGATCCGTGCGGAGATCGAGCGCACGCGGAACGAGCTGAGCATCGACGTGGACGCGGTGGCCGACAAGGTCACGCCCGCGAAGGTCGCCCAGCGCCAGACGGACAAGGTGCGCGGCGCCCTGTCGAACGTGAAGGACAGCGTCCTCGGCTCCGCGGGCGACGCCCGTTCGAGCGTGGGCGACGCCGTCTCCGGCACCGCGGGCGGCGCGAAGGCCAAGGCGCAGGGCAACCCCCTGGGCCTCGGTCTCGTGGCGTTCGGCGCCGGGCTCCTCATCGCCTCGCTGATCCCGGCGAGCGACAAGGAGAAGGAGCTCGCCTCGACCGTCAAGGACAAGGCGCAGCCCCTCGTCGAGAAGGCGACCGACGCGGCCAAGGACGTCGCGTCCGAGCTCAAGGAGCCCGCGCAGCAGGCCGCCGCGGCCGTCAAGGACACCGCGACGGACTCGGCCGGCACCGTGCGATCCGAGGCCCAGTCGACCGCGCAGGACGTCCAGGCGTCGGCGCAGGACGCGAAGCAGGCCGTGCAGGACGACGCGCGCAGCTGACCGACCGCTCTCGGAGGGGAGTCGTGCCTCGCGGCGCGGCTCCCCTCCGACATGCCACCGGCGGGTACGCCCGTGTCCCCGAAAAGGAGGACACGGATATAGACTCGTTGGTGCACGAACTCTTCCCCCGAGAGCTCGTGCAGGTCGGCCGGCTGGCCGGTGCCCCGATGGCGGCGCACCCGACCCCGGCCGGATCACGTCCGGACCGACCCGTGAGGTCCGGATGGACGTGGGGGCCCGCCGCGAGTTCCCGCAGATGGCGCAGGCCCCCACGCCCCCTCCCCCGTGGACGCCTCCGTCAGGCGAGGCGCGACGAGATGCGGTCCGTAGCCTCAGCCGAGCGCCGCGACCACCTGCCGCGCGACGCGTCGACCCGCACGGTTCGCGCCAATGGTCGACGCCTGCGGTCCGTAGCCGGCGAGGAACACCCGCGGATCCCGTGCCGACACCCCCGACTCGACGCGCACGCCGCCCTCCTTCTCCCGGAGGCCCAGCGGCGCCAGATGGCGGATCTCGGGGCGGAAGCCGGTGGCCCAGATCACCGCGTCGACCTGGTCCCGCCCGCCGTCCGCCCAGACGACGGCGTCCTCCTCGAAGCGCGCGATGGGGCCCCGGCTGTCGAGCACGCCGCGACGGATCCCCGCGACGATGCGCCGCGTGCGCGGCACCCCCGTCCCGCTGACGATGCTCGGCAGCGCCTCCCCCGCGCGCGCGGCCTGGTCCTGGAGGTCGACGGCGCGCACCGCGGCCTCGACGTCGAGCTCGCCGGCCTCGAGGAAGTCGACCGGGCGCCGTGTGGACCACGTGGTGCGCGCGGCCACGCCCTCCAGCTCGAGGAGGAAGCCGATGGCCGAGGTGCCCCCGCCCACGACGAGCACGCGCAGCCCCCGGAGGTCGGCCGCCGCCCGGTAGCCGGACGTGTGCAGCTGCCGCCCGCGGAAGGTCGCGAGACCGGGGTACGAGGGGATGAACGGCGCGCCCCAGGTGCCGGTGGCGTTGACGACGAGCCGGGCGATGCGGTCGCCGTCCGTGGCGCGCACGAGGAGCGGGCGGGCCGAGTCGGTGGGGTGGGCGGCGCGGCGACGCGACACGGCGGGGGGCGGGACATCCGCGTCGAGGACCGCCCGCACCTCCACCGGGCGGGCGACCCGCAGGTCGAAGTGCCGCTCGTAGCGGGCGTAGTGGTCGCGGACGACGTCGCGCGCCGGGAGCCGCCGATCCGCCGTCGCGAACGAGATGCCGAGCTCGGACATGCCGGGGAGGTCGGCCACGCGGTGCGCGGATCCCAGGCGGAGCGCGGCCCAGCGGTGCTGCCAGGCGCCGCCCGTGGTGGGCCCGCGGTCGAGGACGACGGCGTCGGTGCCCATGCGGAGGCCGAGCCGCCGCAGGTGGTACGCGACGGAGAGGCCGGCCTGCCCGGCACCGATGACCACGACCTGGGTCTCTGCCGGCTCGGAGGTCATGGGACGACCAGGCTAGCGCCCACTCCCGCGCGCAGGGAGAGCACGGGACGGGGTCGTACGATGCCCGTGCGCGCTCTCCGGACGAGGAGGACACGCCCGGGGCGACGAGGCGCACATGTTAGGGTAGCCCCTAGGTTTTCTCCAATCCCTGTCCGCTGCATCCAGCGTTGTCACCGCCCGTCGGGGCCTGAGTCGTGAGGGGGTCTCGCATGGGGCGCGGCCGTCAAAAAGCTAAGCACACCAAGATCGCGCGAGAGCTGAAGTCGTTCAGTCCCAATGTGGACTACACGCAGCTGGAGCGCGAGCTGACCACCCACGGGGCGGTCGACGAGCAGTACGCGGCCGAGGCCGCCAAGTGGGACGAGTACGCCGACGAGCCGGACGCCTACGTCCCGGGCGACGAGCAGAAGCGCGCCTGATCCCGCGGCCGGCTCTCGCCGGACCGTGACCGGACCCGCCTCCTCGCGAGGCGGGTCCGCTCATGTGCGCATGCACCCTGCGCGCCGATGCTGGCTCGACGCGTCCGCGCCGCGAGGCGGAGGCGCCGGGCGTGCCGCTGATCAGTCGCGGTAGCGGCCGGTGAGGCGCACGGCCCCGCCGTCGACGCCCTTGGCGCCCTGCTCGAAGCCGGCACCCGCGGGGGCGTCGCCGATCGTGACGCGTCCGGCCTCCCACGTCGGGATGCCGGCGGCGGTGAGCGCGCGCGCGATGCGCTCCGCCGCCGCCGCGTCCACCACGGCGATCATGCCGATGCCGAGGTTCCAGGTGCCCTCCGCGCTCTCGAGCGTGGAGCCCGCGATGCCGGCGAGCGCGCGGAAGACCGCGGGTGGCGACCACGTGGAGCGCTCGAGCTCGCTGAAGGACCCGCGGGGCAGCACGCGCGCGAGGTTCGCCGCGATGCCGCCGCCCGTGACGTGGCTGATGGAGTGGACGGCCGGGCCGAGCTCCGGCTGCGCGAGCACGTCGAGCAGCGGCGTCGTGTAGAGGCGGGTGGGCTCGAGGAGCACCTCGCCGACCACGCCGCCGAGCTCGGCCGACGTGTCGCCGAACCCGATGCCGGCGACGCTGAGGATGTGGCGCACGAGCGAGAAGCCGTTGCTGTGCAGGCCGCTGGAGGCGAGGGCCAGCACGACGTCGCCGTCGCGCACCCGCTCGGATCCGAGCACCGAGTCGGCCTCGACCGCGCCGACGGCGGCGCCGGCGACGTCGTAGTCGTCCGGCCCGAGGAGGCCGGGGTGCTCGGCCGTCTCACCGCCGACGAGGGCGGTGCCGGTGTCCGAGCACGCGCGGGCGATGCCGGCGACGATGTCGGCGATGCGCGCGGGCACGACCTTGCCGCAGGCGATGTAGTCCGTCATGAAGAGGGGACGCGCGCCGACCACGACGATGTCGTCGACGACCATGCCCACGAGGTCCTGGCCGATGGTGTCGTGCTTGTCGATGGCCTGCGCGATGGCGACCTTCGTGCCGACGCCGTCCGTCGACGTCGCGAGGAGCGGGTGCCGGAAGCGGGTGAGGGCGCTCGCGTCGAACAGGCCCGCGAATCCGCCGAAGCCGCCGATGACCTCGGGGCCGTGCGTGCGGGACACGGCCTCCTTCATCAGCTGGACCGCGAGATCGCCGGCCTCCGTGTCGACGCCGGCCTCTGCGTAGGAGCTCTTGGTGGTCACCGGGACACAGTACCGGCCGGGCGCGTCGCTCCCGTGTGGGAGACTGGCCCCTCCCCCACCTCTTCTACTCTTCAGGAGTCAGCCGAAGCATGTGCGGCATCGTCGGCGTCGTATCGTCCGAACCCGTCAACCAACTCGTCTACGACAGCCTCCTGCTCCTGCAGCACCGCGGTCAGGACTCCACCGGCATCGCCACGGCCGAGGGCAACACCTTCCACGTGAAGAAGCTCAGCGGCCAGGTCCGCGAGGCGTTCCGCACGCGCGACATGCGCTCGCTGCTCGGCACGATGGGCCTCGGGCACGTGCGCTACGCGACGAAGGGCAGCGCCACGGACGAGGACGAGGCGCAGCCGTTCTACGTGAACGCGCCCTACGGCATCGTGCTGGTGCACAACGGCAACCTCACGAACACGCGGGAGCTCGCGCAGGAGCTCTTCCACGTGGATCGCCGACACACGAACACGAGCTCCGACACCGAGCTGCTCGTCAACGTGCTCGCCCACGAGCTGCAGTCGCAGGTCTCCGGCCTCGCGCTGGATCCGGAGCAGGTATTCACCGCGGTCGAGCGGGTGCACGAGCGCGTGGAGGGCTCGTACGCGTCCATCGCCATGATCGCCGGGCACGGGATGCTCGCGTTCCGCGACCCGTTCGGGATCCGCCCGCTCACCCTGGGACGCCGCGAGCTCGCGGGCGGCCGGATGGAGTGGGTCGTGGCGAGCGAGTCCCTCGTCATGGAGTCGCTCGGCTACGAGATCGTGCGCGACGTGCGACCGGGCGAGGCGGTCTTCATCACGATGGACGGCGACATGCACGCGCGCCAGTGCCACCCGGCGCCGCGGCTCATCCCCTGCGCGTTCGAGTTCGTGTACCTCGCGCGGCCCGACTCGGTCATGTCCGGCATCGGCGTCTACGACGCGCGCCTGCGCATGGGCAACCGGCTCGCCGCCACCATCGCGGAGCACAGCCCCGCGGGCGACATCGACGTGGTGATGCCCATCCCCGACTCGTCGCGGCCGTCGGCCATGCAGGTCGCGCAGACCCTCGGCATCGAGTACCGCGAGGGCTTCTACAAGAACCGCTACGTCGGCCGGACGTTCATCATGCCGGGGCAGGCGCAGCGCAAGAAGTCGGTGCGGCAGAAGCTCAACGCCATGAGCTCGGAGTTCCAGGGCAAGAACATCCTCATCGTCGACGACTCCATCGTGCGCGGCACGACGAGCCGCGAGATCGTCACCATGGCGCGCCAGGCCGGCGCCAACAAGGTGACGTTCACCTCGGCCGCCCCGCCGGTGCGCTACCCGCACGTCTACGGGATCAACATGCCGTCGCGGCAGGAGCTCATCGCGCACGGGCGGAAGATCCCCGAGATCGCGCAGGAGCTCGGCGCCGACCACCTCATCTACCAGGAGGTCGCCGACATGCGCGACGCCATCCTCGAGGGGTCGACCGGCGTGGAGGACCTCGAGATGAGCTGCTTCACCGGCGAGTACATCACCGGCAACGTGACGCCGGAGTACCTGTCGTGGCTGGAGCGCACGCAGCTCAGCTGATCGGCGTGCGGGTGCGGCCGGCGGATCGTCGACCGGCGGGCGGCCGCCGGATCAGGCGCCCGGCTCGCCCCGCTCGCGCTCGGCCGTGAGCACGCGGGACCGGCGCGAGGCCGCGCGGTCGAGCGCCAGCGCGATCAGCGCGGCGAGCCCGCCGAAGAGGACGACCGCGAACAGCGCGAGGAACGCCAGCACCTGGGCCTCGGAGAACTCCGGGTTCGGCGGGAACGCGAGGGTGAGGACCATCGCCACGAAGATCCCGAGGACCGCGCCGACGCCCATGAAGCGGAAGTAGCGGGGGGACCGCCGCACGAGGACCTCGGTGCGGCGCTCGTCGTCGGGCTGGGGGCGGGCGTCGGTCATGGGTCCATCATCCCCTGCGCCGCCGACGGCAGGCGAACCGCGACGGCGGCCCCGGCGCTCAGCGGTCGGCCGGGAGCTCCCACGGCACGGGGAGCAGGCCGCGGAGGTCGGCACGGAGCCCGGACGCGCGCACGGCGCCCGCCTCGACGCCCGCGTCCCACGTCGTGCCGCCCGTGGCGAGCGCGATCCACGTGGCGGGGTCGGTCTCGATGACGTTCGGCGGCGTGCCGCGCGTGTGCCCCGGGCCCTCGATGCACTGGACGGCGCCGAACGGCGGGACGCGCACCTCGACGGTTCCGCCGGGCGCGAGATCCGCGAGCGACTGCAGCAGGAAGCGGACCGCGGTGGCCCGCGTCTCCCGGTCGGCGTCGGCGCCCTGGGCGAGCGCGGCCCGCACGGCGGGCTGTCCGACGGTGGGGTGGATGCGCGCCTTGGCCATCGTCCCAGGATGGCAGAGCGGCGTGGTCGGGCGAGCCCGTCCGCGCTCGGCGCGCCCCTCCTAATGGGGCGTCGCCACGCGTCCGCGTTTTGGGGGACATCCATTACTGTGTATGGAAGTGCCTCGCGGTGACACGTCCCGCCCGGCACGGCAGGACGCCCTCCCTCCCGTCGCCTCCCCCGGCGTCGGGAGGGCAGGGACGATGCGCCCGCCGGCGGACCCGAAGAACGCCGGAGAGGGCAGGGAGCCGACCCGCGCCGTGCCCGCGGAGGGTCGGCCTCCCGCCCTCCGCTCCCCCTCCCCCGGGGCGCGGTGCGGCGTGCCCGTCGGCGCCCCCAGGGGCCCGGGACGGTGGGGCCGGCGTCGATAGGGTGGGGGCGTGAAGATCCTGGTACTCGGTTCCGGTGCGCGCGAGCACGCCATCGTCACGGCCCTGCTCCGGGAGGACGCGGGCCACGAGATCGTCGCGGCGCCCGGCAACGCGGGCATCGCGCGCGTCGTGCCCGTCGTGAAGATGGACATCGACGATCCCGCCGTGGTCGCGGAGCACGCGCTCACGGAGGGCTTCGAGCTCGTCGTCGTGGGGCCGGAGGCGCCGCTCGTCGCCGGGGTCGCGGACGCGCTGCGCACGCGCGGCATCCCGGTCTTCGGGCCGGGCCGGGCGGCCGCGGCGCTCGAGGGATCCAAGACCTTCGCCAAGCGCATCATGGAGGAGGCGGGCGTCCCCACGGGCCGCGCCGCCCAGGCCGGCACCGTCGACGAGGTCGAGGCCGCGCTCGACGAGTACGGCGCCCCCTACGTCATCAAGGCCGACGGCCTCGCGGCCGGCAAGGGCGTGCTGGTCACGGCCGACCGGACGCTCGCCCTCGAGCACGCCCGCCACTACCTCGGCCAGGGCACCGTGCTCGTGGAGGAGTTCCTCGCCGGGCAGGAGGTGTCGCTCTTCCTGCTCTCCGACGGGCACGACGTGGTGCCCCTCTCCCCCGCGCAGGACTACAAGCGCCTGGGCGACGGCGACGCGGGGCCGAACACGGGGGGCATGGGCGCGTACTCGCCGCTGCCGTGGCTGCCGGAGGACTTCGTCGACGAGGTCATCGACACCATCGCGCTGCCCACCGTGCGGAAGCTCGCGGACGAGCAGACGCCGTTCATCGGGCTGCTCTACTGCGGGCTCATCCTCACCGCGGACGGCATCCGCGTGATCGAGTTCAACGCGCGGTTCGGGGATCCGGAGACGCAGGTCGTGCTGCCGCGCCTCGTCACGCCGCTCTCGCAGCTGCTGCTCGCGGCCGCGTCGGGCGAGCTCGGCGGCGTCGCGCGGCCGGAGTTCTCCGACGACGTCGCGGTCACCGTGGTCGTCGCGAGCGAGGGCTACCCGGAGTCGCCGCGCACCGGGCGCGTCATCGAGGGCGTCGAGGAGGCGGAGGGCGTCGCGGGCGTGAGCATCGCGCACGCCGCCACCTCCGAGTCGGATGCCGGGCTCGTCGCCACCGGCGGGCGGGTGCTCAGCGTCGTCGCGACGGGGGCCTCGTTCGACCAGGCGCGGTCCCGCGTCTACGAGGCCGTCGGGCGGTTGTCGCTCGATGGATCGCAGCACCGCACCGACATCGCCGCGCAGGTGATCCGATGAGCGCGCAGGCGCCCGCGGGCCACGCGTCCGAGTGGGACCTCCCCGGCTGGGACCACGCGTACTCGGGCAAGGTCCGCGAGCTGTTCAGCCCCGCCGTCGACGACACGGACGACCGGGCGCTCGAGGGCGAGCCGCACGTGCTGGTCGTCGCGACCGACCGCGTGAGCGCCTACGACTTTGCGCTCGAGCCGGGGATCCCCGGCAAGGGCGAGCTCCTCACGCAGCTCAGCCTCTGGTGGTTCGACCGGCTCGAGGTGCCGAACCACCTCGTGGACGCGGCGACGCTCGACCGCATCGGCATCCCGGAGTCCGTGCAGGGACGCGCGATGCTCTGCCGGGTGCTCGAGATGCTGCCCATCGAGTGCGTCGTGCGCGGCTACCTCGCGGGATCCGGCTGGGAGGAGTACCGCGAGCACGGGACCGTGTGCGGCATCCCGCTGCCCGCCGGCCTGCAGCAGGGCGACCGGCTGCCCGAGCCGATCTACACCCCCGCCTGGAAGGCCCCGCAGGGCGAGCACGACGAGAACATCACGTTCGCGCGCACCGAGGAGCTCGTGGGGCACGAGGAGGCGGCGCGTCTGCGCGATCTCTCGCTCGACGTCTACCGCCGTGCCGCCGCCATCGCGGAGGAGCGCGGCGTGATCCTCGCGGACACCAAGTTCGAGTTCGGGATCGACCCGCGCACGGGGATCACGACCCTCGCGGACGAGGTGCTCACGAGCGACTCGTCGAGGTACTGGGACGCGGAGGCGCACGCGACCGGCAACCGCACGGACAGCTTCGACAAGCAGATCGTGCGCGACTGGCTGGCGGCGAACTGGGATCGCACCGGCACCCCGCCCGTGCTGCCGCAGGAGATCGTGGAGCGGACGGCGGGGCGGTACCGGGAGCTCATCGCGCGGCTCACCGGGCGCTGAGCCGCAGCGGTTACGGCTACAGGTTCTCGTAGCCGCGGACGACGCGGTCGATGGCGACCTCCGCCACGTCGCGGGCATCCGCGTCGGGGAGCTCCTCGAGGGCTCCCTCGATGTCCTGGCCGCCCATGCGCAGGACGGCGAGGCGCTCGAACTCCTCGACAGCGTCGGGCGTGGGCTGGCCGGCCGGGCCGTCGGTCGTGGGCTCGTCGGCGTGCTGGTCGGTGTGCTGGTCCATGGTGGGTCCCCTCTGTCGTGCGTGGGCGGTGCGGATCACGCCCCAGCCCTGCTGTCAGGGTCCCACACCCACGTGGCCGGGGGATCCGAGGCCGCCAGCCTGCCACAATGACCCGCCGTCAGCCCACCCGGACCCGTCGCGGGCAGGCCGCGGACGGGCCGCAGACGGGCCGGCGCACGCCGCGTCGTCCCACGTCCCGGTCACGAGGGCAACCGCCGCCGGACGCTTGTAGGTTCGAAGGACGACCGGGTCCCGCCCGGCTGATCCCTCGACGATTCGGCGCCCCACCACGTGACATCCGCTCCCCCGCCCGTTCCACCCCTCGACGCGGACGCTCTTGCTCGCGTCCGCCTCGCATCCGGCGCGGTGCCGCCGGGCGATGACGAACCCGGGCCGGCCGTCGCGCTCGTGCGCGAGGCGCTCGCGACGACCCCGCCGGGGTTGGGATGGTCGACGGAGCGGGCACTCGCGCTCGCCGTCGCGATGGGCGACGGCGGCGCACGGCCGGGTACGGGCGGTACGGCGGACCTCTGGGAGGCGCTCGCGACGCTCGCCGCGGCCGACCTGGGCATCGCCCGGACGATCGAGCCGCACCTCGACGCGCTCGCGATCCTCGACCAGGAGCGCGACTCCGCGGGTGGCGGCGCGGGTGGCAGAGCGGACGGCGACGCGGACGGCGACCACGGTCCCGGCCGAGCGGGCGACGCCGAGGCGCGCACGTGGGGCGTGTTCGCGGCCGAGGGCGGCGGGGATCCGCTGACGGCCACCGCGGACGCTCCCGGCTCCGACGCCGTGCGGCTGTCCGGCACGAAGCCGTGGTGCTCGCTCGCCGGATCGCTGACGCACGCGCTCATCACGGCGGCGCTCGACGACGGCTCGCGCGGGCTCTTCGCGGTGGACCTCCGCCATCCCGGCGTCGAAGTCGTGCCCGGCGCCTGGGTCGCGCGCGGTCTCGTGGAGGTCCCGAGCGGGCCGCTGCGCATGCGGGACGTGCCGGCGCGCCGCGTAGGCGCGCCCGGCTGGTACCTCGAGCGGCCCGGGTTCCACTGGGGCGGGATCCAGGTCGCGGCCTGCTGGTACGGCGGCGCGGTCGGGCTGGCGCGCACGCTGCTCCGGGCGGCGTCCCGCGAGGGCGCCGACCGGCTCCTGCTCATGCACCTGGGCGCCGTGGACGCGGCGCTCGACGGCGCGCGCGCATCGCTCGCCGAGGCCGCCTCGCTGGTCGACCGCGGGCGAGCCGAGGGCGAGGAGGGGCGCCTGCTCGCGAAGCGGGTGCGCGCCGTCGTCGCCCGGGCCGTGGACGACACGCTGACGCACGTCGCGCACGCGCTCGGGCCGGCGCCGCTCGCGCAGGACGCGGATCACGCCAAGCGCGTGGCCGACCTCGGGCTGTACGTGCGGCAGCACCACGCCGAGCGCGACGACGCGTCGCTCGGCGGGGCGCTCGCGGAGGCGGTGCGACGGGGCGCGGCGGCAGCGGACGCGATGGATGCGGACGCGATGGATGCGGCGACGACGGACGCGGCGGCGGCGACGCCCGATCCCGCGCTCCAGGCCGCGCGGATCCCCACCGCGGGCGTCGCCTTCGACGCGCGCAAGGCCGGCACCGACGCGGATGCCTGGGACGCCGATCCGCGCTGGGACGCGCTCGCCGCGCCCGACCTCGACAGGATGTCCGCGCTCCTCGTCGTGTCCGCGCACGCCGACGACGAGTCGATCGGCGTCGCGGGGCTGATGGCGACCGCGGCCGCACGCGGCGTGCCGGTGACCCTCGTGATCGTGACGGACGGCGCCGCCTCGCACCCCGGATCCCCCACGCGCACACCGGACGAGCTCGTCGCCCTCCGCCGCGTCGAGGCCCGCACGGCCCTCGACGCCGTCGCGCCGGACGCCCGGCTCGTGCTCCTCGGCCACCCCGACGGCGGGATCCGCGAGCGACGCGATGCCGTGCGCGAGGACATCGCCGCGCTCCTCGCCGACGCCGCGCCGGGCACCTGGGTCGCCGCTCCCTGGCGCGGCGACGGGCACCGCGACCACCGCGTGACGGGCGAGGTCGTCGCCGAGCTGGTGGGCGCGCTGCCCGCCGAGCGCGGGATCCGGCTCGTCGAGTACCCGGTGTGGATGTGGCACTGGGCGACGCCCGACGACCCCCGCGTGCCGTGGGCCACCATGCGCGCGCTGCAGCTCGACGCGCGCGTGCGGGAGGTCAAGCGCGCCGCGATCCGCGCCCACGCCAGCCAGGTGGATCCGCTCTCCGACGCCCCCGAGGACGCGGCCGTGCTGCAGCCCGGCTTCCTCCGGCACGCCGACCGCGACCGCGAGGTGCTGATCGTGGGCGACGACCGTGCCGCGGACGCGACCGGCTCCGCATCCGCCAGCGCAGCCGAGCGCTTCGACGCCGCGTACGCCCGCGCCGAGGATCCGTGGCGCGTCACGACCCGCTGGTACGAGCGCCGCAAGCGCCTCGCCACCCTCGCGGCCCTGCCCGACGAGCGGTACGGCCGGGCGCTCGAGATCGGCTGCTCCATCGGCGTGACGACGGCCGGCCTCGCCGAACGCGTCGACGAGCTGCTGGCCGTGGACGTCGCGCCGACCGCCATCGAACGCGCCCGCGTGCGCCTCGCCGACGCACCGCACGTGCGGCTCGAGGTGCGCGACGTGGGCGCCGACTGGCCCGCCGGCGGCTTCGACCTCGTCGTGATGAGCGAGGTCGGCTACTACCTCGACGACGCCGCGTTCGACCGCGTGCTCGCCGCCCTGCCCGACGCGCTCGGCACCGCCGGCACGCTGGTCGCCTGCCACTGGCGGCACCCGGAGGGCGACTTCCGGCGCACGGGCGACGAGGTCCATGCGCGGCTCGCCGCCGTCCCCGGGCTGCACGTGCTGATGCGGCACGAGGAGGACGACTTCCTGCTCGAGGTGCTGTCGGCGGATCCGCGCTCCGTCGCGACGCGCACGGGGTTGCGGTGACGGGCGCGTCGGCCGCGCCGGTCGGGGTCGAGCCGGCCCCGCGGATCCGCGCGGTCACGGTCGTCATCCCGGCGCGCGACGAGGAGGAGCTCCTGGGACGCTGCCTCGCGTCCGTCGAGGTCGCCGCGTCCCGGGCACGGATGGCGAGCGTGCGCGTCCGCGTGATCCTCGTGGCCGACGACTGCCGGGACCGCACCGCGGAGGTGGCGCGCGCAGCCGGCGTCGAGGTCATCGAGAGCGCGGCCGGTCGCGTGGGCGCGGCGCGCGCCCAGGGGGTCGACGCCGCCCGCGCGGGCTGGGAGGGCGACGACGCCGAGCACTGGATCGCGTGCACCGACGCCGACTCCGCGGTGCCGCCCGCGTGGATCACGAGCCAGCTCGAGCTCGCGGATGCCGGGGCCGACGTGGTCGTGGGCACTGTGCGCCCCGAGCTGGACGACCTCAGCCCGGATCAGATCGCGGCCTGGCGCTCGACGCGCGTGCCCGGCCACGCCAACGGGCACGTGCACGGCGCGAACCTCGGCGTGCGCGCCGACGCGTACGCCGCGGCCGGCGGATTCCCGGCCGTCGCGGAGCACGAGGACGTCGACCTGGTGGCCCGGCTCCGCGGCCTCGACGCGCGGATCACGGCGTCGGCGGCGGGCGAGGTGCTCACGTCGAGCCGCCGCGAGGGGCGCACGCCCGGCGGCTACGCGGGGTACCTGCACGTGTCGCTGCTGGAGCGGGCGCGCGAACGGGAGCTCGAACGACAGCGCGCCGCGGGCTGCGCCAGCCCCTGCGTCCCCACGGGCTGACCCGGCGACCGACCCTCAGGTGGGCGTCGATCCGTCGCCCGCCATCCCGCGCGTCCCCGCCGCGGTCCCGTCCGTGACCGCCCGCACGACGGCGGCCGCCGTGCGGAGCTGCTCGGCGGTGAAGCCGTCGAGCGCCCGGTCGATGTCGGCCTGGGCGCCCTGCAGCAGGGCCATCGCTCGCGCGCGCGTCTCGGCCGTCGGCCGCAGCGTGACCACGCGCCGGTCGGCGCTCTCCCGGCTCCGCCCGATGTGCCGGCCGCCCTCGAGCCGGTTGATGAGCGCGGTCGTGGCCCCCGAGGTCAGGTGGAGCCGCTCCGAGAGGCGGGCCGGGGACAGCGCCCGGTCGGCGGTCTCCGCCCAGATGATCTCGGCGAGCGCCGTCGTGTCCGTCGTCGGCAGCCCGAGCGCCGCGGCCAGCTGCCGCACCGACTCGTCGAACGCGGTCGTGTAGTCCCGCAGCCGCTCGAGCACCTCGGAGCGGTCCCCCGGGACCGCGATGGTGTGGGTCATGTCGTGATCCTCCGAGTCGCCCGGAATGCTTCACAGTGAAGCATCTGCGCCATAGAGTCTACTCGTGCCCGGCATCCCGGGACAGCTCGACGACACGAGGAGATCACGCATGTCCGACACCACCCACCACCGCCCGAGGGTCCTCGTGACCGGGGCCAGCATCGCCGGACCCGCGCTCGCCTGGGGCCTCCACCGCGAGGGCTTCGACGTGACCCTGCTCGAGCGGTCGGCCGAGCAGCGCCAGGCGGGGCAGAACATCGACGTGCGCGGTCTCGGCCGCGAGGTCCTCCGGCGCATGGGCATCGAGGACGTCGTGATGGCGAACCTCACGGGAGAGGACGGCACGCGATTCGTCGACGAGGAGGGGCGCGTGCTCGCGACCTTCCCGCGCGCGGAGGGCGAGGACGGGCCGACGGCGGAGGTGGAGATCCTGCGCGGCCGGTTCGCGGGGATCCTCGTCGACCTCGTGCGGGACGACGTCGAGATCCGCCACGGCGACTTCGTGACGGGGGTGCAGCAGGACGCGACCGGGGTCGACGTCGAGCTCGCCAGCGGATCCCGCGAGCGCTACGACCTCCTGCTGGTCGCCGAGGGCCGCAGCTCCCGCACGCGCCGCCTGGCGTTCGCCGAGGAGACGACCCTCCGCGACCACAGCGTGAGCATCGCCTACGGGACCATCGACCGGATCCCGGGCGACACCGGCTACTGGGACTTCCTCACGGGATGCGGCGCGCGGAACGCCACCATCCGCCCCGACGACGAGGGCACGATCCGCGCGAGCCTGTCGTTCGAGTCGGAGCCGTCCGGCTTCGAGCAGCTGCCGATCGACGCGCAGATGACCATCCTCCGCGCGCGCTTCCGCGGCGCGGGCTGGCAGGTCGAGCGGATCCTCGACGGCTTCCAGGCGCGACCGGACGAGTTCTACACGCAGCGCATGGAGCAGGTGATCGTCTCGACGTGGTCGAAGGGACGCATCGCGCTCCTCGGCGACGCGGCATGGGGATCCGGCTTCACCGGCATGGGCACGACCCTGTCGCTGGTCTCCGCCCACGTGCTCGCGGGCGAGCTGGGACGCGCGCTCGCGGACACGGGCGACACCTTCGCGGCCGCGTTCGCGCGCTACGAGGGGCAGCTGCGCCGATATGCCGACAGCGCGCAGGGGCTGCCGCCGGGCGGTGCGCGGCTCACGCACCCGTCGTCGGCGGTCGGCCAGCGGGTGATGCGCGGCGCCGTGCGGGTGGCCGCGTCGCGTCCCGTCCGCGGGTTCGCCGACCGCTTCCTCCTCACGAGCGCGCGCCACGCGCCGACGCTCGCCGCCTACCCGCGGCTGCGCGGCTGAGGGGCGGCGCCCGCCACCCGACGGCGACCGCTAGGGCCGCGGATCCAGAGGACCCGGGGACGCGGCACCCCGGCCCGCCTGCAGCGCCGCCCAGCGCCGGCGCGCGAGGACGTGGAGGACGAGGAAGACCGCCGCGACGAGCGCGAGCGCGGCCGCGGCGATCCACGGACCCGTGTCGCCACCGATCACCGCGACCACCGCGATGACGACGGCAGCCGCCGCCAGCCCGATCCCCACCGCGAGGAGCCCGTTCGCCGGCCCCTCCGCCGGCGTCGCGTCGGGACGCTCGGGCACCCGCTCCCACGTCACGATGAAGAACGTCGCGATCGGCCCGAGGACGATCGAGACGAGGAACCAGTTCCACCGGGATCGGCCCTTCTGCTCCGCGAGCCCCGCGTTCACGAGGGCGAGCGTGACCCACCCGGAGCTGCCGAGCCACGACCCGTCGAGCACTGTCTGATCCATGCCCCGACCGTAGGGCACCGCCGCCGCCGCCGGCCGGCCCGGCTGTTTCCCCACCTGCTCCACTACCCTCGATCCATGCACAGAACCGCGCGGGAGCCCGCTCCCGACAGCCACAGTCCCGGCGCCCGGACGACCCCGGGCACGCCCCGCACCCTCCGCGCCGCCCGCCCCCTCGATGCCAGCCGCCCGACCGGCACCCGCTCGACCGGCGCCCGCTCGTGAACGGCGACCTCCTCCTCAACATCGTCCTGGTCGTCGTGTTCGTCCTCGTCGGCGGCGTGTTCGCCGCCACCGAGATGGCGCTCGTCACCCTCCGCGAGGGGCAGCTCAACGCCCTCGCCGCCCGCGGCCGCCGCGGCGAGAAGGTCGCCGCGCTCGCCCGGAACCCCAACACCTTCCTCGCGGCGGTGCAGATCGGCGTGACCGTCGCGGGCTTCGCGTCGGCCGCGTACGGCGCCGCGTCGATCGCGCCGTCCGTCGTCCCGGTGCTCGAGTCGTGGGGCCTGGAATCGGGCCTCGCGTCGACGGTCGCGACGCTCCTGCTCACGCTCGTGATCGCCTACCTGTCGCTCGTGCTCGGCGAGCTCGCGCCCAAGCGCCTCGCGATCCAGCGCAACGCCGGCTTCGCGTACGGCGTCGCGCCCGTGCTCAACGGCTTCGCCATCCTCATGCGGCCCGTGATCTGGCTGCTCTCCGTCTCGACGGACGTGGTCGTGCGCCTCCTCGGCGGCGACCCGCACAAGACCGGCGAGGAGATGAGCGAGGAGGAGCTCCGCGACATCGTCTCCAGCCACGAGGGCCTCCCGGACGACGAGCGCCGGATCCTCGACGACGTCCTCTCCCTCCGCCACCGCCAGCTCAGCGAGGTGATGAAGCCGCGGCCCGAGATCGCGGCGCTCGACGGCACCGGCACGGTCCGCGAGGCGGGCATCGACGTGCAGGACCGGCCGTACTCGCGCTACCCGGTGGTCGACAAGACCATCGACGACGTCATCGGCTTCGTGCACGTGCGCGACCTGTACCAGGCCATCGCGGCGGATCCCGAGCGGCCGGTGTCCGAGATCCTCCGCCCGATCCCCTACCTCCCGGCGACCGCGCGGGTGCTGCCGACGCTCACGATGATGCGCGCCGAGGGCCACCAGATCGCCGTGATCGTGGACGAGTACGGCGGCACGGACGGCATCGTCACCCTCGAGGACCTCGTGGAGGAGGTCGTCGGCGAGATCTTCGACGAGTACGACACCGACTCGGCCGCACGCGACCTCGCGGAGGACGGCGGCACGATCGACGGCCGCCTCAACTTCCAGGATTTCGAGGAGGCGACGGGCGTGAAGCTGCCCGACTCCGCGTCGGACACGGTCGCGGGCTTCGTCATCGAGAACCTCGGTCGGCTCGCGCAGGTGGGCGACTCGGTCGAGGTCGACGGCGTGACCCTCCAGGTGACGGCGCTCGACCGGCGGCGGATCTCGGAGATCCTCGTCGTGCCGCGCGAGGAGTCGGCGACGGAGGACGGGGACACCGCGACCGCCTAGCTGTACTGGGTCATGACGTTGGTGACACTCGGGCCGCGGGCGTCAGCCCGTGGCTTGAGTGGATTCGTTCAGTGTTGTAGTGCTCGATGAAGGGGTCAAGCGCGTCGGCCCGGTGTTGGTTGCTGGTGAAGGGTTGCCGGTAGGCCCACTCGGTCGCGAGGGTCCGGTTGAAGCGCTCGACCTTGCCGTTCTGCCAGGGGCAGTGCGGGCGGATGAACTTCTGCCGCGCGCCCAGGTCCTGGACGGCGTTCTTGAACGCGGTCGAGTGCCGGTAGGCGAACGCGTTGTCCGTGATGACCCGCTCGATCCGGGTGATCCCGCGCCCGGCGAAGTACGCCGCTGCGCGGGTCAGGAACCCGGCCGCGGTCGCGCCTTTCTCATCGGGATGGATCTCCGCGTAGGCGAGACGGGTGTGGTCATCGACCGCGGCATGGACGTAATCGAACCCGATCCCGCGGCCGCGGACCTGCTCGCTGCGCCCGTGGACCCGCCAGCCGCCTCCGTCCGGGATCCTCCCGAGCTTCTTCACGTCCACGTGGATCAGATCACCCGGATGCTCGTGCTCATACCGGTGCGCCGTTGACCGGGATGCCCGGATCACGGCCCCGGTGACGGGGTCCAACCATGCCAACGGCGGCGCCCCGTGCCGGCGCAGGATGCGGGAGATCGTACGGGATGGAACACCTGTCACCGGCGCCAGCCGCGCAGGACCCGCCCGCAACTGGGCCCGCGCTTCCAGCACGGCCCGTTCCCGCTCCGGGCTCGTTCGCCTCGGTACTGACCGGGGCCGCGATGACCGATCCGTCAGCCCTCGCAGCCCCTCGGCACGGAACCGGTTCACCCATCGATGCGCGCACTGCCGCGACACCCCCAGCTCCCGCGCGACGTGCGCGACCGGCCGACGATCCTCCACCACCCGCCGCACGAGGAGAACCCTCCCGTGAACCGTCAGACGAGCATTACCGTGGGACATCGAGGCCTCCTGGCGATGGTTGAACTGAACAGCTCCATCAAGCCAGGAGGCCTCTTCACACGCCCCGAAGTGTCACCAACGTCATGGCCGAGTACATCGTCGCCGCTACTCCGCGGCCGCGTCCGGCGCGGGTGGATCCGTGCGGAAGCCGACCAGGCGGTGCGTGCCGTCGCAGTAGGGCTTGATCGAGGAGACGCCGCAGCGGCAGAGCGCGACCGTCCGCCGGGTGCGCGGCACGGGCCGCCCCTGCGGATCCACGATCTCGAACTCGCCGCGCACGAGCAGCGGGCCGTCCGGGTACGCGATGATGCGCGGCGGCTCGGGCGCGGGCGACCGGGCGGCTCCGGATCCCCGCGTCAACTCGTCGTCCGCGGGCGACGCGCTCACGCGGCGGCCACGACCGCGGCCGTCGACCCCTCCCGCAGCGACGACCGTCCGGCCTGCCAGCTGCTGAGCACGTGCGCGCCGACCCAGCCCTCGACCTCGAGGCACGCGGCCGCGCCGAACAGGACGTCGTCGAGCAGCCCGGGCTCGGACTCGACGAGCCCGCCCGCGAGGTCGTGCGCGGCGATCTGCTCGTGCACGGCGTCGGCCTCGACGTGCTCGTCGTAGTACCAGGCGACGTCGTCGCCGAAGCCCAGCCGGCGGATCCCGCTCGCGTACAGGCGGCTCGGCACGCTCGAGGTTATCTCGAACGCGGCGAGGTGGCCGACGATCGCGCCGCGGAGGCGCCGGTGCAGGCCGAAGAGCGACATGGCGTTCGACGACGCGAGCGTGATCGCGGGCACGTCGTCGAGGTAGGAGCCGTAGCGGTCGTCGAGGCCGACGCCGCGCAGGGTCGCGCCGAAGATGGTGGCGTGCACGCGCTCGGGCCGGCCGCCGCCGTACTCGTCGGCCTGGATCTCCACGAGCGCCGCCTTGGCGCGGCCGCGGAGGCGCGGGATCGCCCAGGAGTGCGGGTCGGCCTCGCCGAGCGTGTAGATCGAGCGCTGCACGAGGAACTCGCGGAGCTGCTCGACGCTCGCCTTCCGCGCGACGAAGCGGGAGAGGGACGGGCCGGAGTCGGCCGAGGTGAGCGCGAAGAGCGCGGCCGCGACGCCCGCGGACGTGGGCTCGGGACGCGCGGGAACGGCGATGCGCTCGCGCAGGACGGCCTCGAACGCGCCCTCGAGGATCCCGCGCACGGCGATCAGCCGCGGGTCCCACTCGCGGTCATCGCCCACCCCGGCGAGGCCGGCGTGGTGCAGCTCGTAGAGGCAGAACAGGGCCAGCTGGACGTCGTCGTCCCGGACCACGTCGCCCGTGGCGGCGAGCGCATCGGCGGCGAGCGCCGCGAGGTCGGGAGCGGAGGCGAGGGAGCGGGCCTCGACGGCGCTGCCGACGGCCGTGTCGGATCCGAGCACGGACGGCGCGGAGGATCCCCCGACGAGGTCGGCGAGGAGCGCGGCGCTGAGCGGGCCGCGCGCGGCGGGGAGGGGCGACGGGAGGGTGCGCACCGCTTCGTGGGCGGTCGCGAGCAGATCGGTCATGGCTCCACCCTCCTCCGCCCTCGGTCGGCGCGGCCGGGCGTGTCGCGGTCTCCCCCGGACAGCGGTAAGGCGTGCCGGAGGCGCCGCGCGCGGTGCGATCGCCGTGCGCGCATCCGGGATACTGCGGAGAGGCCCGCGCCCGGCGGGCGACGGCCGGCCCGAGGAGGTGCCCATGCGACGCGGCACGAACCTGCCCGCCATCGGCGGTTACAACCGCACCGTCGTGCTCGACGCGGTGCGCCGGGCGGCCGAGGGCGCCAGCCGCTCCGAGATCGCCGAGCGCACGGGCCTCAGCGCGCAGACCGTCACCAACGTCTCCCGCCGCCTCATCGACGAGGGGCTCGTGCGCGAGGGCGGCACCGTGATCCGCGGGCCCGGCAAGCCCCGCACCCTCCTGCACCTCGTGGCCGGCGGGCGCTTCGCGGTGGGCGTGCACATGGATCCCGCGGTCATCACCTCCGTGCTGCTCGACCTCGAGGGCACGGTCCTCCGGCACGTGAGCAGCCCGACGCCGTCCGCGTCCCGCCCCGACGAGGTGGTGGCGCTCGTCGCGCGGCTCGTCGACGGGCTCATCGCCGGCGCCGGCGTGGATCGCGGGGCCGTGCTCGGCGTGGGACTCGCCGCCCCCGGACCCATCGACGTGGGCGCGGGCCTCGTGCTGGATCCGCCGATGCTCCCCCACTGGCGCCACGTGCCGCTGCGCTCGGCCCTCAGCACCGCGACCGGGCTGCCGGTGCTCCTCGAGAAGGACGTGACCGCCGCCGCCGTCGCCGAGCTGTGGTTCGGCCCCGGGGATCGCCGACACCTCGCCTTCGTCTACTACGGCACGGGGTTCGGCACCGGCCTCGTGCTCGGCGGCGAGCCCGTGCGCGGCGCGAGCTCCAACGCGGGCGACGCCGGGCACATCATGGTCGCCGCACGCGGGAGGCGCTGCACGTGCGGGCGGGTCGGCTGCGTGGGCGAGCTGATCACCCCGCACGCGCTCGTGCGCCAGGCCGTCGAGGGCGGCGTGCTCCGGGCCGGCGACGTGTCCGACGCGGCGCTCGAGGAGGCGGCGGCGAGCGGCGACGCGGTCGACATGCGCCTGATCGGTGAGGCCTTCCATGCGCTCGCCGCCCGCGCGGACACCGAGGACGGCTCCGCCCGCCGGATCGTGGAGGCGGCAGCCCGGCACCTCGCGCGCGCCATCGTGATCCAGGTGAACCTACTCGACCTCGACGAGGTCGTCTGCGGCGGCCCGTTCTGGCACCCGATCGCGCGCCTCGTGCTGGAGACGCTGCCCGAGGAGGTGCGTCGGTCCCCCGCGCTCATCGCGAAGCACCCCGTGCGGGTGGTCGAGTCGGCCGTCGGCGAGGACGTCGCCGCCGTGGGCGCCGCCTGCCTCGTGCTCGACAACGCGTTCTCGCCGCGCCCGTCGGCGATGCTCATCCGCGGCTGAGCGCCCATCCGCGGCTGAGCGCGTGTCCGCGGCTGGGCGCCCGTCCGCGGCTGGGCGCCCCATCCCGCCGGGCCCGCCTCATCGTCTGCTGCCGACGGCCGGCGATCGCGGTCCGTGCGCCCGCCCCGTCACCGGATCGAGATGGAGGATGTCTTGACATGGATTAGTCCATACGTTTGGCTAATCCCGACGGGCGGCGACGACGCCGACCGTCCGAGCAAGTGGAGCAAGGGAGCACCATGACGAACCGAACGCCTCGCCGCAGGACGCGGGCCCGCATCCTCCAGATCACGGCGGCGTCCGTCGCCGCCCTCCTCCTCGCCACCGGCTGCTCGGGCGGCGCGGGCGGCGGAGGCGACAGCAAGACCATCAAGGTCGCTTACCAAAAGTTCGGCACCTTCACCCAGATGGACGCCCACATGAAGGAGACCGCGAAGACCTTCGAGGCCGCGAACCCCGGCATGAAGGTCGAGTTCGTTCCCATCGCCGCGCAGAACGACGACTACTTCACCAAGCTCGCGCTGATGAACCGCTCCGCCTCGACCGCCCCCGACGTGATGTACGAGGACACGTTCAAGGTGAAGTCCGACGCGGCCGCCGGCTACCTCCTCCCCCTCGACGACCAGGTCGCGAAGTGGGACGACTGGTCGAAGTTCTTCGACTCCGCCAAGCAGGCGGGCGTCGGCGAGGACGGCAAGGTCTACGGGATCCCGATGGGCACCGACACGCGCGCCCTCTGGTACAACAAGGACCTCTTCCAGAAGGCGGGCCTCCCCGTGCCGTGGGAGCCGAAGACCTGGGACGACGTGCTCGACGCCGCGAAGACGATCAAGCAGGAGCTGCCGGACGTGGTGCCCATCAACGTCTACTCGGGCAAGCCGCAGGGCGAGGGCGCGACGATGCAGGGCTTCGAGATGCTGCACTACGGCACCCCCACGGGCACCCTCTACGACGACTCGACGAGCAAGTGGATCACCGGCTCCCAGGGCTTCGAGGACTCGCTCGGCTTCATCCGCGACGTCTACCAGGGCGGGATCGGCCCGAAGCCCGAGGAGGCGCTCGACACCAACATCGGGACCATCGTCGCCGGCCAGCGGATCCCGCAGGGCAAGCTCGCCATCGACCTCGACGGCTCGTGGCTGAGCGGCACCTGGCTCGACACGGGCACGAACCCGTGGCCCGAGTGGAGCGACGTGATGGGCCAGGCGCCCATGCCCACGCAGGACGGCCAGGCTCCCGGCGCGGTCAGCATGTCGGGCGGGTGGACCCTCGCGGTCGGCGCGAAGACGGCGAACCCCGACAAGGCGTTCGAGTTCATCGCCGACGCGCTCGACAAGGACGGTTCGCAGTCGTACGACATCGCGGCCAGCCAGATCGCGGTCCGCAGCGACGTCGCCGAGGATCCCGAGTACGTCGCGTCCAACCCGACGTTCGAGTTCTTCTCCTCCATCGTCGACAAGACGCACTTCCGCCCGGCGACCACCGACTACAGCCGCATCTCCAACGCGATCACCGTGGCCATGGAGTCGGTGATGACCGGCCAGCAGTCCCCGTCGGAGGCCGCGGCCGCCTACGACCAGGCGCTCGTCGGCATCGTCGGCGAGGACGGGACGCAGAAGGCGGAGGGCTGACGGTGGCCACCATCGCCCCCGTCCCGGTCGGCCCCGACGCCGACGTGCGGAGCGCTGACCGGCGGGGCGCCGCGGGATCGGGAGCGGGATCGGGATCGGGATCCGGCCCGGTCGTCGGCGGGCCGTCGCCCGTCCGCCCGGGGCGCGCCCGCGCCCGCGCGCTCCGCACCGGCGCGCGCACCATCCCGCTGCTGCCCTCGATCGTCCTGCTCGCCCTGTTCCTCCTCGGCCCCGTGATCTCGAGCCTCTACAGCTCCTTCACCGACGCGTCCCTCACCGGGTACGCCGCCGGCGGCGCGCAGTTCATCGGGTTCGACAACTACACGGCGCTGTTCGCGGATCCCGACTTCCCCAAGTCGGTGCTCCTCACGCTCGCGTTCGTGTTCTTCTCCGCGGTCGTCGGGCAGAACGTCGTCGGCCTCGGCCTGGCGCTGCTCATGCGACAGGGGAACCGCGTCGTGCGCGCGATCGTCGGCACCTTCGTCATCGCGGCGTGGGTGCTGCCGGAGATCGTCGCCGCGTTCGCCGCGTACGCGTTCTTCAACGACTCGGGCACGCTCAACACGATCCTCGGCTTCTTCGGGATCCAGGGCCCGAACTGGCTCTACGGCCTGCCGCTGCTGTCGGTCATCCTCGCGAACGTCTGGCGCGGATCCGCCTTCTCGATGCTCGTCTACTCGGCGGCCGTGCAGGAGGTGCCGCCGGAGATCACCGAGTCCGCCGAGGTGGACGGCGCGACCGGCTGGCAGCGGCTGGTGTTCATCACGCTGCCGGTCATCAGCCGCAGCATCTCGACCAACCTGATGCTTACCACGCTGCAGACGCTCTCGGTCTTCACCCTCATCTTCGTGATGACGGGCGGCGGTCCGGGCACCAGCAGCTCGACCCTGCCGATCCTCGCCTACCAGGAGGCGTTCCAGTTCTCGCAGCTGGGCTTCGGCACCGCGATCGCCACGATCATGCTGCTCGTCGGCGCGGTCTTCTCGGTGATCTACATCAGGGCGCTGCGCCCGGAGGTGGACTGACCATGGCCGTGACCACGATGACCCCGACGACCACGCCGGCCGCCCGCCCGGCCCGAGGAGGCGGTCGGCCCGGCCTCCGGGATCCCGCATGACCTCTCCCAGCGGCCGCGTGATGCGCCTCGTCGCGAACCTGGTGCTCGTCGTCGTCGCCCTGTGCTTCGCGGTGCCGCTCGTCTGGCTCGTGCTGGCGTCGGTCGACCCGTCGGCGACGCTCTCGGCGAAGGTGCCGGCGGAGTTCACGCTGGAGAACTTCCGGGCCGTGCTCACGCCCGAGATCTCGTTCATCCCCCTGATGAACAGCCTCGTGCTCTCGGGCGGCTGCGCCGTCGTGACGGTGGTGGTCGCGATCCTCGCGGCCTACCCCCTGTCGCGGTACCGGATGCGGATCAACAAGCCGTTCCTCTACGGGATCCTCTTCGGCACGTGCCTGCCCATCACCGCGATGATGGTGCCCGTCTACAGCCTCTTCGTCACGCTCGACCTCATCGACTCGATCGGCGGCACGGTCTTCTTCCTCGCCGCCACGAGCCTGCCGATGGCGATCTGGATGGCGAAGAACTTCATGGACTCGGTACCGATCTCCCTCGAGGAGGCCGCGTGGACGGACGGCGCGTCTATGATGCGCACGCTCACCCACATCGTCGTGCCGCTCATGCGGCCCGGGATCGCGGTGGTGTTCATCTTCGTGTTCATCCAGGCCTGGGGGAACTTCTTCGTGCCCTTCATCCTCCTGCTGAGCCCGGACAAGCAGCCGGCCGCCGTGAGCATCTTCAACTTCTTCGGGCAGTACGGCTCGGTCGCGTACGGCCAGCTCGCGGCGTTCTCGCTCGTCTACTCGGTGCCCGTCATCGCGCTGTACGTGCTCGTCTCGCGCACGCTCGGCGGGTCGAACGCCCTCGCCGGCGCCGTGAAGGGCTGATCCGCGGGCGGCGGCATCGGCCCATCGCCACGCTGACGCCGCCCGACCGCACCATCCGCCATCGGCGCCGACCGCGCGCCGCGCACGACCCGATCCACCCGCCCGCGGCACGCCGCGCCATCGACTGGAGATGACCATGCCCCCCACCACCGCGCTCGCCGAGGCCCGCATCGCCCGCTTCATCCTCGACCGCCTCACCCCGAACGTCCACCGCCGGCGGATCCCGCTCACGATCGAGGCCTGGGACGCGCCCGGCGAACCGGTCCCGTTCGCGGAGGCCGTGCAGCAGGAGTACCGGCCGTTCGCGGTCGGCACGCCGTGGAGCCGGGCATGGGGCACGACGTGGTTCCACGTCACCGGGACCGTGCCCGACGACGCGGACGCCGCGGGCACCGCGCTCGAGGTGCTCGTCGACCTCGGCTTCAGCGACCGCCAGCCCGGGTTCCAGGCCGAGGGCCTCGTCCACCGTCCCGACGGCAGCGTCGTGAAGGCCATCGAGCCGTACAACGGGTACGTGCCGCTCGAGGGCGTCGGGGCGGGCACCGGGCCGGGCACGCCCATCGACCTCTGGATCGAGGCCGCCTCGAACCCCGACGTCGGCGGCAACTCCTTCTACGGCGAGACGCCGCTCGGCGACCTCGCCACCGCGGGCGACGATCCCCTCTACACGCTCCGCACCATGGACCTCGCGTGGCGCGACGAGGCCGTCTGGGAGCTCGACCGCGACGTCTGGACGCTGCAGGGGCTCATGGGCCAGCTGGATCCGGCGTCGTCGCGGCGGGCCGAGATCCTCGCGGCGCTGGAGCGCGCGTGCGACGCGGTGGATCCCGACGACGTCGCCGGCACCGCCGCCGCCGGCCGGAGGGCGCTCGCGGCGGTGCTCGCGGCGCCCGCCCACGCGAGCGCGCACCGGGTCACGGCCGTCGGCCACGCGCACATCGACTCCGCGTGGCTCTGGCCCGTGCGCGAGACGCGCCGCAAGGTCGCCCGCACGTTCTCCAACGTGCTCGCGCTCATGGACGAGGATCCCGACTTCGTGTTCGCGGCCTCCAGCGCGCAGCAGTACGCCTGGCTGAAGGAGGACCACCCGGGCCTGTTCGAGCGGCTGCGCCAGCGCGTGGCCGAGGGCCGCTTCGTGCCCGTCGGCGGCATGTGGGTCGAGTCCGACACGAACATGCCGGGCGGCGAGGCGCTCGTCCGCCAGCTCGTGCAGGGCAAGCGGTTCTTCCTCGAGGAGTTCGGGATCGACGCCCGGGAGGTGTGGCTGCCCGACTCCTTCGGCTACACGGCCGCGCTGCCGCAGATCGTGCGGGGCGCGGGAGCGGAGTACTTCTTCACGCAGAAGCAGTCGTGGAACGAGACCAACACGATGCCGCACCACACCTTCCTCTGGGAGGGGATCGGCGGCAGCCGCGTCTTCACGCACTTCCCGCCGGTGGACTCCTACAACTCCGACCTCTCCGGCGAGGACCTCGCGCGCGCCGAGCGGCAGCACGCGGAGAAGGCCGTGAGCAACGCGTCCATCGTCCCGTTCGGCTGGGGGGACGGCGGCGGCGGGCCCACCCGCGAGATGGTCGCGGCCGCCCACCGCACACGCGACCTCGAGGGGTCGCCGCGCGTCACGCTCGGCACGCCGCTCGACTTCTTCGACGCCGCGAAGGCCGAGCTCCGGGACCCGCACGTGTGGTCGGGCGAGATGTACCTGGAGTTCCACCGCGGCACGTACACGTCGCAGGCGCGCACGAAGCAGGGGAACCGGCGGAGCGAGCACCTGCTGCGGGAGGCGGAGCTGTGGCTCGCGACCGCGGCGGTGCGCGGCCTCGTCGAGTACCCGCACGACGAGCTCGACGCGCTCTGGCGCACGGTGCTGCTGCTGCAGTTCCACGACATCCTGCCGGGCACGTCCATCGCCTGGGTGCACCAGGAGGCGGAGCGCGAGCACGCCCGCGTGCAGGGGCGGCTGCGGGAGCTCATGGCCGACGCGCAGTCGGTGCTCGCGGGATCCGGCGAGCGGCGCATCGCGTTCAACGCGGCGCCCGTGGACGCGGCGGGCGTCGGCGCGCTGTCGGCCGCGGTCGTGGATCCCGCGCCCGGCTCCCCCGCGCCCGTCGCGGACGGCGACGGCTGGCTCATCGACAACGGCCTCGTCCGCGCGCGCTTCGAGGCCGACGGCACGGTGTCCTCGCTCGTGGACGCGGCATCGGGTCGCGACCTCGTCGCACCGGGTCAGCGCCTCGGCCTCCTGCAGCTCTTCCGCGACACCCCGAACCAGTGGGACGCGTGGGACATCGACGACGCCTACCGCCGCAACCGCACCGACCTCACCGATGTCGAGTCGGTGCGGATCGAGGGCGCGGCCCTCGTGGTCGAGCGCGCCTTCGGCGCCTCGCGCGTCACCCAGACGTGGACGCTGCCGGCCGGCGAGCCGGAGCTGCAGGTCGTCACCGACGTCGACTGGCACGAGCGGCAGAAGCTCCTGAAGCTCGCGTTCCCGGTCGACGTGCACGCCGACCGCGCCGCGTCCGAGGTGCAGTTCGGGCACGTGCAGCGGGTGACGCACGCGAACACCTCGTGGGAGACGGCGCGCTTCGAGACGGTGGCGCACCGCTGGGTGCACGTGGGTGAGCCCGGCTTCGGGGTGGCGGTCGCGAACGACGCGACGTACGGGCACGACGTGACGCGGATCCCCCGCCCCGACGGCGGCAGCGCGACCCTCGTGCGCCAGTCGCTGCTGCGGGCGCCCGTGTTCCCCGACCCGCACGCCGACCAGGGCCGGCACGTGCTGCGCTCCGCGGTGCGGGTCGCGCCCGACGTGCTGGGCGCCGCCGACGCGGGCTACCGGCTGAACCTGCCGATGCGCGAGGTCGCCGGCGACCACGGCGTCGCCCCGCTCGTCACGTCGTCCAACGCGGCCGTCGTGATCGAGGCCGTCAAGCTCGCCGAGGACCGCTCGGGCGACCTGGTCGTGCGGCTCTACGAGGCGCGCGGCGGCCGCGAGCGCACGGTCGTGCGGGTTGACGCGGCAGCCGGCCTCGGCGACCCCATCCGCACCGACCTGCTGGAGCGGCCGCTGGAGGGCGCCGACGCGCGGCCGTCGGGCGAGGGGATCGAGCTGACGCTGCGGCCGTTCGAGATCGCGACCCTGCGGTTCGCGCGCGCCTAGCTGTACTCGGCCGTGACGTTGGTGACACTTCGGGGCGTGTGAAGAGGCCTCCTGGCTTGATGGAGCTGTCTAGTTCAACCATCGCCAGGAGGCCTCGATGTCCCATCGCTAATGCCCGGTTGACTGTTCATGGTCGGCTTCTCCTCGTTCGCCGGGTGGTCGAGGATCGTCGTCCGGTGTCGCATGTGGCTCGCGAGCTCGGGGTGTCGCGTCAGTGCGCGCATCGGTGGGTGGCCCGGTTCCGTCAGGAGGGTGTCGCGGGGCTCGCGGATCGGTCCTCGAGACCACGGTCGATGCCGGCGAGGACGAGTCCGGAACAGGAAGGCGCCGTGCTGGCTGCGCGCGCGGAACTTCGGTTCGGGCCCGCCCGGCTGGCTCCGGTGACGAGCGTTCCGGCCCGCACGATCTCCCGCATCCTGCGCCGGCACGGGGCGCCGCCGTTGGCATGGTTGGACCCCGTCACCGGGGCCGTGATCCGGGCATCCCGGTCAACGGCGCACCGGTATGAGCACGAGCATCCGGGTGATCTGATCCACGTGGACGTGAAGAAGCTCGGGAGGATCCCGGACGGAGGCGGCTGGCGGGTCCACGGGCGCAGCGAGCAGGTCCGCGGCCGCGGGATCGGGTTCGATTACGTCCATGCCGCGGTCGATGACCACACCCGTCTCGCCTACGCGGAGATCCATCCCGATGAGAAAGGCGCGACCGCGGCCGGGTTCCTGACCCGCGCAGCGGCGTACTTCGCCGGGCGCGGGATCACCCGGATCGAGCGGGTCATCACGGACAACGCGTTCGCCTACCGGCACTCGACCGCGTTCAAGAACGCCGTCCAGGACCTGGGCGCGCGGCAGAAGTTCATCCGCCCGCACTGCCCCTGGCAGAACGGCAAGGTCGAGCGCTTCAACCGGACCCTCGCGACCGAGTGGGCCTACCGGCAACCCTTCACCAGCAACCAACACCGCGCCGACGCGCTTGACCCCTTCATCGAGCACTACAACACTGAACGAATCCACTCAAGCCACGGGCTGACGCCCGCGGCCCGAGTGTCACCAACGTCATGACTCAGTACACCAGCCGACCGCCCGGCGGGGCCCCGGTCAGTCGACCGGCGGCAGCCCCGCCGCCTGGCGGGCGACGCGCGCGGTCTCGGCGTGCTCAGCCCGCCAGAACGCGGCGTCGCCGGCCGGCAGGTTCCCGCTCTCGGCCCGCAGCCCCGCGGCGCCGTCGACCAGCTCGCGGAGGATGTCCGCGTGCCCGGCGTGCCGGTTCAGCTCGGCGATCAGGTGCACGGCGATCCGCTGCACGGTCACCAGCCCCGCCTCCCCCGGCCACCACGGCACGCGGCCGACGGCGTCGAGGGGGAGCGCCCGGAGCGTCGCCTCGGAGTGCGCGCCGACGCGCTCGGAGAGGCCCACGATGTCGGCACACGACTCGTCCGCGGTCGCGCGCATGTCGGCGTTCGGCGGCGCGTCCTCCTCCATCCACGGCAGCTGCTCGGGGAACGGCCACCCGAAGACGAAGCCGAGGTAGCCCGCCTCGACGCCCGCCGCGTGCTTCACGAGGCCGAGCAGGTTTGATCCCGTGGGCACGAGCGGCCGGCGGACGTCGTGGTCGCCGAGGCCCTCGAGCTTCCAGACCAGCGCCTCGCGGGCCAGGCGGAGGTGGCGGATGAGGTCGTCGCGGACGGCGTCGAGCGCGGGTGGTGAGGTGGGTTCGGAGGCGGATGAGGGCTGCGCTGCGGTCATGCCGCGAGCCTCCCAGGCACCGCCGACGCGCGTCCAGCCCCGATGCGGCGCCTGGACACCCGGACGGGGGTGCCCGCGTGGGCGGACCGGCCCGCTCGCGCCCACGAGGATGGACGAGGGCGATCGCCCCGACGAGAGGGCCGCATGACCGCCGACGACACGACCGCCGACCGCTCCACCGCTGCGTCGGACGACCCCGGCCACGGCCGGCGCGAGCTCGCGGCCGTCGGCGCCCGTGCTCTCGCCTCCTGGACCGCGGAGGTCATCACGCGGCGACGCCTGCTCGTCGCGGTGGGGGTCGCCCTGGTCACCGGGACCGCCCTGGCCCTCCTCCTCCGACCTGTCTTCGCCCGCGCCGACGGCGAGGACCGCGCCACCTCGGCGGCCGTGCTGATCGGACTCGTCGTGGGTTCGGCTGCGGGCGTCGTGCCGGTCTCCGTGTGGCTGACCCGCGCGATCAGCCGTCACCCGTCCATCGTGGGGACCCACCCGGCCTGGCGCGACGCGGCGCTGCTCGATCGCTCCGTGGACGCCCGCGGCCGCGTCACCCTCGCAGCGGGGACGGCCGAGCGGGTCGCCACCGAATCGCGTCGTGCCATCGCATCGTCGGCGATGCCCGTCCCCGGGGCCGCGCTCCTCGCCGTCATCGCGCTCATCGGGATCCCCTTCTTCCTGTTCACGGGCGGCGGCGGGACGCTGGCCTGGTTCCTACCGGTCTACCTGCTGATGTCCGCCTCGACGCTCGCCACGCAGTGCCCGGCCGCCGGCCGCATGGCCCTCCTCCGCGACGCCGCGGACGCCGAGCTCGCCCTCCCCGAGCCCGAGCGCACGCAGGCCCCGCCCGTCGAGCCGCCGCACGGCACACGGCTGCCCTGACGACGCCCGCACCCAGCCGGTTCCCCCGTGCGGGGAATACGGTGGACGGCATGAAGGCGCTCCAGTACACCCGCATCGGATCCCACCCCGAGGTCGTCGAGATCGACAAGCCCGTCCCCGGGCCCGGTCAGGTCCTCCTCCGCGTCACCGCCGCCGGCGTGTGCCACTCGGACGAGTACGTGATGGGCCTCTCGGAGGAGGAGTACCGCGCCGGCGGCTACCCGCTGCCCCTGACGCTCGGCCACGAGGGCGCCGGCGTCGTCGAGGAGCTGGGCGCGGGCGTCGAGCACCTGGCCGTCGGCGACGCCGTCGCTGTCTACGGACCGTGGGGCTGCGGACGATGCCACGCGTGCGCGGAGGGCCGCGAGAACTACTGCGAGAACGCCGCGGCCGAGGGCATCCAGCCTCCCGGGCTCGGCGCCCCCGGCGCCATGGCGGAGTACATGATCGTCGACGACCCGCGCCACCTGGTGCCGCTCGGCGACCTCGATCCCGTCGCGAACGTGTCGCTCACCGACGCCGGCCTCACCCCGTACCACGCCATCAAGACCTCGCTCCCGAAGCTGGGTGCGGGCACGTACGCCGTCGTCATCGGCACGGGCGGGCTCGGGCACGTCGGGATCCAGATCCTCCGCGCGCTCACCGGCGCCACCGTCATCGCCCTCGACGTGAACGACGAGAAGCTCGAGCTCGCCCGCCACGTCGGCGCGCACCACACCGTGATCAGCGACCAGGACGCCGCCGACGGGATCCGCGCGATCACCGGAGGCCGCGGCGTGCAGACCGTCTTCGACTTCGTCGGCGCGAAGCCGACGATGGCGACCGCCGTGCAGGTGGTCGAGGCCGGCGGCGACGTGACGATCGTCGGCATCGGCGGGGGCAGCGTCGAGGTCGGCTTCGGGACCATCGCGTTCGACGCGGCCGTGCGGATCCCCTACTGGGGCAGCCGCTCCGAGCTCATCGAGGTGCTCGACCTCGCGCGCTCCGGGCAGGTGACCGTCGAGACGCAGCGGTACGCGCTGGAGGACGGTCCGGACGCCTACGCCGCGCTCGCCGCGGGCACCGTCCGGGGCCGCGCGGTCATCGTCCCCTGACCGGTCGGCGCCCGCTGCACGGGGGAGGATCCCCTCGTTCGCAGAGCCGCGCATGCCGCAGCGGGCATGCGTCCGTGGACCCCCTCCAGCGGATCCGGACCGAACCGCGGGGCGATCGGCGGCGAACATTACACGCGGCCGCCGGGCCGCGACGCACCGACGGTTTCTCAGCCCACGGCGCCTCGCGACATGGCAGGGTAAGGACTCGGTCGCCCCTGATCCCCGGTAGCCGGAGCGTCATGCGGATCGCGGCGCTGCATCCCCTTGGTCCCGTGAGACGGACCGCTCCCCCTGGCCGAGAGGCCCCGACCTTCGAGTGAGCAGGCACATGACAGACACCGACACCTCCGCCCCTCCCCGCATCGTCCTGACCAAGCCCAAGCGTGGCGGCGGATCGAACCCCACCACCGCCTACTCGGGGCTGCTCAACACCGTCCGCGAAGCGGGGCTCCTGGAGCGGCGCGTCGGCTTCTACGTCCTCATGTTCGCCGGCATCACCGCGGCGCTCGTCGGCCTCGGCATCGGGTTCGTGCTCCTCGGCGACAGCTGGTTCCAGCTGCTCATCGCCGCCGGTCTCGGCATCATCTTCACCCAGTTCGCCTTCCTCGCCCACGAGGCCTCGCACCGCCAGGTGTTCGAGTCCGGCAAGGCCAACGACATCGCGGGCCGCACGCTCGCCAACCTCTTCGTCGGCATCAGCTACTCCTGGTGGATGACCAAGCACTCGCGTCACCACGCGAACCCGAACGTCATGGGCAAGGACCCGGACATCGAGCGCGACGTCATCTCCTTCACCACGGAGGACGCCGCCCGCGCCAAGGGCATCTACGGCTGGTTCACGCGCCACCAGGGCTACGCGTTCTTCCCGATCCTCATGTTCGAGGGCCTCAACCTGCACGTGCACGGCTTCCGCACCGTGTTCGGCCGGGGCAAGGTCGACAAGCGCTGGCTCGAGATCTCCATGCTCTCCACGCGCATCATCGCCTACCTCGCGGTCGTCTTCTTCTTCCTCCCCCTCGGCATGGCCTTCGCGTTCGTCGGCGTGCAGCTCGCCGTGTTCGGCGTCTACATGGGCGCCTCGTTCGCCCCCAACCACAAGGGCATGCCCGTGCTGCCCAAGGACTCCAAGGTCGACTTCCTCCGCCGCCAGGTCCTCACGTCGCGGAACATCAAGAGCACCTGGCTGACCGACATCTACATGGGCGGCCTCAACTACCAGATCGAGCACCACCTCTTCCCGAACATGCCGCGACCCGCGCTGAAGAAGGCCCAGGTCATCGCCAAGGAGTACTGCGCGACGCACAACATCCCGTACACGGAGACCACGCTGCTGGCGTCCTACGGGATCGTCATCGCGTACCTCAACCGGGTCGGCCTCTCGGCTGGCGGCGACCCGTTCGACTGCCCCGCATCGGCGGCGTTCGGACGCTGACCCGGCACGCCCACCACTCGACGCCTCCCGCTCGCCCCGCACATCCGCGGGGCACGGGAGGCGTCGTCGTCGACGGGGGCAGGTGCGCGTCCCTCCCCGTGCCTGCGCAGGTGGACGTCGGAGTCAGCGTCAGCGCTTGCCCCAGTCCCACGAGGGTGCGCTGAGGAGGCCCTGCCCGTGGAGCAGCGTCTCCCCGTGCGGCTTCTCCAGCAGCAGCTCCCCCGCCTCCGCATGCGCCGAGATGGCGGCGCCGAGACCCGGAGCGTGCGTGACGACGAGGATCTGGATGTGCCGGGAGGCCTCCGCGATGAGCTCGCCGAGCGCAGGGAGCAGGTCGCCGTGCAGGCTCGTCTCCGGCTCGTTGAGCACCATGAGCTCCGGCGTCTCCGTGGTGAGCAGCCCGGCCGTGAGCATCAGCATCCGCAGCGTGCCGTCCGACAGCTCCGGGGCGTCGAGGACGCGCAGGATGCCGGGCTGCTCGAGGCCCAGCGACAGGACGCCGTCCTGCGAGCGGATGACGATGCGCGACCCGGGGAACGCGCGGTCGACCATGGCGTCGAGCGCGTCGCCGCGGCCCCACTCGCGGATGGTCTGCACGGCGGCCGCGAGGTCGGATCCGTCGCTCGCCAGGACGTCGGTGCGCGTGCCGACGCGCGGGCGCCGGGCGGGCGCGTCCGCGTCGGTGCGCAGGTGGTCGTAGAAGCGCCAGCCGGTCATGCGTCGCCGGAGGATCATGGCCTCCGGGCTGGTGACCGCGTCGGCGACCTCGCTGAGCACGCTGAGGTGCGCCGGCACCATGGCGGGGACGTGCGTCCAGCCGTCGGCCTCGTCGCGGACCCGCACGTCCTGCCAGCGGCGCTCCAGCACGAGCGAGCGCGGCCGCGCGACCGAACCGGAGAAGACGAGCTCGCGCTTGATCTCGGGATCGCGACCGAACATGGTGGGCGGCAGCGCGCGGGGATCCCGCTGCGGGATGCCGAGGTCGACGAGGTAGCCGAGGTCGTCGCCCGCGAACCCGAGCCGGAGCGCGATGGGGCCCTTGCGCATGGTGCCCTGCACCGCGTGCTCGCCGTCGCGCATGGCGCGCGAGATGCCCTCGGGGCCGGCCCAGAGCACGGCCTCGAGGCCGCCCTCCCGGGCGAGCGCGCCGACGGCCCCGTCCTGGGCCATGTCGGCGATGAGGCGGAGCGCCCGGTAGACGTTGGACTTGCCGCTTCCGTTCGCGCCCGTGACGACGTCGAGCCCGGTGAGCGGCAGGGCGAGGTCGCGGACGGAGCGGTAGCCGGAGACGGCCAGGGTGCGGATCATGGCGCGACCCTCCCATGCACCCCCGACAGGCACCTGCCCGTCATCGCCGAGCAGGTCAGTTCTGCGGCACCCGCACGGTCAGGCCGCCGGGCAGCACCTGGATCTTGAAGCCCACGGCGCGACCGAACGGATCGCCGTCGAGCTCGATGTCCTCCTCCTTCTCGAGGCGCACCACCACCTCCTCGGCGGTGCGGTACTCGAGAGCGCGCACCTCCTTCTCCGGGCCCATCAGGCGGCGGCCCGCGGCGGTGCGGCGGACGACGCCGTTCTCCCGCGCGACCTTGAGCCAGATCTGGATCCAGCCGAGGATGCCCTCGGGGCGCATGAGGACGACGTCGAGGATGCCGTCGTCGACCGCGGCGTCGGGCAGCAGCAGGATGTTGGCGGGCAGCGATCCGCAGTTGCCGACGATGAGCGTGTGCGCGCGGCGGCGGTGCACGCTGCGGCCGTCGAGGCGGTAGCACAGGCGGAGCTGGTCCCGGTCGCGGAGGGCCTTGAAGATCGCGTCGACGTAGGCGAGCCAGCCGACCTTCTTCTTCAGCTCCGAGTCGGTGTTGGCGAGCATCTTCGCGTCGATGCCGACGCCGGCCATGACGACGAACACGTGCTTGTCGCGGGTCTCGTCCTCGCGCAGGATCTCGATGGACGCGAGGTCCACCGCGCGGTCGCGTCCGGAGAACGCGGCCTCGAGGGAGTGCTCGACGTCGTTGAGCGTGAGCTTGAGGTTGCGCGCGAGCAGGTTCCCGGTGCCGGAGGGCAGGAGCCCGAGCGAGACGCCGGATCCCGACATGCCCTCGGCGACCGCGCGGACCGTTCCGTCGCCGCCCGCCGCGATGACCATGTCGACGTCGTGCGAGAGGGCCTCCTCCGCGGCGCCCCTGCCAGGGTCGTCCTCGCTGGTCTCGTACCAGAGGGTCTCCTGCCACCCGGCCGCGCCCGCCGCCTGGGCGACCTTGGTCTTCAGGGATGCCAGGTCGACCTTGATGGGGTTGTAGACGACGGCGGCACGGCGGCGCGACTCGTCGGTGGACGCGGGCGATGGTGCGGAGGCGGGGGTGGAAGTCGTCATCACCGTCACCCTACCGACGCGCGCGGCGCGCGAGGGTCCCGGGACCCCCGCGTGCGCCCGATGGCCCGGGCCGACGAAGCCGACCCGCGCTCAGGGCGCGGATCGGCTTCGTCGTGGGTGGCGGGCGTCAGGAGCGCCGGGCCTCGTCCTCGTCGCCGAGGGGCTCGCGGATCTCCGCGTCCTCCGGCTCGACGGGGTCGACCGAGAGCTGGAAGCGGTCGCCGTGCTGCTCGACGCCGTTGACCACGGCGTCGCGCATCATCTCGACCGCGACCTGGCGGCGCACGATGAGCGGATCCGTGCGCAGCTCCTTCCAGAGCGCGTAGCAGGCCACGAGCATCACGATCACGAACGGCAGGGAGGCCACGACCGTGAGGTTCTGCAGGCCGGTGAGGGCCTCTGTGCCTCCCCCGCCGATGGCGAGCATGATCGCGGCGACCGCGCCCATGACGACGCCCCAGAACACGACGACCTTGCGGCTCGGGTGGAGCGCGCCGCGCTGCGACAGCGTCCCCATCACGATCGACGCGGAGTCGGCGCCGGAGACGAAGAAGATCGCGACGAGCAGCATCACGAGGATGGTGCTGATGCTGGCCAGCGGGTAGTGGTTCAGCAGCTGGAACAGCGTGTTGTCGCTGACCACGGCGCCGTCGATGGTCATGTCACCGTCCGTCTGCTGAGCGTGGATGGCGGATCCGCCGAAGATCGAGAACCAGATGAGGGCCACGATGCTGGGCGCGAGGAGCACGCCGACCACGAACTCGCGGATGGTGCGGCCGCGGCTGATGCGCGCGATGAACATGCCGACGAACGGCGTCCACGAGATCCACCAGGCCCAGTAGAAGACGGTCCAGCTGGAGAGCCAGGCGCTCATCTCGTCACCGCCGGTCGCCGCGGTGCGCGACGCCATCTCGGTCATGTCGCCGAGGTAGGCGCCGAGCGTGGCGGGGATGAGGTTCAGGATCAGGAGCGTCGGGCCGACGACGAACACGAACACGGCCAGCACGACGGCCAGCACCATGTTGATGTTCGACAGCCACTGGATGCCGCGTGCGATCCCGGAGACGGCCGAGAAGATGAAGGCGATCGTGAGCATGACGATGATGCCGATGAGGAGCGGGGCCGTGGCCTCGTCCACCCAGCCGTTGAACTCGAGGCCCGCGCCGATCTGCGTCGCGCCGATGCCGAGCGAGGCCGCGGAGCCGAACAGCGTGGCGAAGATCGCGAGCATGTCGATGACGCGGCCCGCCCAGCCCTCGGTGCGCTTGGTGCCGAGCAGCGGCTGGAAGATGGAGGAGAAGAGCTGCTTGCGTCCCTTGCGGAACGTGCCGTAGCCGATCGCGATGCCGGCGACCGCGTAGATCGCCCACGGGTGCAGGCCCCAGTGGAACATCGCGGTGGCCATGGCGGTGCGGATCGCCGCCTCCGACTCCGGCTGCGTGGTGCCGGGCGGCGGACTGACGAAGAAGCTGAGCGGCTCGGCCGCGCCGAAGAACATCAGGCCGATGCCCATGCCCGCGCTGAACATCATCGCGATCCACGACACCGTCTTGAACTGCGGCTTCTCGTCGTCGGCGCCCAGCTTGATGCGGCCGTAGCGGCTCGCGGCCAGCCAGAGCACGAAGATCACGAAGAAGCTCGCCGCCAGCACGAACAGCCATCCGGTCTGGTTGATGACCCAGCTCTGCGCGGCGCCCGACACGGACGCGAGGCCGTCGGTGCTCACGATGCCCCACACGACGAAGCCGACCGCGAGGACGGCCGTGACGCCGAAGACGAGACGGTCGATCCTCGGGTGCTCGGGCTCGTACAGGTCGACCGAGCCGGTGAACCGGGCCTCGAGGAGGCGGTGGTCGGAGTGGTCGCGGCGTGGTGGCCGGGTCCCGTCGGGACCCGATCTGCGCTTCGGGACCAGGCGGTCGAGGAGGCGTTCTGCGGTCGTGCGCGTGGAGGTCATGGAGGGGATGGGCTCCTGTGGGCTCGGTGGCATGGGCATCGCCCGCAGGGGTCCCGCGAGCGACCGGCCGAGTCTAGGCGGCGACCGCGGGATCGGTCGATTCGCCCCTGGACCTTGCCATCGGGTATGAGGAGGGCTAGGCGCCGGTCGCGTCGCGTCCGAGCGGCAGGGTCGCGACCACGCGCGTGCCGTGGCCGAGGCGGCTCGCGATGCGCACCGTGCCACCGTGCGCCGTGACGGTCCGCTCGGCGATCGAGAGGCCGAGCCCGAGTCCGGGGACGGCGCCGTCCCGGGCCGACTGCGCGCGGAAGAAGCGGTCGAACGCGTGGCGCTGGTCCTCCTCGCTGAGGCCGACGCCCGTGTCGGCGACGGAGATCACGGCGTCGTCCCCCTCGCGCGCGAGGACCACGTCGATGCGGCCGGACGGCGTGAAGAGGAGCGCGTTGGCGACGAGCGCCTCGACGACCTGCGTCAGCCGGTCCGCGTCGCCGTCCAGCGTGATCCCGGGCTCGAGCCGCCCCTCGAGCACCAGGCCGCGTTCGGTCGCACGCGCGGCGGCCGGCCGCACGACGGCGTCGACGAGGGCTGTCAGGTCGACGGTCCCGCGGCGCAGGGCGGGCGCGTGGTCGGCGCCCTCGAGGAGCGAGCCGATGATGCTCGACAGCTGCGCGACGTTCCGCTGGATCACCGCGAGCTCGTCCGCGATGCCCAGCTCGGCGGGGTCGTGCAGCTCGTCGAGCAGGTCGAGGTAGCCCACGATGCTGGTGAGCGGCGTCCGCAGCTCGTGCGACACGGTGGCCAGGAACTCGTCGCGCACCTGCACGGCCTGGGCGAGGTCGGTGACGTCGTAGGCCCCGAGCACCGTGCCCGTGAGCTGGCCGGGCCGGTGGCCGATCGGTCGCACGGAGAGGACGAGGGCGCGCTGGTCGCCGGGCTCCCCCACCCAGTACACGGGCCCGTGCACCTTGTCGGCGTAGACCGCCTCCATCAGGACCTTGCCGTCGCGCGCGACGGGGGTGACGCGGTCGGATCCGTAGACCGACGTCGCCATGCCGGTCTCGTGGTCGTACCCGGCGAGCTCGAGGAGCCGGCGGACCGCCGCGTTGCGGATGACGGGCCGGTCGTCGGCGTCGAAGAAGACGATGCCCACGTCGACGGCGTCCGCGACGTCGCGGATGGTCGCGGTCTGCTCGCGCGACTCCGCGAGGAGCCGGGTCTGGGCCGCCGTCGCCTCCGCGAGATCGCGCTGGGCCCGGCGCAGCGTCGCCGCGGCCTGCGCCGCCGCGGCGACCAGGAGGGAGGTGAGGAGGAGACCGCCGACGAGGTCGGCCCAGCCGGCGCTCGTCGCGGGCAGCCCGCCGGCGCGGAGCACGGGGAGGACGGTAATGGCGAGCGCGCCCGCGACGGCGACGGGGACGCCACCGGTCGGGAAGCCGAACACGAGCCAGAGGAGCGGGAAGATCACGAGCAGCGCCACCGCGGGGAGGGTGGCGACGGTCGCCTCGCGGATGGACGCGACGGCCAGCAGGTCGAGCGCGGGCACGAGGATCAGGAGGGCGGACGGGAGCCGGCTGGCGGCGACGACCACGGCCAGGACCGTGCCGATCAGCACCAGGGCGATTGCGGCCGCGTACCAGGGGTCGCGCTGGATCGACGGCGCGTCCAGCGCGACGATGACCGCGACCACCGCGCAGCTGAGGAGGAACGGGATCTGCGCGCGGGTGGCTCCTCGTCGCCGCCGCTCGTCGGTCGTCGACCGGGTGGCGGGCACGGGAGGGGTCATGCGCGCTCCTCCTCCATCCGCCGTCGGTGGACGCCGTCGACCGAGCCTAGACCGGGGGACCTGCGCAGCCCCCACCCGCGCCGCCACGCGGATCCCACCGGACCGCGCGCGGACAGTCCTCTCGGCCTTGAGCCGATGCCGGGGCGGGCTTGCGGGAAAGCTCGGGGGGACTTGCGGATCCCCAGCGGGTGGCTTGAGACCGTTCCGTCAGAGTGATGCATGTCGAAGGAACACCGGTACGACACCGCAGGAGCGCTGATGAGGAGCCGATGCAGGACCGGAGACGACCGGCGGGACACCCACCCGCCGCCTCCCCATGAGCATGCGCGGCACACCGCGCGAAGAACAGGAAACCCCATGAACAAGATCGTCTCCGGTGCCGTCGCAGGTGCCGCCGGAATCGTCCTCCTCCTCGGCGGCGCCGGCAGCTTCGCGCTGTGGAACGCCAACGCCACGGTCGCCGCCTCCAGCGTCTCCTCGGGCAACCTGGCCATCGCCGCCGACAACGCGGGCGTCTGGACGGACATCACCAACGGCGGCAGCAAGGTCATCGACCCCGCCACCTACCGCATCGTCCCGGGCAACGTCCTCCAGTACACGAGCGCCCTGACCGTCACGGCGACCGGCGACTCGCTCGCCGCCGACCTCACCTACAACCCCGTCTCCATCACCGGCAACGCGGCGCTCAAGGCGGCCATCACGACCAAGCTCGACGTCACCTCGACCGGTGCCAGCATCACCCCCGCCACCGCTGCGAACACCTTCACCGTGAAGCCCTCGACGGCCGCCACGAAGGTCAACGTGGTCCTCACGGTCACGTTCCCCTCGACCGCGACGACCGGCCAGAACGGCACGCTCTCGTTCGACAAGCTCGCCTTCACGCTCACGCAGCGCGCGATCTAGTCGCCGTACTCCCCTCCCCGCGGTGACGTCGCCCGCGGGGAGGGGGCCCACCCCCACCACCCGCACCAGCACCACCCGGAACGAGGACGACATGCGCAGGAACGAGGCCCCCGCCCCGCGTCCCGCGCACGGCCGTCGTTCCGCACGACAGGCTTGCCGCAGCCCGCTCCGGGCCGCCTGGCTCACCACGGGCCTCCTCACCGCCGTGGTCGTCGCGTCCCTCGCCGCGACCGGCGGCAGCTACGCCCTCTGGAACGACGCCGCCAGCGCCCAGCCGGCCAGCGTCACCAGCGGCACGCCCGGGCTCGTCGTCACCCAGCAGTCCGCCCTCGACTCGTCGAAGCTCCTCCCCGGCCAGGGCGCCATCGGCACCTTCACCGCGAAGAACACGGGGACGGTACCCTTGGACGTGGCCGTCTCCTCCCGTGGCACCTCGTCCAACAGCGCCTTCCTCGGCAAGCTCTCCGTGCGCATCGGCCCGGTCCCCTCCGTGGCCTCCTGCGTCCCCGACGCCACCACGTACTCCGGCCGGCCCGGCCAGCTCAACGCTCCCAGCGGATTCCTCCGGATCCAGCCCGGCGCGTCCGCCGTCGTCTGCTCCCAGGTGGTCCTCGACCAGGACGCGCCGCAGACCGTGCAGGGATCCACCGCGCAGCTCGCCTTCGCCCTCGTCGGCGTGCAGGTGCAGCCGTGAACGGCACCCAGCGTCGCCCCGGTCGCGCGCACGCCGCGCTCCTGGTGGGGCTCACCGTCCTCCTCGTCGGTATCGGCGCCACCGCCGGACACGCGCTCTGGGCGTCGTCGACCTCCACGAGCACGAACGTCCAGAGCGCCACCGTCGCCGTGACGGAGAGCGGCTTCGACCAGCTCGCCGGTGAGCTGACGGCGCAGAGCCCCACGCGCACCGCGGCGGTCCTCGTCACGAACACGGGATCCACCCGCGCCTCCTGGACCGGCACCATGACGGCACCGACGTCCTCCACGAACGACCAGTACTTCGCGCGCAACGTGCGCGTCGTCGCCTGGACCGCGGTCGGATCCGGGTGCACCGCCAACACCTCCGTCGGCCCGGACTCCGCGACCGCCAACTGGGTGGTCCCGCCCACGCTGTCCGGCACGCTGAACCCGGGTGCCTGCGTGATCTGGTGCGTGCGCACCACCGCGACCGCGTTCCCCACGGCCGCGGCCGGCGTCACCGCGACCCTCACGACCGTGCTGGGATCCGGCAGCTGGACCGGCCGTGACTCCTCGACCGCGAAGCAGACCACGCCGGCGCCCACCGTCACGGGCGGCTTCAGCTGCCAGAGCACCGACGGCAACTGGTACGTCATCGTCTCGTGGGACGTCTCGGGCGCCCCGATGGACACCTGGTACGGCGTCATCGTGAACGGCAAGACGATCGCCATGTCGCAGGGCTCCTACGGCAAGGCCACCATCAGCGGCAGCCAGGTGCCCGCGTCCCTCGCCGCGGACGGCACCGTGAAGGTGCGCATCGACCGCCTCGACGCGAACGACCAGAGCGTCGGCCAGGTCGCCGGCGGCACCATCGTGGCCTTCACCCAGAGCGGCGCGCGCGGCTTCCGCTGCTCCTGATCACCGACCCACCGGACGACAGCCCATGACCCGCATCCTCCCCCGCCGCCGCGCGCGGCACGGCGACGCCCTCGGACGCCCCGCCGACGACCTCGCACCCGTCGAGCTCGAGGCAGGCACGACGCCCCGCGGCGGCGTCGCGCAGCTGGCCCGCTCGGCGGCCGTGGGGCTCAGCGTCGGGATCCTGCTGCTCGTCATCGCGCTCGCGGCCGTCCTCCTCGTGGTGCCGAAGGTCTCCGGATCCGTGCCGCTGACGATCCTCACCCAGTCGATGGAGCCGACGCTCCCGCCCGGCACGCTCATCGTGGTGCGGCCCGTGGACCCCGACGCCCTGGAGATCGGCGACGTCGCGACGTACCAGATCCGCTCGGGCGACCCCGCGGTGATCACGCACCGGATCACCGCCATCGCGTCCGCCTCCGACGGCACGCGCTCCTTCACCTTCCAGGGCGACAACAACGCCTCCCCCGACTCGCTGCCCATCACCCCGGGACAGATCCAGGGCGAGGTCTGGTACTCGGTGCCGCTCGTCGGCTGGGCCAACCAGGCCGTGAACGGGCAGGCCCGCAGCTGGATCATCCCAGCCGCGGCGGTCGCGCTCCTCGCCTACGCGGCGGTCACGATCATCACGGGCGCCGTGCAGACGCGACGCCGGCGCAGCGCATCAGCCGCGGCGGACGTCGTCGCCGAGGGCGACCACGTGCACTCCGACGCGATGTCCGCGGGCGTCGCCGAGGCCGCGCGGGCGGATCCCTCGCACCCCGGCGTCGACGGCGTCCCGCCGTCCGCCCCCGCCCGACCCCCGCGGGGACGCCACCGCGGCTGATCAGACGAAGCGGTACTCGGGACCCTCGTCGAAGAGGAGCACCGGTCGGCCGTCCTCCTCGCGCTCGACCACGAGCATCCAGTTGCGTGGGCCGGGCAGACGACCGCGGCGCAGCTTCGCCGGGGACGGGACGCAGTGGAGGATGCCAGCCGGGAGCGTCGGCCCGACGCCGTGCGTGTCCAGGGATCGCGCGCCGCTGCACCACGAGATGCGCCAGGCCCACCCGTCGGCCAGGCGCGCGACTACCTCGTCGCGTGACAGCGCGTCGTACGGTCCGTACCCCATGTCCCGAGGGTGGCAGCTCCCGTCGTGGAGCGGGCGATCCGCCCCCACCGGACGACGCACGGCCCGGCCGCTCCCGCGAGGGGAACGGCCGGGCCGGTGGTCGCGCGTCGCGGGTCAGCGCCCGGAGCGCCGCTTGCTGTAGACGTCGAAGGCGACCGCGAGGAGCAGCACCAGGCCCTTGATGACCTGCTGCCACGCGGCGTCCACCGACAGGATCGACAGGCCCTGGTTGAGCACGCCCATCACGAGGCCGCCGATGACCGCGCCGACCACCGTGCCGACGCCGCCCTGCACGGCCGCGCCGCCGATGAACACCGCGGCGATGGCGTCGAGCTCGAAGCTCTGGCCGGCCGACGCCACCGCGGACCCGGCGCGCGCCGTGCTGACGACGCCCGCGAGACCGGCGAGCAGGCCCATGTTCACGAAGATGAAGAAGTTGACCCAGCGGGTCTTGACGCCCGACATCATCGCGGCGAACAGGTTGCCGCCCATCGCGTATACGTGCCGACCGAAGACCGTGCGCGTGAGGAGGAACGAGTAGAGCAGCACGAGCGTCGCCAGGATGATCAGGATGATCGGCGTCCCGCGGTTGTACGCCAGCAGGTAGCAGAGGTACATGATCGCGAAGACGGCGATCGCGGTGCGGATCCAGAACGAGATCGCCCGCTCGCGCGGCAGCTCGAGCTTGCGGAGCGTCGCACGGGTGCGCAGCTGCTGCACCACGAGCCCGACCGACACGAGCGCGCCGATCCCGAGCGTGAGGAGGTCGGGCGCGCCCGTCGTCGGCAGGTTGCCGGAGCCGATGGAGTTGAACTCGGCCGGGAGCCCCGAGATCGTGCCGCCCGTGAGGAGCACGAGCGCGACGCCGCGGAACACGAGCATGCCGGCCAGCGTGACGATGAACGCCGGGATCCCGACGAACGCCACCCAGAAGCCCTGCCACGCGCCGATCAGCGCGCCGACCACGAGCGACAGGACCACGGCGGTCCCCCACGGCAGCCCCCACTCGTTCATGCTCAGCGCGGCCACGGCGCCGACGGTCGCGACCACCGAGCCCACCGACAGGTCGATGTGGCCCGCGATGATCACGATGACCATGCCCATCGCGAGGATCAGCACGTACGCGTTCTGCTGGATGAGGTTCGCGACGTTGCCCGGGTAGAGCAGCCGCCCCTCGGTGAGGACCTGGAACAGCAGGATGATCACGGCCAGCGCCGCGAGGATCCCGTACTGGCGGAGGTCGATCCGGCGGCGCGGCCGCTTCTTCACCCCGTCCGGCGTGGGCACGTTCGGCGCGGTGGCCTGCTCGGGCATGACGGTCACTGGTCGACTCCTGACTTCCGGCTGGCGGTCATGTGCCGCATCAGCTCCTCCTGTGTCGCGTCGGCCCGGGAGACCTCCGCGGTGAGCCGCCCCTCGGCGATCGTGTAGATCCGGTCCGAGAGGCCGATGAGCTCGGGCAGCTCGGAGGAGATGACGATGACCGCCTTCCCCTCGGCCGCGAGCTGGTTGATGATGCTGTAGATCTCGTACTTCGCCCCCACGTCGATGCCGCGCGTGGGCTCGTCGAGGATGAGGACGTCGGGACCCGAGTAGATCCACTTGCTGAGGACGACCTTCTGCTGGTTGCCGCCGGACAGCTTGCCGACGACGCTCGCGACGTCGGGCGTCTTGATGTTCATCTTCTTCCGGTAGTCGTCCGCCACCGCGTACTCGCGGTTGCGGTCGATCACGCCGAGCCGGACGAGCTTCGAGAGGGCGGCTGCCGAGACGTTCACCGTGATGCTGCCGATGAGGTTCAGCCCGTAGCGCTTGCGGTCCTCGGTCGCGTAGGCGATGCCGTTCTTGATGGCCTCGCTCACGGTGCGGGTGCGGATCTCCTTGCCGTCCTTGAAGATCCGGCCCGAGATGCCCGTGCCGTAGGAGCGCCCGAAGATGCTCATCGCCAGCTCGGTGCGGCCCGCGCCCATGAGGCCCGCGAACCCGACGACCTCGCCCGCGCGCACGCTGAACGACGCGTTGTCGACGACGACGCGGTCGACGTCGACCGGGTGGTGCACGGTCCAGTCCTCCACGCGGAGCTTCTCGGCGCCGATGTGCGGATCCCGGGGCGGGAACTGCGCGTCGAGCGGCCGGCCGACCATGGCGCGGATGATCCGCGTCTCGATCTCGTCGGTGTCGGTCACCGGGAACGTCTCGATGGTGCGGCCGTCGCGGATGACGGTCACCTCGTCGGCGATGGCGCGGATCTCGTTGAGCTTGTGGCTGATGATGATGCTCGTGATGCCCTGGTCGCGCAGCTGGCCGATGAGCTCGAGCAGGTGCGCCGAGTCGTCGTCGTTGAGCGCGGCGGTCGGCTCGTCGAGGATGAGCAGCTTCACCTCCTTGGAGAGCGCCTTCGCGATCTCCACGAGCTGCTGCTTCCCCACGCCGAGCTCGAGCACGCGCGTGGCCGGGTTCTCGTCGAGGCCCACGCGCTCGAGCAGCTTGACGGTCTCGAGGTTGGTGCGGTTCCAGTCGATGACCCCGGCGCGCGACTTCTCGTTGCCGAGGAAGATGTTCTCCGCGATGGAGAGGTAGGGGCTGAGCGCGAGCTCCTGGTGGATGATGACCACCCCGTCGCGCTCGCTGTCGTTGATGGATCCGTAGCGGACCTCGCGGCCGTCGATCGTGATGGTGCCCTCGTAGCTGCCGTGCGGGTAGACGCCGCTGAGCACCTTCATCAGCGTCGACTTGCCCGCGCCGTTCTCGCCGCAGACGGCGTGCACCTCCCCGCGGCGGACGGTGACGTCCACGCCGTCGAGGGCGCGCACGCCCGTGAACTCCTTGACGATGCCGGTCATCTGCAGGATGACGTCGTCCATTGCTGCTCCTGGTTCCCGTTCGGGTCGGTGGCGCGGGCCGGGAGGCGCGCGCCGGGAGGAGACGGATGCGCGGCCGACGGGCGCCCGGCGTGGTGCCGGGCGCCCGTCGGCCGCGATGTCGGCTAGAGGCCGACGTCGGACGCCTTCAGGAAGCCGGAGTCGATGAGCGTCTTCTGCACGTCGTCCTTCACGACCACCTGCGGGTCGAGCAGGAACGACGGGACGACCTTGTTGCCGTTGTCGTACGACTTGGTGTCGTTGACGGTGACCTCATCGCCCTTCACGATCTCGCCGATCATCTTCTGGACCTGGTCGCCGAGCGCCCGGGTGTCCTTCCAGACGGTCATGGACTGCTTGTCCGCGAGGATCGCCTGCACGTTGGCCTTGTCGGCGTCCTGGCCGGTGATGACGGGCCAGTCGGCGCCGGGCGCGTAGCCGGCGCTGGAGAGCGACGCCTCGATGCCGAGCGCGAGGCTGTCGTTGGGCGAGAGCACGACCTGGACCTTCTGGCCGCCCGTGTAGAACGACTGCAGACGGTTGTCCATCTCGGCCTGCGCGTCGTCGGATCCCCAGCTGAGGATGCCGATCTGCTGCCAGTCGGCGCTCGTGGCCGGCGACTTGCCCGAGGGCACGGTCAGCTTGCCGCTCGCGACGTAGGGCTGGAGCACGTCCCACGCGCCGCCGAAGAAGAAGCCGGCGTTGTTGTCGTCGGGGCTGCCGGCGAAGGGCTCGAGCGTGAAGGGCCCGGCCGCGTTGTCGAGGTCGAGCGTGTCCTTGATGAACTCGCCCTGGAGCGTGCCGACCTTGTAGTTGTCGAAGGTCGCGTAGTAGTCGACCGCGTCCGTCCCGTTGATGAGGCGGTCGTAGGCGATGACCGTGACGCCCTGGCTCTTCGCGTCCTCGAGCCCCGGGCCGAGCGTCTTGCCGTCGACGGCCGCGACCACGAGGATCTTGGCGCCGCCCGCGACCTGGTTCTGGATCTGGCTGATCTGCGCGTCGGTCTTGTTGTCGGCGTACTGGAGGTCGACGGTGCAGTCGTCGCCCTCGAGCTTGGTCTTGAGGCCCTCGCCGTCGTTGATCCAGCGCTCGAGGCTGCGCGTGGGCATCGAGATGCCGACGTTGCACTCGGTGCCGGCGGCGGCGTCGCCGCCGTCGCCGGCACCGGTGTTCGTGGCGCCCTGCGGCGCGCACGCGGTCATGCCGACGGCCCCGCCGGCGAGGAGGAGGAGGGAGCTGATCTTGCGTGCGTTACGTCCGGATGCCATGGCGGCGGGTCCTCTCGGTGGCCCGTCCGGGTCGTGCGGGCGCCGGGCGGTCGCGTCGTCGCGAGCGCCGTGGTGCTCCGACGCGTCCTCGGGTCGGGTGCTGGTGCGGTGAGTGCTGGTGGTGGTGCGGGTTCCGTGCGGGGCGACGCCGGCCGAGCGGCCGGATCGCGGCGTCCCGTGCGTTTGTCGTCCGTCAGAACTTATCCATTTCCGCAGCCGCCGATACGGCATCGGGGAGACGTTATCCAAGCGTTACCGCTGTGTCCCGCGGACGGGGGCGCGCAGGGAGGACGGCGACGGCGGATGGCTCAGCCGCGCGCGGGCCCGGCGGCCGGCGGCAGCAGGCCGAGCTCCATTGCGAGCGTGACCGCGCGGGTCCGGTCGCCGACGCCGAGCTTCTCGAAGACGTGCAGCAGGTGGGTCTTCACCGTCGCGGGCGTCACGTGCAGCTCGAGGGCGATGCGAGCGTTGGTCCGTCCGCCGGCCACGAGCGCGAGCACCTGGGTCTCGCGCGGGCTGAGGGTCGGCGTCGGGCCGGCGGGCTCGGCGGCCGGGCGGGCGACCTGGCGGACCAGCGCCGCGGCGATCCCCGGCGCGAGGGCGACCTCGCCGCGGGCCACGGCGCGGACACCCGCGAGGATCTCCTCCTCGGGCGCCGCCTTCAGCAGGTAGCCGCTCGCGCCCGCCTCGATCGCGGTCAGGATGCTCGCGTCGGTCTCGTAGGTGGTGAGCACCAGGACGCGCACGCCCGGCGCCTCCTCGCGGATCCGCGCCGTGGCGCCGACGCCGTCGAGACCGGGCATGCGGAGGTCCATGAGGACGACGTCGGGGCGCTCCCCGAGGGCCAGGTCGACCGCCGCCTCGCCGTCGGCCGCCTGCCCGACGACGTCGATGTCGTCGGCGGAGGCGAGCAGCGCGGCGAGTCCGGCGCGGACGACGGGGTGGTCGTCGACGACGGCGACGCGGATGCGCGGGGGCGTCATGCGCGGGCCCGTGCGGAGGCAGCGGCGCGGGTCGGCGCGGGCGTCGGGTCGGCGAGCGGCGGGTCGACAGGGGAAGCGCCAGCTGCCGAGGGGGCGACGGACGCCGCGGACGCCGCGTGCGCGGGGATGCGCGCCGTGAGCCGCGTGCCGCCGGGGCCGCTCTCGACGTCGAGGCGCCCGCCGGCCGCGTCGAGCCGGCGGCGCATGCCATCGAGGCCGTAGCCGCCGGATGCACGGGCCGGGTCGAACCCGCGGCCGTCGTCGCGGATCGCCAGCACGACGTCGCCGCCGTCGCGGTCGAGGGCCAGCTCCACAGCGGACGCGCCCGCGTGGCGGCGCACGTTCGCGAGGCCCTCCTGGGCGCAGCGGAGGAGGACGACCTCGGCGTCGCGGTCGACGGATCCGACGCCCGCGTCGACGCGCACCTCGACCGGGATGCCCGTCTCGCGCTCGAGGCGCGCGCCGAGCCGGGCGATCGCCTGGCCGAGGCCGTCCGTCAGCTCGACGGGCGCGGTGGCCGCGACGATCGCGCGGGTCTGCGTGAGCGCGTCGCGCGCGCCCGCTTCGAGCTGGGCGAGGGTCTGGTCCATCGCCTCCGTCGCGCCGCCGCGGAGCTCGCGCCGGCCGCGCTGCGCGAGCATCACGAGGCCGGTGAGGTCCTGCGCGACGGTGTCGTGGATGTCCGCCGACAGCCGCTCCCGCTCGCGGGCGGTCCCCGCCTCACGGCCGAGCTCCTCGACCTGCGCCTGCGCCGCCCGCAGCCCCTCCAGGAGCTGCAGGCGCTCGCGGCTGAGGTCGGCGATCCGCGTGATCCAGAGCCCGAGCGCGATGGTGCCGCCGAGGCTGAGCCCCTGCGACAGGGCCATGGTCGGTAGCGCGCCCGGCAGGTCGCCGAAGCCGACCACGAAGCCCACGGCGATGGATCCGGTGAGCACGAGGGTCCCGATGACGGCGTCGCGCACCCGGTCCAGCAGCAGCCACACGAGCGGGCAGAGCACGCACTGCACGACGGCGAACGTCGACAGGCTCGCGACGCCCCAGGTGGCGGCGGGGATGACGAGCGCGAGGAAGACGACCGCCGACGGCTCCGGGGGCAGCCGGGCCTCCGTGGCGGACGCCGCGGCGGAGGCCTCGAGCGCACGGCGGCCCACCAGGAGGTACAGGGCGGTCATCGCCGCGATCGCGCCCCACGCGCCCCATCCGGCGTCCCTGCCCGTGCCGATGGCAAGCACGACCAGCACCGCCATGGTCACCCCGTAGGCGAGGTGGACGGTGCGGACCGGGATCATCCCCTGAGCCTGCCATCCCGCCCGGTCGTCGCGCACGGCTCAGGAATCCCGGCGGATCCAGCGGAAGGTGGCGAGCGCCGCGATGGTGCCGCCGACGAGCCAGATCGCGAGGACGACGGCGACGCCTGCGAGGTCCCAGGTGCCGCCGCGCTCGACGGCAGCGAGCGCGTCAGGCAGGAAGACGGCGCGCATGCCCTGGGCCATCCACTTCAGCGGCAGGAAGCTGGCGACGTCCTGCAGCCAGGTCGGCAGCATCGTGAAGGTCAGGTAGACCCCGCTGATGAACTGCAGCACGAGCACGATCGGCGTGATGACCGCCGTGGCCGAGGCGCCGGAGCGCGGGATGCGGCTGAGCGCGATGCCGAGCACGGCCGACGACGTGATCCCGAGCGCGTACACCCACGCGAACGTGGCCCAGCGTCCGGCGTCGGTCGGCAGCTCCACCCCGAACGCGAACCGGGCGACCAGCAGCAGCACGAGCATCTGGAGCAGCGAGGTGACGATCACCTGGCCGCCCTTGCCGATGAAGTAGGAGAGCACGGGCAGCGGGGATCCGGCGAGCCGCGTGAGCGTGCCGTCGCTGCGTTCCATGGCGATGTCGACGGCGAGGTTCTGCACGCCCGAGAGGAGGATGCCCGCCGCGATCATGCCCGGCAGGTAGTAGGCAGCGGCGCTGACGCCGCCGGATCCGTCGGGCGCGGTGCCGAGGTTGCCGGACGAGCCGAAGGCGACCGAGAAGATCGACAGCATGATGACCGGGAAGAGGAACGTGAAGATGATCGTGTCGGTCTGGCGGAAGTAGCGGCGCACCTCGTAGCGGACGCGGTGGATGCCGAGCGGGAGGACGCCGGGCAGGACCGGTGCGGGGACCGCGGCGGGGCGCGCGGGGCGGACGGCGGTCATGCCGCCACCTCCTCGGCGGAGGCGGTGGGCATCGCGGCCGTGGGAGCGTCGGGGCCTCCAGCGGCCGGCGCGGCGCCCGCCTCGGCGAGCAGCCCGAGGTACACGTCCTCGAGGCTCGGCTGCACGATCCGCAGGTCGCGCGGCTCGCCGCCGGGGGTGGCCTCCGACAGCGCCGCGACGAACGCGCCGGGCGTCCGGGTGCGTTCGTCGTGGATCCCGTCGTCGTCGTGCCAGAGCACCCGCGGGATCCGCGCCTCCTCTCCCCCGATCTCGTCGAGCCGGCCGATCGCGACCAGGCGCCCGCCCGCGATCACCGCTGCCCGGTCGCCCAGCTGCGCGGCCTCGTCGAGGTAGTGCGTGGTGAGGAGGATGGTGGTGCCCTCCGCCTTGAGCCCGCGGATGAGGTCCCAGAACCGGTGCCGGGCCTCGGGGTCGAAGCCCGTGGTCGGCTCGTCGAGGAAGAGCAGCTCGGGGCGGCCGATGATCCCGAGGGCCACGTCCACCCGTCGACGCTGCCCGCCCGAGAGCGCGCGCAGCAGGGTGCCGGCCTTCTCGGTGAGGCCCACGGCCTCGATAGTCGCGTCGACGTCGCGGGGCCGCGGGTACATCCGCGCGAAGTGCGCGACCTGCTCGCGCACGGTCATGGCGCCGCTCTCGGAGCTCGACTGGAGCACCATGCCGATGCGGGCGCGCCAGGCGCGGCCGCCCGTCGCGGGATCCACGCCCAGCACGGTCGCGGATCCGCCGGTGCGGAGCCGGTACCCCTCGAGGATCTCGATGGTCGTCGACTTGCCCGCGCCGTTGGGCCCGAGGAGGGCGAACGTCTCGCCGCGGTGGATGTCGAAGCTGACGCCCCGGAGGGCGGTGGTCGTGCCGTAGGTCTTCTCGAGGTCGCGCACGGTCACGTGCTCCTCGACGGCTGCTGTGGTCATGGGTCCAGCGTGGCTCTCGACGGGCGGCAGCGGAACGGCCGAGCGGTCGATCCGCGGCATCGGCCGATCGGTGGATGGTCCGGTGCCCGTGCGCCGGCGGCTCGTCGGGGCGGTGGCGGGCCCGGCACGCACCGGGCAGGCTGGACGGGTGACCTCGAGCCCCGACTCCCCCGCGCCCGTCGCCTCCGCCGGCCCGACGTCCGCCGCGGAGCGGAGCCTCGCCCCCGACCTCCTCCGCGGGATCGCGCTGCTCGGCATCGCGCTCGCGAACTCCGTCTCCTTCATCGTCGGCCGCCCGACCGGCCCGCTCGGCCGCCCGACGGACGGCACCGCGCTCGACCACGTCGCCGACGTGCTCGTCGGCACGCTCGTCGACAACCGCGCGTTCCCGCTGTTCACGATGCTGTTCGCGTACGGCTTCGCGGTGATCCTGCGCCGCCAGGCCGCCGCGGGCGTCGACGGCCCGCGCGCCCGACGGCTGCTCCTCCGCCGGAGCGCGTGGCTCATGGTCTTCGGGGCGCTGCACGTGGTGCTGCTGTTCGACGGCGACATCCTGCTGAGCTACGGGATCCTCGGGCTCGCCCTCGCGGCCCTGTACCGGGCGAGCGACCGCGTCTTCCGCGTGCTCGTGTGGGCGCCCGCGATCGTGTTCCTCGTCGTCGCCGGGGCGGACGGCCTCACGGGCGACGACGGATCCGGCTCGCTCCTCGGCGGCGACGGCACGTTCCTCGGCGACCTCGCGGGCCGGGCGATCACGCTCGCGGGCCTGGTCGTCGCGACCCCCGTCCTCGTGGGGTCGCTCGTGCCGCTCGCCGCCGTCGGCGTGCTGCTCGGCCGCCGCCGCGTGCTCGAGGATCCGGCCGCGCACCTCCCGCTGCTGCGCACGCTCGCGCTCGTCGGGATGCCGGTCAGCGTGCTCGGCGCGCTCCCGCTCGTGCTCGCGGCGGTCGGCGCGATCGCCGCGGATCCCGTGGCGCTCTACCTGCTCGGCGTGCTGCACGGCGCGACGGGCGTGGGCGGCGCGCTCGGGCTGCTCGGCCTCGTGGGCTGGGCGGTCGCGGCGCGGGCCCGCCGCGGGCATCCCGCGCCCGGGCCGGGGCTCGGCGCGCTGGTCGCCGTGGGCCGCCGCTCGATGACCTGCTACCTGCTCCAGTCGGTGCTCTTCGCGATCCTGCTGGAGCCGTGGTCGCTCGGCCTCGGCGTCGGCGCGGGGACCGCCCGCATCGCGCTGATCGCGATCGGGGTCTGGCTCGTCACGGTCGCGGTGTCCGTGGCGCTCGAGCGCGCGGGACGGGCCGGTCCCGCCGAGTGGGCGATCCGCCGCCTGGCGTACGGACGGCCATCGGCGGGACCCGCGCCCGCACAGCCCGTCAGCGCGGGATGAGCCCCTCCGCGCGGTAGCGGTCGAACAGCCCGAGGAAGCTGTCGAGCGTGCGGTGGTGCGTCAGGAACCCGGCGAGCCGGCTCTTGCTGATGTCGGTGACGACCTCGATGTCGCGGCCGAGGTCGGCGTCGGTGTGCCACCAGGACGCGATGCGGCCGAGGTCGGACTCCGCGAGCCCGGCCTCGCGCGCGATGCGCGCCCACTCGTCCTCGTAGCCGGCCATCTGCTGCTCCAGCGGGCGCGGCGCGTCCTGGAAGCCGACGGCCTCGACGCCGAAGAAGGCGGCGAGGCGCGGCCACATCCAGCGCCAGCGGAAGACGTCGCCGTTGACGACGTTGAACGCCTCGTCGCGGCCGGCTTCGGCGGTGGACGCCCAGACCATCTGGTCCGCGAGCACGGTCGCATCGGTGACGTCGGTGAGCCCGTCCCGCTGCGTCCGGCTGCCCGGGAAGACGAACGGCAGGCCGAGGTCGCGGCAGATGGATCCGTAGACCGCGAGCGTCAGGCCCATGTTCATCTGGTTGCCGACCGCGTGCCCGATGACCGTGTGCGAGCGGTGCACCGACCACGCGAAGCCCTGGCGCGCGGCGGCGGCGAAGAGCTCGTCCTCCTGCGCGTAGTAGAAGTTCGGGGCGTCGAGGCGCTCCTCCTCCTCGTGGAAGGGGGTGTCGGGCATCTTCCCCTGGCCATAGGCCTCGAACGGGCCGAGGTAGTGCTTGAGGCCGGTGACGAGCGCGGCGTGCTCGACGGGCGCGCCGTCGAGGGCGGCCAGGAGGTCGCGCACCATGCCGCCGTTGACGTCGATGTTCTCCTGCTCGGTGGCCTGGCGCGACCACGCCGTGAAGAACACGTGGCTCGGCTGCTCGCCGGCGAGCGCGCGGCGCAGGTCGTCGGCGGAGCGGAGGTCGGCGCTGATCCAGCGCACGCCCGGGCGGTCGGCGCCGGCACGGCGGCTGAGGGCGAGGACGTCCCAGCCCTCGGCGGTGAGCTGGTCGACCAGCGCGGATCCGCTGATGCCGGTCGCGCCGACGACGAGGGCCGTGCGGCCGGTCCCGTCGGAGCGGGGGGATGCGGCGGGGGCGGGCGTGCGGACGCGGGTCGCTCGGTTCTCGGTCATCCCCTGCCCCAACCGCGAGGAGCCGCCCGGGCATTCCGGGCGGATCCTCGCGGGCGTGTCGGTGCGGACGCGCCGACCGGGACGGAGGATCAGGCGGGGTGCGGTCCGTCGACCTCGGCGTCCGCCTCGCCGTCTATGCCGTCGCTGCCCGTGGAGGTCGCCTGCGTGGCGGCCGGATCGGCGGGTCCGTCGCCGAGACCCGCATCGGCGGTGCGACGGTCGAGCTCGGCGGCCATGGCATCGGATCCGCTGTCGCGGTGGTCGTAGGCGACCTGCTCGGCGAGCCCGGCGCGCTTCTCGTCCGCGGTGGCCTCGGTGGCGCCGTCCATGACGGGCTGGTCCTGCTCGTGGGTGCTCATGGTCCGACGCTACGCCGGCGGCCCGGGTGCAGGATCCGCACGGCGCTTGCCGGCTCCCCCGCCGCATGTCACGCTCCAGGCACACCACCACGCGAAGGAGCGGACATGACCGACAGCGGTTTCTCCAAGGACGAGCGCGACGCGATGAAGCAGCGCGCCCGCGAGCTGCGCGAGGAGGCGAAGCTCCAGAAGGCCGCCGACAAGCAGGCCGCCGCGCTGCAGGGCGTGCTCGACGCGTTCGCCGCGATGGCGCCCGAGGAGCGGGCGATCGCCGAGTGGCTGCACGGCATCGTGCTCGAGCACGCCCCCGGCCTGAGCCCCAAGACCTGGTACGGCTTCCCGGCGTACGCCGACGCGGACGGCAAGCCCGTCGTGTTCTTCCAGCCGGGCTCGAAGTTCGGCACCCGGTACTCGACCCTCGGCTTCCAGGATCCGGCGCAGCTCGACGAGGGCACCATGTGGCCGACCTCGTACGCGCTGACCGCGGTGGATCCGGCGAACGAGGAGCGGGTGGCGGCGCTGGTGCGGCGGGCCATCGGCGGCTGACGCTCGGTGGCCCGTTCGGGGGCTGATGCCTTGGAACGCACGCGCATAGATTGATGACATGTCATCGGTTCTGCTCCCGCCCGTCCTCGTCGGCGTCCCCTGCTTCTCCGGCGCACCGTGGGAGTTCGCTCCCCTCACCGCGCTCGCCGCGCACCCCACGCGCACTTTCCGACTGCCGGACGACGCCGCGACCGTCGACGAGGCGGCCGACGCGCTCGAGGACGCGGTCGCCGACCTCCCGCGCTACGTGCTCGTGGGCGACTCCTTCGGCGCGGTCGTGAGCCTCGCGCTCGCGCTCCGCCAGCCACCGGGACTCGCCGGGCCCGTGCTGTTCGGCGGCTTCGCGGCGGATCCGACCCCCGCCTGGAAGACGCGCGCCGCGGCGATCGCCCGGCACGTGCCGCGCGTCGTCTACGAGCAGGGCGTGCTCCGCTTCCATACGGCGCAGCTCGCCTCCCCGCTGGACGCGGCGGCCCCTCACCCGCTGACGCGTCGCGACTACCGCGAGCTGTTCCTCGTGAACACGCCGGCGGCCGCGTACTCCGCCCGCGTCGGCGCGGTCGTCGGCTTCGACGTGCGTGCGCGCCTGCATCGCATCGACGTGCCGACGCTGCTCCTCACGCCGGAGGACGACCGGCTCGTCGGCCCCGCGGCAGCCGCTGCCCTCCGCGACGGGCTGCCGCACGCCCGCGAGCTGGTGATCCCCGGCACCGGCCACATGCTCCGCTTCACGCACCCCGAGCGGTACGCGGACGCGGTCGACGCGTTCGTGCGGGCCGAGGTCGGCACCGGCGTCGGCGTGGCGGCGGGCACCGCGTGAGCCCGGCCGAGGAGCTCCGGTACCTAGTTGTAGTTCCTGGGGAGGTTGTGAACGCTGGGGCGGATAGCGAAGACCTCCGGGACGATGTGGGTTACCACACTCATCAACGTCCACGGAGGTCTTCGTGACTCACGCTAACGCCCCGTTCACTCCCGCGGGCAGGGTTCGGCTTGCCCGGTTGATCATCGAGGACGGGTGGCCGGTCCGGCGTGCGGCGGAGAGGTTCCAGTGCTCGCCGGCGACGGCGTCGAGATGGGCTCGCCGGTATCGGGCCGGGTTGCCGATGACGGACCGCTCATCCCGCCCGCACCGGCAACCGACCCGCACGAGTCAGCGTCGGGAGCGGCGGATCATCGCGCTGAGATTCACTCGCCGGTGGGGCCCGCACCGCATCAGCTATCACCTCCGCGTTCCGCGTTCGACGGTCGAGCGGGTGCTGAACCGGTATCGGATGCCGTTGCTCGAGCACGTCGATCTGAGCACCGGGCTCCCTGCCCGGCGGTCTCCTGCCCGACGCTACGAGCACTCCTCGCCGGGAGATCTGGTCCACGTCGACATCAAGAAGCTCGGCCGCATCCCGGACGGCGGCGGGCACCGAGTCCTCGGCAGAGCGGCCGGCCGGAGGAACACTCCCCGGACCGGGCGGGGATACGCGTTCCTGCACCACGCCGTGGATGACCACTCCCGACTCGCGTACTCCGAGATCCTCACCGACGAGCGCAAGGAGACCGCCGCCGCGTTCTGGGCCCGCGCGAACGCGTTCTTCACCACCGCGGGCATCACCGTGATCCGTGTCCTGACGGACAACGGCTCCTGCTACCGCTCCCACGCCTTCACCGAGGCGCTCGGATCGATCACGCACAAACGCACCCGCCCGTACCGGCCCCAGACGAACGGGAAGGTCGAGCGCTTCAACCGCACCCTCGCCACGGAATGGGCTTACGCCCATCCCTATCGCACCGACGAGGCCCGCGCCGCGACCTACCCTGCCTGGCTGCATCACTACAACCACCACCGCCCCCACACCGGCATCGGCGGACTCACGCCCGCCGAACGCGTTCACAACCTCACTGGGAACTACAACTAGTCCGCCGCGCGCCCGCATCGCGCTCGACACCACGACGCCCCCTCGCCTGAAGGGCGGATTCTCGTGGTCCCCGCAACACCCTGAGTTCAGGGGGTTGCGGGGATCGTGGTTTCGGGTGAGTTGCGGCGGGAGTTCTTCGAGGTACTGGACCGGGTCGATGGCAGCATCACGGCTGCTGCGGCTGTGGTCGGGGTGAGTCGGAACACCGCGTACGGGTGGGCGCGCACGGCTGGTGTGCGTGGGCGCGGGAAGTCCGGTACAGCGGGGCATCCAGGGCGTGGCGAGTACGAGCGGCTCCGCGTGGAGGGGATGTCCCGGCGGGTAGCCGCGTCGCGGGTCGGTGTGCATGAGCGCACTGCGCAGGACTGGGACCGCGGCTGGATGAAGCGGGGCAGTGTTCGGATTCATGCTGATGGTCGGCGGATCGAGTACAACACCGGGATGGCTACCATCACGGGACCGCGTCTGCCCGCTGTCGACGCTGTTCTGCATCCGCGGTTCCTGACCGTGATCGAGCGGGAGACGATCGCGGATCTGCGCCGTCAGGACCTGTCGCTGCGCGCGATCGGGCGGGTTCTGGGTCGGCCGGCATCGACGATCAAACGCGAGCTCGATGCCCGCACGGTCGCGGGGACCTACCAGCCCCACGCGGCGCACCGGGCCTGGGCAGCGAGCCGCTCTCGTCCGAAGCGGGCGAAGCTCGCTCAGGACGGGCCGCTGCGGGACTACGTCGCACGCAAGCTGATGCTGCGCTGGTCACCGGAGCAGATCTCCCGCCTGCTGGTTCGGGAGTTCCCGGGCGAGGAGAGTATGCGGGTGAGCACGGAGACGATCTACCAAGCGATCTACGTCCAGGCCCGCGGCGGACTGCGCCGCGAAGTCGCCGACGCGTTACGCACCGGCCGCACCCGCCGCAGACCCCGCACCCGCCCAGAGCATCGCACTCAACGGTTCGTGGACCCGATGGTCATGATCGCTGACCGGCCCGCGGAGATCGAGGACCGGGCAGTCCCTGGGCATTGGGAGGGTGATCTGATCGTCGGCACGAGCTCACAGTCCGCGATCGTGACTCTGGTCGAACGCACCACCCGCTACGTCATGCTCGGCCATCTCCCCGGCGGGCATACCGCCGAGGAAGTCCGTGACGTGCTCGTGCCCTTGATCAGCACCCTGCCTGCACACCTACGTGGATCGTTGACCTGGGACCAGGGCGCTGAGATGGCGAGCCACCGCCAGATCAGCATCCAGGCCGGAATCCCGGTCTATTTCTGCGATCCGCACTCACCCTGGCAACGCGGCAGCAACGAGAACACCAACGGACTCCTGCGCCAGTACTTCCCTAAGGGCACCGATCTCGCCGCCCATACCTCCGCCGACCTCGAACATGTCGCTCAGCAGCTCAACGGCCGACCACGCAAAACGCTCGACTGGGACACCCCAGCCGAGCGAATGCGTGCTCTACTGACAACCATCTAAATCATCAGGTGTTGCGACGACCACGAGAATCCGCCAAGGCGCACGGCAGGGGGCCTCGTCGCTCGCCAGGCCGATCGCATCCGCTGGGAACGACGAGCCCGCTCGGGCCCTTGCCCCTCCTACGGTCCTCGGTGATCCGTTCGGGACCGCCGCGCGGACGCTCGCCCCCTGGAGAACCCGTGCACGTCATGCCCCCGCCTTCTCGTCCCGGCATCGCCGCTGTCGCCGCGCTCGCCCTCGTCGTCGCCCTCGCCGCCCCCACCGCCGCGCAAGCTGCGGTCTCGCACCCCGCCAACGGGCGGGTCGACGAGGTGAACGTCCCCCGGGACGCGGTCACCGGGTTCGGGGGTGGCACGATCTTCGCGCCCGAGGTGTCCGGCGGCGCGCGCCTCGGTAGCGTCGTGGTCGTGCCGGGCTTCACCGATTCGCAGGCCGACATGCGGTGGTACGGAACCGACCTCGCGGCGCTCGGCTACGTGGTCTTCACCATCGATACCCTCGCCACCACCGGCTTCCCCCAGCGCCGAGCGGAGGAGACGCTGGCAGCTGCGGATTACCTCACCGGCGCGAGCGCCGCGAAGGGCGAGGTGGATCCTGCCCGAGTGTCCGCCCTCGGCTACTCGATGGGTGGGGGTGCGGTCCTCGAGGCCGCCGAGGCGCGTCACACGCTGAAGGCGGTCGTCGCCCTCATGCCGTTCGGACTGCGCACCTCCTATGCGGCGGACACGACCCCGTCGCTCATCATCACGGGCCAGAACGACCGGCTCGCCATCCCGTTCCTCATGGGTCGGCGCATGTACGGGTCCATCGCGGCCCCGACGCCCAAGCAGTACCTGGAGCTCCGCGGTGCGGATCACGGCGTCGGCCAGCGGACGCCGAACCCCACCATCCTCGACGCGGTGACGACATTCCTGCAGCGCTACGTCGACGACGATGCGTCGGCCGCCGACCGCATCTGTCCCCCGCCGCCGGCCACGGGCGCGATCAGCGCATCGGACAGCTACTGCGGTCCGGCAGGGAGCTGACCACCGGGCTCCGGGCGCTGAGGCGTCCGGGGCCCGTCGCGCGGCGGTGTGGAGACGGCCGACGCGCATGTGCCCCGCACCCTAACGTGCACTTACATGCATACCTACGGTCGGAGCACCACCGACCCCCTGCCCGTCCTCCCCGCCCGCCGCTCCGCCGCTCCCATCATGGCTTCGAGGCGTCGCCAGGCTCCTGAGCAGGCGCTCTCGAGCGCCGCGGTGCCCGTCGCCTCCAGCGCTTCGGCCGCCTCATGATGCGCGGCGCGACCCACGACCGCGATGTCGCCCGTCCGCCTCGCGCCGGAGCCGGATCCCGATGGTGGCGTGCCGTCCGCGGCCGCGCCTCGTCGCTCATCGCGGTCGCCGTCGTCGTCATCGCAAGCTTGACCGTCGCCGCACCCGCCCGCGCCGTGGATTTCGAGGCCCGGTCGGAGACGCCGATCCGCGCCGGCTCCGTGATCACGTTCTACGGCGGCAGCGGGTCCGGTTTCGCGCACCCGGTAGACCATCACTGCACAGCGGGGCCGGTGCTCGTAGCGCGGGGCATCATCTCGAACTTCACCGAATACCTGCGAGCCGTGCGCTACGTCACCATCCCCGTGCATTGCGGCGTCCAGGGGCAGAAGGCGTACGCCGGGGACGTGGAGATCGGCGCCGTCAGCTGGGAATCGCCGGATGCGGATCTGGCGGTCGTCCGGGTCGAGCCGAGCGCCGTGCGCGTCTCACAGTGCTACCACACGTCCTCGGGTCCGCGCTGCACCATCGTCACCCACTACACGCCGCGTGCCGTGGGCGAGGTGTTCGTGGCCGTGAACCGCCGGGGACAGGAACTCCCCCTGCGGGTGGCCGGGGCGAAGGTGCCGAGCGATCGCGAGGTCTTCTGCTCCAGCGGCATGGTGACCGGCGTCAAGTGCACGTGGACGACCACGCCCGAGCCTCCCGGCTGGAGGCCGACCGGGCCCCACGAGCTCATCGCCCGGACCTCCGGCGGGAACGTCCTCAACGGCGACTCCGGCGCGCCCGTCGTCAGCCAGGACGCGAAGATCATCGGCATGGTCGTCGGGAGCGGCGACGACGACGGCCCTTATCGGACGTTCATGACCTACATCCCCATCTCCTACATCCTCCAGGAGCGCTCCGCCTTCGCGCTCGCCACGTCGTGAGATCCGATGCACGCCACGTGAGCGGCTGCACCGCCGACTCCCGCCCATGCCGAGCCTCCCCGCTCCCCGCTCCCCGCTCCCCGTTCCCCGCTCCCCGCTCCCCGCTCCCCGCTCCCGAAGCACGAGGTCCTTCCTGATGCCTGCTCTCCTTCCCGTCCTCCACCGCCGTCGTCTGAGCGGCCCCTACCCGACGAACAGCCCCGTCACCGGGAGCCAGCGCGCGCGACGGCCTCGGCGGTCGTCCGGTCCGACGCGATCGCTGCCGTTGCTCGCGATCCTCGTCGGTCTCGTGGTCGCCGTCTCCTGCCTGGTCCCGGACGCTCCGGCGCAGGCGGTCGACCGGTGGGCCCGCTCGCAGCTGCCGGTCCATGCGGGGTCGGCCCTGGTGATCGCCGGCGCACAGTCCGGTTTCGCCCATGGCACGGACCAGGACTGCACAGCCGGCCCGGTCCTCAAGGGCACCGGCCTGATCGCGAACCTCTCGCAGTACCAGCGAGCCGTGCGGTTCGTCGCGATCCCGAAGCACTGCGGCGGACGTGGGCCGAGGGGGGGTCTTCGCAGGAGGGACGGAGATCGGCAGCATCATCTGGGAGTCGCCGGACGCCGACCTGGCCATCATCCGCGTCGAGCCCAGGACGACGACCTCTCCCGTCTGCCATACCGGCTCCTGGGCATCGGGGTGCTCGCTCGTGTCCCACTACGAGCAGCGCGCATCGGGAGACGTGTTCATCGCGACCAACCGGAACGGTCAGGAGCTGGCGCTGCCGGTCACGGGAACCAAGACACCGAGCGATCGCGAGTTCTTCTGCATCAGCGGGTCCAAGAGCGGGGCCAGGTGCACATGGGAGAACGTGGCTCGACCGCCTCTGTTCCGCGTCGGGTCACACGAGCTCGTGGCCGAGACGTACCGAGGCAACCTCGCGCACGGTGACTCCGGGGCCCCGGTGTTCGGTCGCGACCGGAAGATCATCGGCATGGCCATCGGCGTGGGCGAGGAGAACGAGGATTTCGCGACCTACACAGCGTACATCCCCATCGGCTACGTGCTGGCGGAGCAGCCGTATTATGCGGTGGCCACGGACTGAGTGCTCTGTTCCGACGGGCCGCCCTCCACGCGCCGTCACGTGACCCAGACGGATCCGCTCGGATGGTGCGGCGTCATGCAGCGCTGACCCCGGCGGCCGGAATGCCGCCGGCCGGGATCGGATCCATGTGCCCGAGCTCGAGCACGTTGCCGTCGGGGTCGCGGAGCTGGCGCTGGTATATGAAGCCGAGGTCGACGGCGGGGCGGGCCTCGGATCCGCCGGCGTCCAGGCCCGCGGTCGCGCGCGCGTCGACGTCCTCGCGGCTGTCGAGCATGACCGCGGTGATCGCCGCGGCGCTCGACGACGGATCGCCCACCGGCACGTCGAGGAACGACTGGAAGAAGTCGCGCGTGAGGAGCATGAACGCGCTGCGGTCGGCCTCGACCACGAGGCACGCGGCCTTCTCGTCGGTGAAATCGGGGTTCACGGCGCAGCCGACGGCCTCGTAGAAGGCGATCGCTCGGGGCAGGTCGGTGACGGGCAGGTTGACGAAGATCATGGGCATCGGTCTCTCCTTCGAGACGGTCGGCGTCGATGCGATCAGCGTCCCGTCCCCGGAGGGCCCGGTCAAGGGACGTGGCTACCGGTTCCGCTACCGTCCGCGCCGCTTCCGCCGCAGCGACCAGCGCAGCAGGATCCCGCCGACCACGACGAACGCCCCGCCGGCGACGAAGCCCAGCACGCGCTGCTCGGGATGGAGGGCGCCGAAGGCGATCGCGACGACCCCCGTGATCACGAGGTACAGGTACTGGTCGCGCATCATCGACGATGCCAGGCCCTCGGGTTCGTCGTCCGTCATGATCACAGCCTGGCAGTGCTGTCGCGTCCCCCTGCATCTCCCGCGGATTCGACGTTCCTGACGCTATGATGTGAGCGTCAGGATCGGAGGACCCATGTCCCGCGCTCAGCCCCACCACGAGCAGCCGCCGTCCCCCATGAGCGCTCTCGATCCCCTCCAGCGCAGCACGCTCCAGGCCTACAGCCGAGCCGTCGCCCCTGGCGCCCCCTCGGACTTCGAGCTCTTCATCGCACGACAGACCGCCATCTACACGGAGACCGCGGCGCTCTCCGAGGTCCTCGCCCGCCAGGCCGAGCCGCTCCCCACGGGGGTCGTGAGCAGCCTCAACGACACCGAGGTCTTCTGGCGCGACATCGAGGCGGAGTTCGGGTTCCTGACGAGCACGGAGGTGTCCGTGGCCCTCGGCGCCCGGCCCACCCGCGCCTACGCGAGCGACCTCCGGACCGCGGGGCGCATCCTCGGGCTCCGACGCACCAACAGGTACGTCTACCCGGGCTTCCAGTTCCACACGGGGACCGTCCGGCCGGTAATCCCCCGCCTGATCGCGCTCGGCACGGAGCACGAGCTGGAGGCGCGGGATGTCGTCGCCTGGCTCTGCCGCCCGACGACCTACCTCCGCGGAGAGGCTCGCCGACCCGTGGACCGCATCGACGAGACCTCCGTGATCCTCGACGCGGCGGCGCGCGCCTGGGACGTCGCCTGGTGACGGTGCCGACCGCGCCGTCGCCGTTCACGTCGATCGACGAGATCGTGCCGGCGGGGATGGGGATCCACCGCATCCACTCCGCGCGCTTCGGGCCGGCCGAGTTCAATCCGGGCATCGGCGGACCGACGCGCTTCGCGTTCTTCGGCGAGCCGGTCATCCCGGTGCTCTATGCAGGCGACACCGAGGACGTCGCCGTCTGCGAGACGATCCTCCACGATGTGCCCCTGAGCGGCGGAGTCGTCGGGGGCAGGGAGGTCGTCGGGCGGCGCTGCTCGCGGTTGATCGCGATTCGGGATCTCCGTCTCGCCTCGCTCGTCGGAGGTGGGCCCCGTGCGCTCCGCGTGCGCGCGGATTCCGTGTGCGCGACGGACGCGGCGGACTACCCGCAGACCGTCGCCTGGGCCGCGGCAGCGCATGCGGCGGGCTTCGAGGGTCTCGCCTACCCGTCCCGGCAGGCCGCGGGCCGCCGCGCGATGGTGCTCTTCGGTGATCGCGTGTCACCCGCCGACCTCGAGCCCGATCCGGCGTACCGGTGGTGGTTCGACGACGTGGACGGCTTCGCGAAGCTCTACGAGATGTGCCGACCGCTCGGCGTCACTGTCCTGCGCTTCGCCTGACGCCGCGGGAGCACAGCACGACGGCGGGCACTCCCGGCGAGGAGCGCTCGCCGTGATGCGGAGCAGTGGGTCGGCGGGTCAGCGCTTCTTCAGCGCCCCCGTCGACCACAGCGCCACCGCGATGAGCACCGGCTGGAAGAACAGGCGGCCGAGGCGCTTGCCGTCGGTGTCGAGGCCGAAGCCGTCGCGCTTGTGCACGTACTGCGCGATGTTGCCCGGGAAGATCGCCGTGAAGAACGCGGCGGCCGCCCAGCCCGCGAGGCCGCGGCGGGAGCGCGCGAACAGCAGGGCGGAACCGAGCGTGATCTCGGCCACGCCGGATCCGCTGACGGTCACGTCCTCGGGCACCGGCAGCGACTTCGGGACCTGCGCGCGGAACTCGTCCCGCGCGACCGTGAGGTGCGAGATGCCGGCGAAGGCGAGGAACGACCCCAGCACAACGCGGCCGGCGGTGCGCGGGAAGGACGTGCGGACGACGCCGGCCATCAGTCGTCCGAGACCGTGACGGTGACCTCGATGTTGCCGCGGGTCGCGTTCGAGTACGGGCAGACCTGGTGGGCCTGGTCGGCGAGCTCCTGCGCGAGGTCGTGCTCGACGCCGGGGATCACGACCTCGAGGTGCACGGCGAGCTGGTAGCCGCCCTGCCCGTTGGATCCGATGCTCACGCGGCTGCCCACGCTGGAGTCGGCGATCTTGACCTTGCGCGCGCGGGCAACGCCCTGGAGCGCGGAGTGGAAGCACGCGGCGTAGCCGGCGGCGAAGAGCTGCTCGGGGTTCGCGCCCTCGCCGGATCCGCCCATCTCCTTGGGGATGGAGAGGTCGAGGGCGAGGTCGCTGTAGCTGACGGCCACGCGGCCGTCGCGGCCGGCTCCCGTGGCGAGGGCCTCCGCGGTGTAGAGGGCGTCCATGTCGGTTCCTTCCGTTCGTGGCCGCTCGTGGCGGCCGTGGGTGGGGATGGGTGGTGCGGATCAGGGGGTGCCGGCGCGCGCCGACGCATCGGCGGGCCGGATGGCGGGCTCCGCGAGCGCCTCCGCCGCGGTCTCCTGCATCCCCGCGGTGAGCAGGTGCAGGGCCGTGAGGAGCTGGCGCGCACGGTCGAGGTCGAGGCCCATGCCGCGGATGATCGCCGCGGGCACGTGCGCGAGCTCCGCCCGCACGGTGCGGCCGCGCTCGGCGAGCGAGACCGTGACGACGCGCTGGTCGGCGGAGATCCGGCGCCGCGTGATGAAGCCGGCCTCCTCCATCCGCGCGAGCAGCGGCGACAGCGTGCCCGAGTCGAGGTCGAGCTGCTGCCCGAACTCGGTGACCGTGCGGTCGTCGCCCGACCACAGCAGCACGAGCACCAGGTACTGCGGATACGTGAGACCCCACGGCGCGAGGAGCGCGCGGTACGCCTGGGTGGTGGATCGCGACGCCGTGTAGAGCGAGAAGCACACCAGCTCGTCGGCGATGCGCGCGGGCGGCGCGGTCTCGTCGGCGGGCGGGCAGCTCTCGGTCTTGGGCATGCGTCGAGCCTCGCACGGAACAAGGTTGTGCGCAATTCATCTCGGCTGATGCCCAGGCCGCGCGCGCCGCCGCGTACCCTGGAGCGACATGATCACGAGACGAGAGGCCGCGCTGCGGCTGGGCATCCCGCTGGAGATGGCCACGCGCCACGGCATCGGGAGCCGCGTCCCCGAGTCCGAGATCGCCGCGATGGATGCAGATCCGCCCGCCTGGCTCGCCCAGTCCCGCGCGAACGCGACCGGCAAGCGGCCCGTCTGGGTGCAGCTGACGTGCGAGGTCTGCGGCTTCACCGAGGCCGTGCGCCCGAAGAAGTGGTGGCCGGAGTTCTCCTACCTCTCCTGCGAGCGACACTCCCCCGACGAGCTCCCCGAGCCCGCGCTCGGCCTCGCCCGGCGCGAGGTCGACGGCATCGGCAGCCGGTTCGTGGGCGTGGCGGACGAGCGGGCGTAGGAGCGCCATCGGTCCCGAACCGTCGCATGCGACGTTCCGGCCAGCGTGCCCGACACGAAGAGAGGGACCCCGCCATGCGGCGGGGTCCCTCTGGTGTCGATCGCGAGCTACGCGCTCGTGGCCAGCTTCTTGATCCAGTCCTCGGTCTTCCGGCCGCGCTTCTTGTCGACCATGATCCGGATCCGCGCTGCCGAGGCACGTTCTGCGTCGCTGATGGGGTCGGCCTCACCGGCCTGGATGCGCTTCTCGAGTGCGCTCGGGCTCGGGTTCCTTTGCTCCATCGTCATGGCGGTACCTCCTTCATCCATTGTCAACGCGTGTGGGGATGGTGTCCACCTCAGGTGGATGGACGCCGGAAGCAGATACCGCGCTGCTCCTCCGCTCCTCATCCAGTCGTGACGACGAGGTCACAGCGTCGATCATCTCCGCCTCGGTCGTCGTCGCCTCCGCTACGAGCACCTCGATCGCGGCGAGCCCCACTTCGCGATCGGCCTCATCCGATGACATGACCAGATCGAGAGCCCACTTCGCTCGATCCCACCATTCCTGGCGCTCCGCCGACCGTCGCGACACCCGCGCCGCCACCGTCGCGGCGCCGTAGGCGAGGCCGGCTCCGATGAGCGCGAAGATGCCGGCGGCAGGAGGCCCCGTCCAGAAGTCCCTCACGAAGGACTCGTCCACCACGCCGCGCGCGAGGAGCCCGACCACCACTCCCGCCAGAGCACCGCAGACGACGGCCACAGCCGCGACCGCACCGAGCCGCTTGATCACCAGAGCCCCTCCTCACCGTGTCCCAGCGTCGGACCATATGCCTCGCCACCGTCATCGCCGGATCCAGCTGACTGCTGCCCGCCTCGCCGCACACGGCAACGGAGCCGAACCGGGAACGGGGTCCTCTCGCCCGTGGATGCCTGGCGACGGTTCTGCCATGACCTTCGGGGCCGGGATGGCCTCACCTCCGTCAGGCCGCGATGATCTCCTCGGTCGCGCCCGCGACGGCACCCGCGTATGCCGCCGCGCCCTCGCGAAGCGCCGGGCAGTGCTCCGGCGTCGGGTGCAGGCAGATGTCGATCACGCGGTTCAGCTCCTCGCGGGCGCGCTCGAGCTCGGCGATGGCCGCGGTGATCCGGTCGCGCTCGGAGCGCAGGAGCGCGAGCGACTCGGGCGCGGCGACGCCCGAGTCGACGCTCGGGAGCAGCTGGCGGATCGTGCGGCTCGGGAGGCCCGCGGCGAACAGCTGCTGGATGAGCTGCACGCGCTCGACCGCGGCCTCCGGGTAGACGCGCTGGCCGCTCGTGGTGCGCTCCGCCGGCAGCAGGCCCTGCTCCTCGTAGTACCGGAGCGCCCGCGTGCTCACGCCCGCTCGTCCCGCCACGTCGCCGATCCGCAGCATGCCGCCCTCTTCCCTCGTGATGGTGATGGTGATGGTGATGGTGATGGTGATGGTGATGGTGATGGTGATGGTGTTCCCGTCGATCCGCCGGGCGGACTTGCCCTTCACGTCGACGTCAACTCCTAGCGTAGGCCGCGCCGCACCTCGCGAACGACGCGGGCGGCAGGAGGAAGAGCACGCATGGACATCCAGGATCAGGTCGCCCTCGTCACCGGCGCCAACCGTGGCATCGGCCGCACCTTTGTCGAGGAGCTGCTCGAGCGCGGCGCCCGCAAGGTCTACGCGACCGCGCGCCGGCCCGAGACCATCGACATCCCCGGCGTCGAGGTGCTGCGCCTCGACCTCACCGACCCGGCGTCCGTCAGCGCCGCCGCGGAGGCCGCGCAGGACGTGACCCTGCTCGTCAACAACGCGGGCATCTCCACGGGCGCCACGCTCATCACGGGCGACATGGCCGAGATCCGCCGTGAGATGGACACCCACTTCTACGGCACGCTCGGCGTGATTCGCGCCTTCGCGCCCGTGCTCGCCGCGAACGGCGGCGGCGGGATCGTCAACATCCTGTCGGCGCTGTCGTGGTTCTCGACCCGCGCGAACGGCGGCTACGCGGCGGCGAAGGCGGCCGAGTGGAACATGACGAACGCCGTGCGGCTGGAGCTCGCCGCGCAGGGCACCCTCGTCCAGGGCGTGCACCTGGGCGCGGCGGACACCGACATCATGGCCGGCTACGACGGGCCGATGATCGCCCCGCGCGACGTGGCCCGGGCGTCGCTCGACGGTGTGGTCGCGGGATCCGTCGAGGTGGTCGTCGACGACTGGAGCCGCATGGTGAAGGACTCGCTGGTCGGCGACCCGGCACCGTTCTACGAGAAGATGCGCGCGATCCTCGGCTGACCGGCGCCGGCAGAGGGCTGGCGGCCGGTCGCCGGGTCAGGCCGGTCGCCGGGTCAGAGGGACTCGAGCGCGTCGACCGCCTGCCGCACCCCGCGCTCCCGACGCATGAGCCCGCCCACCTCGGCCGCCCGCTCGCGTCGGGACAGGGCATCGCCCATCGCGGGCACGAGGGCGTCGACCGACAGGCGGCGCAGCGGGATGGGGGCGGCGGCCACCCCCTGCCGGTGCAGCTGGGCCGCCCAGAACGGCTGGTCGGCGGTGACGGGCACCACCACGGCGGGCACGCCGGCCCGGGCGACGGCGTGGGAGGTGCCGGCCCCGCCGTGGTGCACGGCGAGCGCCGCGCCCGGCAGCACCTGGTCGAACGGCGCCGACCGCACCGCCAGCACGTCGGTGCCGTGGCACTCCGCCGGCAGCGCGAGCCCACCCCACCCGGTGACCAGCAGCACCCGCAGGCCGTGGGCGCGGGCGGCCTGGACGATCGCCCGCCCCCGCGCCGACGCACCCCCTCTCGTCATGGATCCGAACGAGGCGACGACGACGGGTCCGCCGCCGAGGAAGCCCCCGACGACCGGGTCGGTCGACGCCGCCGGCGCCTCCTCGTACCAGGCCCCCGTCTGGTGGACCCGCTCCGGCCAGTCGTCGGGCCGCGGCAGCAGGTGCGGGCTCACGGCCATGAGCGTCGCGCGCGACGGGGTGCGCCCGGCGGGACGACGACCGCCCGGCAGCTCGGCCGCGGCGCGCGTGACGTCAGCGGCGAAGAGGCGCCCGGCGGCACGCGGCACGGCGTAGGTCGACCGGTTGCGCACGCCCAGGTCGCGGGTGGCCGTCGGACCGCCGGCGGCGGGGAAGCGGTCGCTGGGCGTGACCACCGGCGCGAACTCCACCAGCACGCGGGGCACGCCGAGCGCGTCCGCCGCCATCGGCGCGCTGAGGATCAGGGGATGGTGCACCACCACGTCGGGGTCGAAGGCGACCGTCTCCCGCGCCGCGGCGGCGAGCATCCGCCGCATCGCCGGCCGCACCTCCGCGCGCACGTGGCGGGCGAGCGCCCACGGCGTGCGCCCGGCCGGGGAGAGCACCCGCCGGGCGTCCAGACCGAGTCGCACGACGTCCACCCCCTCGGGCGCGACCGCGTCGTCGGGCAGGGCCAGCCGCACCTCGTGGCCGCGGGATGCGGCGTGCCGCACCAGGGCCACGAAGGGCTCCACGTCACCCCGGGTGCCGGCGGTGAGGAGCATCATGCGCATGCACCCAGTGTGGGCCCGGCAGCCGGACGGTCGGCGGCCACCCGAGCCGGGAGTAGGTTCGAGAGCGTGACCGACGGCAGCGAGCGGATGTCGCGCATCGCACCGTCGGGGATCGGCGTGGCCATGCGCCGCCTCGTGCTCATCTCGCGCCCGGTGCTGTGGATCAACACCATCGGATCCGGGCTCGTCGCCGTGTGGCTCACCGGCGCGCTGTTCGACATGCGGGCCCTGCCGCTCATCCTGTGGCTCACGCTGCCGTTCAACCTGCTGATCTACGGCGTCAACGACATCTACGACCAGGACACGGATGCGGCCAACCCCCGCAAGGGCTCCATCGAGGGCGCCCGGATCCGCCCGTCCGAGGTGCGGCTCATCGCCTGGGCCGTCGCCACCGTCAACGTCCCGTTCCTCGTCTACTTCCTGCTCGTGCTGCCGCCGCTCGCGAACGCGGCGATCCTGCTCTACGCGGGCGTGTTCGTCTTCTACTCCGCGCCCCCGCTGCGCTTCAAGGCGCGGCCCTTCCTCGACTCGCTGAGCAACGCGGCCTACGCGCTGCCGCTGGTGATCGTGCCGGCGGCCCTCGGGGTCGCGCCGGTCTGGCCGGCCGTCCTCGGCCTGATGGCCTGGAGCGTGGCCAAGCACGCCTTCGACGCGGTGCAGGACATCGTGGAGGACCGCGAGGCGGGCATCACCACCAGCGCGGTGCGGCTCGGTTCCCGCGGGACGGCCCTGTGGAGCGGGGCCTGGTGGATCCTCTCGGCGGCGCTGTTCGCCGTAGTGAGCGTGCCCGTGGCGGCCGTCGACCTGCTGATCGCCGGCATCCTCGTGGTGCGCCTGCTGCGCGACCCGCGGCCGGAGACCGGCCACCGCCTCTACCGCCTGTCGGTCGCCTTCCCGTACATCGCGGGGACGCTGCCCGGGGTGCTGCTCATGGTCGCGATCGTGTTCGGAGGGTATCCATGAGCCGCATCGTCGTGGTCGGCGGCGGGATGGGCGGGCTCACCGCCTCCGCGCTGCTCGCGCACGCGGGCCACCGCGTCACCCTGCTGGAGGCCTCCCCCGAGCTCGGCGGCAAGAGCCGGCGCATCCATCTGGGCGAGGACCGCATCGACACCGGGCCGTCGCTGGTGACGTTCCCGGCGGTGTGGGACGAGCTGCTGCGGCGGCTCGGCGACGGCGAGCGCGCGCCCGAGCGGACCCGCGACGCCGGCCGGCTCGACCTGGTGCGGATGGCCGAGGTCGGCCGCTACTACTTCGACGGCGAGGAGACCTCCCTGCCGGTGGCGCCGGATCACCCCTGGTACCCCGCCTGGCGACGGTTCTCCGACATCCACGCGCCCCTCGCCGACGACGTGACCGAGCTGCTGCTCGCCGACCCCCTCGACCGGGCGGCACTCCCGGCGCTGCGCCGGCTGCTGGACGTCTACGGCTCCCGCCTCACCACGCGCGCGTACCTCGACGGCCTGCCGTGGCTGCCCGACGGGCTGCGCGAGATCATCGCGATCCACACCCTCAACGCGGGCGTCTCGCCCGCGCGCACCCCGGCCCTCTACGCGAGCATGCCGGCGATCATGGCGGAGACCGGCGCGTGGGTGCCGCGCGGCGGGGTGTACGAGATCGTGCTCGCGCTGGGCCGGCTGGCCGAGGCGGCCGGGGTGGAGATCCGCACCGGCGAGGCCGTCACCCGCATCGAGCGCGGGTCGGTCACCACCGACGCCGGCCGCTACCCCGCCGACCTCGTCGTCAGCGCCCTCGACGCCGACCGGCTCGCCACGCTGACGGGCCCGTCGCGGATCCCGACGCTCCCCCGCCTACGGCCCCGCACCCTCTCCCGCTCGGGCATCGCGCTGTACGGCGCGCTGCGGGAGGAGCTGCCCGCGGGGATCGCGACGCACAGCGTGGTGCTGCCGACGAAGCCCGCCGCGCTGCACCGCAGCCTCGAGGCGGGCGACGAGCCGGCGGACACCATGGTGTTCGTCAACCAGTACCGCGCGGGCGAGGTATACCCGAACCCGCGCAGCACCGTCGGCATCCTGCTCACCGCACCCGCGGACGGCGGTCGCTACACGGCCGAGCACCCCTTCGTGCGCCGCGAGGTCGACCGCGTCTCATCCGCGATGGGGCTCGACGGGCCCCTCACCGACCTCCTCGACGAGCAGACGGTGCTCGATCCGCGGTACTACGGCGAGGGCGGCGAGCCGCACGGCGCGCTCTACGGGGCCGCGCGGCCGCCGTGGCTCAGCGGTCCGTTCCACCGCCCCTCGTACAACGACCCCTGGCGGCCGTGGCTGTGGCGGGTCGGCGCGTCGGTGCACCCCGGCGGCGGGATCCCCGCGGTGGTGGGCGGCGCGATGATCGCGGTGACGCGGCTGCTCAAGTCGCACCGGGCCTGACGCGGGGGCGGCTACGGCAGCGGCTGCCGCTGCCGCTGCGGCTACCTCGGCGGGCGTGTCGGCGACGGCACGCGGGACGATTCGTCGACGCGAACGTGGACGGCGTCGCCGCGCAGGTCGAAGAGCAGCGCCGTGCCCACGGGGTAGACGTCGCGCAGCTCCTCGGGCGCGCCGAAGTTCACGAGGAACTGCGCGGACGCGCCGATCGCGCCCGCCGCGCATCCGCCGCCCATGGTCGATTCGAGCGCGGCGCGCGACGGCTGCACGGAGAGGCACTCCCCGCGGACATGCGGGTAGGCGGAGCGGTCGTTCTCGAGCCGCACGAGGGTGAGGCCGTGGAAGCGGGCTGATCCGGTCTCCGCGCCACCGAAGTAGTCGCGCATGTAGACGGGCAGCGGCTGGTCCGGGTCGAAGCGGACCACCGCGACCTCGCGCCCCGCGGGAGCGGTGACCGCCGAGACGACGACCGCGGTGAGCGCCACCGCCACGGCGACCGAGGCGGCCCAGAGGATCGCGAGGCGGCGGGTGGACAGGAGGCGGGGGGTGCGAGGTGATCGGCGAGCTCGTCGTCGCCGTGCGGGCCGTCGCCCCGGCCGGATGCGGACACGATCGCGCCCCGCGGTCCGGTGGGGGCCGCCGCCGCGCGCTCCTCGAGCACGCACAGCCGCGCGACGTCCACCGGATCCGCGTCGCGGCCCGGCCCGTATGCCCGACGCCGCAGCTCGGCCAGCTCCGCGCGCTCGGCCGTCGGCGCCCCGGCGTCCGGGTCCGCGGGCTCGTGGGGATCCATCTCCCGATCCTGTCACCGCGGGCGACCGGCGACCGGCCCACCGGCCCACCGGGCGACGGGCCACTGCGCCGTCCATCCGGCGACCGAGCCTGGTCGCCCGTCGACCGCGCGCCTACGCTCAGCCCATGCTCACCGAGACGGATCTGCGGCTCCCCGACGGCCGCGCGCTGCACTGCTACGACACGGGGCCCGGCGACGGCGCCGACCTCGTGGTCGTCTACCACCGCGGGCACCCCGAACGTCGGGCCTCCGCCCGCGCCGCTCGTCGAGGCGCCCGCGGGCCGCGGCATCCGGTGGATCTCGTACGACCGGCCGGGGTACGGCGGATCCACCCGGCACCCGGGCCGCACGGTCGCCGACACGGCAGCCGACGACGCGGCCCTCGCCGACGCGCTCGGCGTCGAACGGTTCGCCGTGCTCGGGCACTCCAGCGGCGCGGTGCTCGCGCTGGCCACCGCGGCCGCGCTGCCGGCGCGCGTGCTCGGCGCGCTGAGCGTCTCGCCGCTCGCACCCGTCGCCGCCGAGGGCATCGACTGGTTCGCCGGCATGCACGCGGGCGGGGAGCGGGAGCTGCGCGCGGCGGTCGCGGGGCGGGAGGCGCTCGAGGAGGAGCTGGCCGCGTCGACGTTCGACCCGGCGATGTTCACCGACGGCGACCTGCGCGCGCTCGAGACCGACTGGGCGTGGTTGGACGGGGTCGCGTCGCACGGCCTGGACGCGGGCCCCGGCGGCATGGTCGACGACGACCTCGCGCTCGTCGCCGACTGGGGCGTCGACCTCGCGGACGCGACCGCGCCGGTGATCCTGCTGCACGGCGACGCCGACCGGATCGCGCCGGTCGCCCACGCGCGCTGGCTCGCCGACCGTGTGGCGGGCGTCGAGCTCGTCGTCCGCCCGGGCGACGGCCACATCTCGGTGCTGCGGGGCGCCGCGGACGCGCTCGCCCGGCTGCGGGAGCGGATCGCCGAGACCGCCTAGCCTGCGGGATCCACGTCCGGATGCACCCAGAACGGCGAGTAGTGGTAGCCGTCGAGATCGTCGAACTGGCGCTGGTACATGGCCGGGTACTCGTCGGTGTCGCCGATCCGCCCGCCGGCCGCGCGGGCGCGCTCGACCAGTTCGTCGACGGCCACGCGGCTGCCGAGGTCGAAGGAGAGCGTGACCTTGGAGGGCGTGTCGGGTCCGCCGATCAGCTGCTCGACGCCGCCGACGCTCGCGTAGACGTCGCGGCCGAGGAGCATGATCCGCAGGTCGGGCGCGATCGCGAAGCACGCCGAGTCGGGGCCGGACATGGCCTCGTCGCGCGTCCAGCCGAGCGCCGCATAGAAGGCGGCCGCGCGCTCGACGCTGGCGACCGGACAGGAGATGTAGAGGGTCATGCGGATGACGCTCGCGCATCGGACGCCGGCTGTCGACACCCGGTCGCGGATCGGACGACGGCGGATCCGGCCCGGAGACGGCTCTCGCCGACCCGGACGGATCCGGATCGGCGAGAGAGGGGACGTGCGGCGCGCGTCAGTGCCCGCGCGACACCCGCCGCGGCAGGGCGAACACGAGCGCGAAGGCGACGACCGCGAAGATCGCGCTGACGCCCATGGCCGATGCCGACGCATCCGTGAACGCCTGCGGCACCATCTGCGGGCCCTGGATCCCGGCACCCGCGACGCCCGCGAACAGCACGCTGCCGATGACGGCGATGCCGACCGCCGAGCCGACGCGCTGCACGGTGCCGATGACGCCGGAGGCGGCACCCGCCTCGGCCGGATCCACCGTCGCGACGATGAACTGCGCGTTCGGGGCGATGAAGAGGCCGTTGCCGATGCCGGCGAGCAGCAGCGGGACGAGGAGCATCCAGCTGTTCAGGTCGGCCGCGGCGGTGTTGAGCAGCACGAGCCACAGCCAGATCAGGCCGACGCTCACGAGCGCCGTGCCGATGACGAGCACGGTGCGGCCGAGGCGGTTCGTGAGCCGGTTGCTCTGCGAGGAGCCGACGATGCTGCCGATCGCGAACGGGATCGAGACGAGGCCCGACTCGAGCGCCGAGTTGCCGAGACCCGACTGCCAGAGGATCGAGATGGTGAAGAAGATGCTCGTGAACGCCGCGAAGTAGACCATCGCGAGGATCACGCCGCCCGTGAAGGCCGGGTGCGTGAACAGGTGCGGCGGCACGAGGACGCCCTTCGAGCGGCGCGTCTGCAGGACCTCCCACGCCCCGAAGAGCGCGAGGAGCACGACGCCGCCGGCGAGGGAGAGGTAGGTCCAGAGCGGCCAGCCCTGGTCCTGGCCGTCGATGAGCGGCACGAGCAGGGCCACGAGGCCGGCGCTCACCAGGAGGATCCCGACGAGGTCGACGCCCGAGGGGGCGGGAGCCTTGGCGGGCGCGGCCGCGCCCTGGTTCGCGCCCCCGCGCTGCCCGGACTGCGCGCGCACGTCGCCTGCGACCTGCTCGGCCACCTGGCGGCTCGGGAGCAGGAAGATCGCGGCGATGACGGTCGCGAGACCCACGGGCAGGTTCACGAAGAAGACCAGGCGCCAGCCCGACTCCTCCCCCGCGGCCTGGATGATGAGGCCTCCCACGATCGGGCCGAGCGCGGACGAGACGCCGATGACGGCGCCCATGATGGCGAACGCCTTGCCGCGCGCCTGCGGCGGGAAGAGCAGCTGGATGAAGGCGGTCACCGCGGGCACGAACAGGCCGCCCGCGAGGCCCTGCACCACGCGCGCGATCACGAGCTGGAGGTCGTCCTGCGCCACACCGCACGCGAGGCTGGCGAGCGTGAAGAGCGCGATGCCCGTCACGAACACCCACTTGTGCCCGTAGCGGTCGCCGAGGCGGCCCGCGGGGATCAGCGCGAGGCCGAACGCGAGCGCGTAGCCGGAGATGATCCAGCTCAGCGTCGACTCGGAGGCGTCGAGGCTCGTGCGGATGGTGGGCAGCGCCACGTTCACGATGGTGGTGTCGAGCAGCGCGATGAACATGCCGGCGAGCAGCACGATGAGCGCCTGCCAGGCGCGGCGCGAGACGACGGGCGCGGCGGGCCGGCCCGTCACCGATCGGGCTGATGCGGTCGTATCGGACATGGACGCGAGTCCTTTCGTGCCGTCACTCGGGACGGCGGTGGTACGGGCGGATCCAGCTCGACGGGCAGGGTGCATGCGGGGGGACACCCGACCGGAGCGGGTCGGGTGGCTCGACGCGAACGGCTGAGCCCGAGCGGATCCGCGTCGGTGCGGGAGGACGGCCGGGCGGAGGCACCCGTCCACACAGTCTGCCACTGGTTGACCCATGCGGCGCATCTCGTCGCCCGGTCGCGGAGCCGCCGTCCCGGATGCGGCACACGGCGGGCCTGGGGAGGATCGCGACGGGCTAGAAGCCGCACCCCTAGGTTGGCTCCGCGACCTGATCCGAATCCGTCGCCATCGCTCCTCCCGCGTGACCTGCCCGGCGCTCGGCGTCCGCCCACCCGCCCCTCGTCCTGCTCGGAGGCGCCGTGTCCCGTCGCGCTCGTCGCTCCCCCTTCCGTCCCGCCCTCCTGGCCGTCCTCGTCGCGGGGGCGCTCGGGGCGGTCCCGCTGCCCAGCGCGGTCGCCACGCCGGGAAGCGCCGCCCCGGTCGTGACCGCGACCGCGACCGCCGCCACGCGCCAGATGGAGCGCCTCGGCCGCGCGCCGGAGGCCGCCCTGGTGCCGAACGGCGTCCACCTCTCCTGGCGCATGCTCGGTACCGATCCGGATGCGATCGCGTTCACGGTCTACCGGGACGGCATCCGCATCACGCCGACCCCGCTCACGAGCGCGAACGACCTCACGGACCCGAACGGCCGACCGACCTCGCACTATGAGGTGCGGAGCGTGGTCGGCGGCGTCGAGGCTCGGGTGACGGGATCCTTCGGCGTCCGCACCGCGCCCTACACGTCCGTCCCGCTCGACCGTCCCTCTGGCGGCGTCACGCCCGCCGGGGAGCGGTACGAGTACAGCGCGAACGACACGAGCGTCGGCGACGCCGACGGCGACGGCACCTACGAGCTGTTCGTCAAGTGGGATCCGAGCGACTCCAAGGACAACGGCCAGGCCGGCTACACCGGTCCCGTGCTCCTCGACGCCTACCGGATGGACGGCACCCGGCTCTGGCGCATCGCGCTCGGCCCGAACGTCCGCGCCGGCGCCCACTACACGCAATTCCAGGTCTACGACTACGACGGCGACGGGCGCGCGGAGGTCGTCATGAAGACCGCGGACGGCACGGTCGACGGACGGGGGACGGTCATCCGCGACGGTCGCGCCGACCACCGCAACGCGCGCGGATACGTGCTCTCCGGAGCCGAGTACCTCACCGTGTTCTCTGGGCTCACCGGTGCCGCGATCGACACCGTCCCCTATGACCCGCCGCGGGGCGATGTCGCGTCGTGGGGCGACTCCTACGGCAACCGCGTCGATCGGTTCCTCGCGGCCACGGCCTACCTCGACGGATCCCACCCCAGCATCGTCATGACCCGCGGCTACTACGCCCGCACGGCCCTCGCGGCCTACGACTTCGACGGCCGCCATCTCGTCCAGCGGTGGCTCCTCGACAGCAGCACTCCCGGGAACGCCGCGGCCGCAGGCGAGGGGAACCACAACCTGGCGGTGGCCGACGTCGATGGGGACGGCCGCGACGAGATCCTCTTCGGATCCATGACGGTCGACGACGACGGGCACCTGCTGTACTCGACGAAGCTGGGGCACGGCGACGCGATCCACGTCGGCGACCTGGTCCCGGGCAACCCGGGCCTCGAGGCCTTCGCGGTGCACGAGATCATGGGGCAGTCCGGCAACCGCGCCGCGACCATGCGCGACGCCGCCACCGGGCGGATCCTCTGGAGCATCCCCGGCAACCAGGACACCGGCTTCGGCCTCACCGCCGACGTGGATCCCCGCTACCCCGGCTCCGAGTCGTGGGCGTACGGCGCGGGCCCGGACGGGAAGCCCCAGGCTCAGCTGCGCGCCGCCGACGGAAGGCTCATCACGGACGCCATCCCCGACTCGCGGTTCGCGGTGTTCTGGGACGGGGATCTGCTGCGCGAGCAGCTGGGCGGCGCTTTCGACCCCGCCTCAGCGGCGGCCGTCCCGGTCATCTCGAAGTGGAACTGGACCACCCGGAACCGCGACGTGCTCCTCACCGCCACGGGTGCGCTCACCGACAACTCCACGAAGGTGAATCCCATGCTCCAGGCCGACCTCCTCGGCGACTGGCGCGAGGAGGTCGTCGTGCGCAGCGCCGACTCGCACGAGCTGCGCATCTACTCCACCACGGATCCGACCTCCACCCGCCTGCGGACCTTCATGCAGGATCCGACGTACCGGCTCGGAGTCGCCTGGCAGAACACGGGCTACAACATGCCGCCTCAGCCCAGCTACTTCGTCGGGGCGGGGATGGGCACGCCGCCCGTGCCGCGGATCCGCCTGGCCGGACCCGGTTCGTGAGCCGCTCGCCGGACAGGCGACCCGCGCACCGCCGTCCGGTGGCTCGCGCGCTCGCCATCACCCTGGTGCTCCTCGGTGCACCTCTCACGGCGACCTCCGCCACCGCTGCCCCGCTGCCGTCACCGTCGAGCGGTGGTGCGCTGCCGCCCCCCGTGTCGCTCCCAGACCAGGAGCAGGCGCCCACCGCGCCCACCGCGCCCGAGGACGCTTCCCTCGCCGCCGCGGCGCTCCGGCAGGTCGAGTACCTCGACCGCGCCCCGGAAGCTGCCCTCGCCGCCGACGGCGTCCACGTCTCCTGGCGCCTGCTCGGCACAGACCCGGACACCGAGTCGTTCATCGTCTATCGGGACGGCGTGCTCATCACCCCGTCCGTCCGCGCTCACCGCGACGACCGATCTCGTCGACCCCGGCGGCCGTCCCGGCTCGACCTACGTCGTGGCGGACTCCCGCACCGGCGCATGGACGGCCGTGACACGGTCGTTCGGGGTCCGTACGGCCGCGTACGTCCCCGTCCACCTCGACAAGCCGGCGGACGGCACCACCCCCGCCGGCGAGCGCTACTCCTACAGCGCCAACGACACCAGCGTGGGCGACGCCGACGGGGACGGGCAGTACGAGTTCTTCGTGAAGTGGGACCCCAGCGACTCGAAGGACAACAGCATCCCCGGGTACACCGGTCCCACCATGATCGACGCGTACCGCATGGACGGGACCCGTCTCTGGCGCATCGACGTCGGCACGAACATCCGCGCCGGTGCGCACTACACCCCGTTCCAGGTCTACGACTACGACGGCGACGGTCGGGCGGAGATCGCCTTGAAGACCGCCGACGGGACCGTCGACGGCGGAGGCGTCGTCATCGGCGACCCGCGCGCGGACTTTCGCAGCCCAGACGGCTACATCAAGTCGGGCCCGGAGTTCCTCACGATCTTCTCCGGGCTCACGGGCCGCGCCATCGACACCATTCCCTACGAGCCGGTGCGCGGCGACCTCGGCCGCACATGGGGCGATCTCCATGCGAGCAAAGCCGACCGGTACCTCGCGGCGACGGCGTACCTCGACGGGGTCCATCCGAGCCTCGTCATGACCCGCGACTACTACTACCGCACGGCGCTCATCGCCTACGACTTCGACGGCCAGCACCTGAAGCGGCGCTGGCTGTTCGACAGCAGCGCGCCCGGGAACGCTCGGGGCGCAAGCCAGGGCAACCACAACCTGGCCGTCGCCGACGTCGACGGCGACGGCCGCGACGAGATCGTCTACGGATCGATGACCATCGATGACGACGGGCACCTCCTCTACTCGACCGGGCTCGGTCACGGCGACGCGCTCACGGTCGGCGACCTCGATCCGACCCGCCCCGGATATGAGGCGTTCGCCGTCCACGAGTTCATGGAGCGGTCCGGGAACCGGGCGGCCACCTTCCGCGATGCGCGGACGGGCCAGGTCCTCTGGAGCATCCCCGGCGACCATGACACGGGGCGCGGGCTCGCGGCGGATGTCGACCCTCGCCATCCCGGCGCTGAGGCGTGGTCGTACGGCGGCGGCGCCAACGGCTCGGACGATGCGGAGATGCGCACGGCAGACGGACAGTTCCTCGGGCACCAGATCCCGCAGCCGAACTTCGCGGCGTTCTGGGACGGCGACGCGCTCCGCGAGATGGTGGACATCAGCAGCTACGACGCCGCCCGCCACACCGGGGTGCCCATCATCTCGAAGTGGAACTGGACCACCCAGCACCGCGACGAGCTGATGGTGGCGCACGGCACCTCCACGGACAACGGGACGAAGGGCGATCCCATGCTGCAGGCCGACCTCCTCGGCGACTGGCGCGAGGAGCTCGTGTGGCGAAGCGAGGACTCGAGCGAGATGCGCATCTACTCGACGACCATCCCGACGGGCATGCGTCTGCGTACCCTCATGCAGGACCCGATGTACCGCGTGGGCGTCGCCTGGCAGAACAGCGGCTACAACCAGTCGCCGCAGCCGAGCTTCTTCATCGGTGCGGGCATGGCGCCCGCGCCCGCACCGCGGATCCGCGTCGTCCCGCCGAGGGCCCCCGCCGCGGCGGGGTAGCGCCGCGACAGGCCCGTCGCGATAGGGGCCGCTTCCGTCATCCGGCGGATGCGGTGCACCCAGCCGCGTCGATACGGTGGACGGGTGAGCGCCGCATCCGCCCCCGAAAGCGTCGGCCGGTTCTGGATCCGCCCCCGGCCCGACCGCGCGGGGTTCCGCTTCGACGCCCTGCTCGCGGTCGTGATGCTCGTGCTCACCACCTTCAGCGTGATGCTCTACCACGCCATCGGGATGTACCCGTCGCGCCCGCCGATCTGGGTCGTCATCGGGTGGATCGTGTTGATGACGGCACCCCTCGCCGCCCGCCGGCTCCAGCCCGAGGCCGTCACCCTCGTGGTGTCCGCGGTGTTCATCATCGGCGCCTACCAGTTCGTGCCCGAGGTGCTGTTCTCGAACATCGCGATGTTCATCGCCATGTACTCCCAGGGCGCCTGGGGTCGGAGCCGGGTGCGGTCGAACGTCGTGCGCGGGATCGTCGTGGTCGGCATGTTCACCTGGCTGTTCACCGAGCTGCTGCGGACCTCCGGCTACCACTCGCTGTCCTCGTCGAGCTTCGAGGACGCCCCCACCGACGCCTGGGTACCCGCCCCCGTCGCCGCCGGCCTCATCTCGATCATTACGAACCTCCTCTACTTCGGCGGCGCCTGGTACTTCGGCGACCGCGCCTGGGCGTCGGCGCGTGACCGGTGTGCGCTCGAGGTGCGCACCGCGGAGCTCGCGACGGAGCGGGAGCGCGTCGCGGACCAGGCGGTGACGCTCGAGCGGGTGCGGATCGCGCGGGAGCTGCACGACGTCGTCGCGCACCACGTCTCCGTGATGGGCGTGCACGCCGGCGCGGCCCGGCGGGTCCTCGACCGCGACACCGCGAAAGCGGCGGCGTCCCTCGGGATCGTCGAGGACAACGCGCGGAGCGCCATCGAGGAGCTGCACCGGATGCTCGTCGCGCTGCGGCAGCACGACGACGGCACGGGATCCGACGATGTGGGCGCCGGCGGCGACGAGACCCGCACGGCATCCACCCGCGGCGTGGATCAGCTGCACGAGCTCGTGGCGGACGCCTGCGGCGCGGGCCTCACGGTCGCGTACGACATCATCGGCACCCCGCGTCCGCTGCCCCCCACGGTCGACCTCATCGTCTACCGGGTGGCGCAGGAGTCGCTCACGAACGTGCGGAAGCACGCGGGCACCGGCGCGCGCGTCGACCTGCGCCTCCGCTACCTCGCCGACCGCGTGGAGGTCGAGGTGAGCGACGCCGGACCGGGGGGCGCGACCTCCGCCCCGGGCGGTGACGGGCCCGGCGGCCTGGGTCAGCGCGGCATGCGGGAGCGCGTGGCGGCGGTCGGCGGATCCATCGAGATGGGCCCGAAGGCGCGCGGCGGCTACCTGGTGCGCGCGTCGCTGCCGACGAGACGCGCCCCGGTCGCGACCCCGGTGCCGCTGCCCGAGCCCATCGCCGCATCCGTTCCCGAGGGGACCCGCGCATGACCGCCACCGACCCGACCGCAGCGGCGGGCTCCGCACCGGCCCTCGCGCGCGTCCGCGTCCTGCTCGTCGACGACCAGGCGCTCGTGCGCGCCGGGTTCCGCGTGATCCTCGAGAGCGAGGACGGCATCGAGGTGGTCGGCGAGGCCGCCGACGGCGAGGAGGGCGTGCGCCTCGCCGGCGCGCTCGCGCCCGACGTGATCTGCATGGACGTGCAGATGCCGCGCGTCGACGGGCTCGAGGCCACGCGCCGCATCGTGGCCGACCCAGCGATCCGGGCCGGCGTCCTCATGCTCACCACCTTCGACCGCGAGGACTACCTCTTCACCGCGCTCGACGCGGGCGCGAGCGGGTTCGTGCTGAAGAGCGCGTCGCCGGAGTCGCTCGTGGAGGCCGTCCACGTGATCTCGCGCGGCGACGCGCTGCTGTCGCCCGACGTCACGCGCCGCGTCATCGACCGCTTCGGCCGCGGATCCGGTGCGTCCGACGACGATGAGGCCACGCCGACGCCCGCCCCGACGATCCCGACCGACCCGCGCGTCGCCACCCTCACCGACCGCGAGCTCGAGGTGCTGCGCCTCCTCGCCGAGGGGCTCGCGAACGCGGAGATCGCTGAGCGGCTCTACCTCGGCGAGGCGACCGTGAAGACGCACGTCTCGCGCCTGCTGCTGAAGCTCGGCGTGCGCGACCGCGTGCAGGCCGTCGTGTTCGCGTACGAGCGCGGCATCGTGGTGCCGGGCGCGAGCTGACCCCGCCGCCCGTGGCGCGGTGCGATGCGGCGGCGATGGGGGCGGGGGCGGCGGCGAGCTCCGGGGCGTCACGGCCCATCGGGCCCGGGACCGTCGGTCACGCGCGGCAGTTGACCCCCGACGGGTCGAACCGGCAGTCGCTGCTGCCGTTGAACCAGGACGGGGGGCCGGCCAGCGCCGTGGTGGCATCGTGCGCTGCGGTGGTGCTGCTGGCCCCTCCGACCAGGACGGCGACGCCGTCGGCGACCGCCGGGACCGCGGGTGCAAGAGCGGTGGCCACCAGGGCGGTGGCGGCGAGGGCGAGGGCCCACGGGGTCCGGTGTGCGTGCTTCGTCATGCTGGTTCTCCTGTCGTCGTTGCACACCGGGCAACCCCGATCCGCGGTCGCGGATCGAGCCGGGTGCGCCAGCACCATAGATGCTTCCGAGGACCCGTGCGGGCGAGCGCGCACAGGCACGTTCGAGGACGAGACGGGGCAGCGATGTTGACGTTGCCGAGGAACGGCAGGGGCGAGATGGATCCGCCGCCGGTCGTGACGAGCACGGTGCCGCGGCCGGCCTCGATCATGCCCGGCAGGACGTGCCCGACTGCCGTGAGGGCGCCGCCGAGGTAGAGGTCGATCTGCGGCTGCGGGTTCGCGGGGGTGACCTCGAGGACGTCGACGGACTCGAGGGACGTGTCGGCCGGGGAGAACTCGAGCACGTCGATCGGGCCGAGCGCGGCGACGACCGCGTCGAGCGCGCGGGTGACGCTCGCGGCGTCGCGGATGTCGGCCGCGAAGCCCCGGGCGGTGACGCCCCCGCCGCCGAGGGTGGCGGCGCGGCTGTCGAGCTTGGCCTGGTCGCGGGAGACGAGGGTGGCGGCGAAGCCCTCGCGGCCGGACGCGCGGGCGATCCCGAGGCCGAGTCCGGCGCCCGCGCCGACGATGGTGATGAGGGGCAGGGGGATCCTTTGCCTGGCCGACGTCCGCCGGGATGAGCGGTGAGTGGAGGGCGACCTCAGGTGCGAATGCACGCACATCTTGAGGCCGACCTCAACTACAGGGAGCCCCATGGCCGAGCAGCGGAGCATGCGGCGCGACGCCCGCGCGAACGTCGAGAAGCTCCACGCGGCCGCCCTGGCGACGTTCACCGCGCGCGGCCTCGACCCCCCTGGAGGACATCGCGCGCGCCGCCGGTGTCAGCATCGGCACGCTCTACAACCGCGTGGGCTCCCGCGAGGCGCTCATCGACGCGGTGATCCCGACCATCGCCGGCGAGAAGCTGCTCACCCTCGAGGCGTCCGTCGACGCGGAGGCCACCCCGCGCGCGCGGCTGGAGCGCTTGGTCGACCTGCAGCTCGAGGATCCCGCCCTCAACGACGCGATGCTCCGCCGCTTCCCGGAGGCCGCCGCGCTCATCAGCACCTGCGACCGCTCCCTCGCGCTCGGGCGTCGGCTCGTCGAGGAGGCGCACGACGACGGGTCCCTGTCGGACGGCTTCACCGACGACGACCTCATGTCCATCATCTGGCTCGCCGGCACCGCCAGCCGGGAGCGTGGCGCCGGGTCATCGACCGTGGTCTCGCCGCCGCGTGGCGGGACGCGTCGTGACCCGGCCGCCGGATCAGCGCGCCGCGATGTCCCCTCGCTCCTCGCGACGGCGGCGCAGCGCCGACTCGTCCTTGCCGACGATCGCGAGCAGCACGATCGCGAGCACGACGCACACGAGGATCAGCACGAAGGTCACGTCCCAGCCGAACGCGTGCACCGAGGCGCCGATCCCGGTGGAGGCGAGGGTCGCGCCGAGCACGTAGCCGAAAAGCCCCGTGAACCCGGCGGCGGTCCCCGCGACCTTGCGGGGGCTGAGATCCAGCGCCTGCAGGCCGATGAGCATGACCGGGCCGTAGATCAGCCCGCCGATGAGCACCAGCGCCGCGAGCGAGACCCAGAGCGGGCCGTCGGCCGGCGAGAGCCAGTAGATCGCGACGGCCAGGCCCACGGCGGCCATGAAAAGGATCCCCGTCGGCGAGCGCCGCCCGCGGAAGACCTTGTCGCTGATGTACCCGCAGAGCAGCGTGCCGGGGATCCCCGCGAGCTCGAACAGCAAGAACCCGGCGATGCCCTCGCCGAGGCTGGCGCCGCGCACGTCGGCGAGGTAGATGGGCGCCCAGACGAGCACGCCGTAGCGGAGCGTGTAGACGAAGACGTTGGCGAGCGCGAGGTTCACCATGGTGCGGTTCCCGATGACGTAGCGGCGGATGGTGGTCCAGGTCGACGCGCCCTCGTCGGCGGCGTCGGTCTCGACGGGCGCCGGGTCGTGCCGGTGCTCCTCGATGGGCGGCAGGCCCTCGGACTCGGGGGTGTCGCGGAGGAGGACGAAGGCGACCAGCGCAATCACGATGCAGACGATGGCGGGGAACCAGAACGCGCTCTGCCAGGTGCCGAACGTCGCGATGGCGAGGCCCGCGAGTCCGCCTGCTCCCGCGCCGCCGACGTTGTGGGCGACGTTCCAGATGGCTGTCTTCCCGCCGCGCTCGGACGTGGAGAACCAGTGCACGAGCGTGCGGCCGGACGGCGGCCAGCCCATCCCCTGGAAGAAGCCGTTCACGATCATCACGACGGCGAAGAGCGCCACGGACGCGCCGACGGCCGGCACGAACGCGACCACCAGGTTCGCGAACGCGGAGAGCAGCAGCCCGATGGGGAGGAACCAGCGCGCGCTGCTGCGGTCGCTGACGATCGCGCTGAGGAACTTGCTGAATCCGTAGGCGAGGAGCACGCCGTTGGTGAGGATCCCGAGGCCGAGGGCGCTGAAGCCGTTCTCGTCGCGGAGGATCGTCGCCACGAGGGGAACGTTGTTGCGGATGAGGTAGTAGGCCGCGTAGCCGATGAAGATGCCCATGAACACCTGCAAGCGGAGGCGCGGGTAGCGGCGGGCGACGGTCGCGTCGTCCAGCCGCGGCGCGGGCGGTGGGGCCGCCATGAAGGCGAGGAGCCCGCGTCGGACGGCGGCGCCGTCGGGTCGGGTGCGCTGGTCGGTGGTCATGGTGCTGCCTCCTGGCGGTCGCATCGTCGCGGCCTCCGACCACCTAACGCCGTCGCGAGACGATCGACTAGGGGCGGCACGCGATCGCGTCGATCGGCCGGCGTGGGGATCGCCCGAACGGGAGGGCTGCGGCCTCTGGGAGGCTCCACCGTGATCCACGCGGAACCCGAAGCCCCCGAGCCCGAGCCCGTCAGCATCCCCGAGCCACGCGTGGCAGACGGCCCCGATGCCCATCGGGATGCGGCGCGGCTGCTCGCCCTCTGGCGGGAACGATGGGCGGAGCCCTACCCGCCTTACAGCGGCTGGTACATGCCGGGCATCCGCTTCCACACGCTGCCCTGGAGCATCCAGGACGCTCGGCAGGCGCGCGACCGCCGCTCCGCCCGCCGCCGCTACGGGAGCATCGTCACCACCCTTGAGGCGCTGTCCGGATCGCGCGGCACGATGGTCCTGGAGCTCTGGCGCGGGGGCGTCGGCGAGTCGGACACGGTGCTGCCCGGACTCCTGCCCTGGGCCACCTTCACGGAGCCGAGCGCGACGACCCCGGAGGACATCGCGGACTGGACGAGGACGTTTCGCATCCGCGTCGGCCGCCCCTCGCTGGATGACCTGTGCGACCTCGGGCACCGAGAACAGGGTCGGTACTGCCTCATCGCGGAGGACATGAGCTGGACCGTCCACTGCTACGACGGCGGCATCGACATCTCGATGCTCGACGAATCGATCGAGCGGCCCCTGGCGGAGGCGCACGCTCGTTGGCTCCCGCCGGACTCGTGGGTCGCCGGCCACCGGTGGATGCGCCCATCGACGCCGGGCGATCTGCGCCGCAAGGCCAAGGTCGCCCGCCGGCTCGAGATGCTCAACGCGCGGTGGCAGAAGCGCAGGGCGCACGAGGAGGCGCTCGGGCTCTGGGACGACGTCGACGAGGACCTCGAGGACTGAACGCGGCGAGCCGCCGGGATCAGAACCCGCCGCGCTGCGACATCGGGGACAGCACCAGCTCGTCGATGCGCACGTGCGGCGGCGAGGCGAGCACGAACATCGCGGCGCGCGCCACGTCGTCGGGCGTGAGCATCGCGGCGCGCTCGGCGGCGTCGGGGACGGTCGGGCGGAGTGCGAGGAAGTCGCTGTCGATGGTGCCGGGGCAGAGGTGCGTGGCACGGATCCCGCTGCCCGCCTCCTGCGCGTTGAGGTCGCGCACGAGCGCCCCGAGCGCCGTCTTCGAGGCGCTGTAGGCGACGCCCGCGCCCGGCGAGTGGGTCCACGCGGCGTAGGAGGAGACGAGCACGACCGTGCCGCCGGATGCGCGCAGCAGCGGCAGCGCGGCGGCGACCTGGTGCGCCGGGCCGGTGAGGTTGGTCGCGACGATGCGGTCGAAGTCCGCGACGTCCTGCTCGGCCCACGAGCGGCGCGGGGCGTTGAGGCCGGCCGCGACCACCACGCCGTCGAGCCGGTCGAGGCCTGCCACCACCGCGTCGAGCGCGGCGTCGTCCGTCACGTCGAGCGGGGCGACTTCGGCGGTGGATCCGGCTGCCTCCACGAGCGCGCGCGTCTCGTCGAGCGCGTCCCGGTGCCGCCCCGAGAGCACGAGGTGCCAGCCGTCACGGGCCGCGGCGACGGCGGTCGCGCGGCCGACGCCGGATCCCGCGCCGCTCACCCACAGGGTCCGCGGGCCCGCCGATCCCTCCCCAGGCGCAGCGCCGTCGTGGTCGTCGTCGTGCGTCCGGCTTCCGGACATGGCGGTCTCCCTCGGTCATCTACGTTGAGGGAAACGCTATTCGACCGCAGGGAACACGCATGCTCATCGATCTCCACGACAGGGTCGTCGTCATCTCCGGTGCCGCGCAGGGCATCGGCCGCGCCATCGCTGAGCGCTTCCTCGAGGAGGGGTGCCGGGTCTTCGGACTCGACCTCCGCTTCCGCGACGCACTGCCCGAGGGCATCACGGCGATCGTCGCCGACGTCACCGACCAGGCCTCCGTCCAGGCGGCCATCGCGCAGGTGGTCGATGCGGCCGACCGCATCGACGTGCTCGTGAACAACGCGGGGATCAACGTCGAGGGGCCGGTCGAGACGCTGGATCCCGCGCGCTTCCAAGCCGCGTTCGACGTGAACGTGGGCGGCGTGTTCCTGCTGTCGCAGGCCGTCATCCCGGTCATGAAGGCGGGCGGCGGCGGGCGGATCATCAACGCGGCGTCGTTCGCGGCCGTCATCCCGAGCGTCGGCGCGGCCGCCTACGGCGCCTCGAAGGCCGCGGTCGTGCAGTTCACGCGCGTGCTCGCGAGCGAGCTGGGGCCGTGGGGCATCACCGTCAACGCGTACGCGCCGGGCATGATCCCCACCGCCATGAACGGCTTCGCCGAGATGCCGGAGCCCGCGCAGGATCGCCTGCTCGACACCCTCAGCATCCGCAGGTGGGAGCGGCCCGACGACGTGGCCGACCTCCTCGTGTTCCTCGCGAGCGACCGCGCCGGGTACATCACCGGCACGCTCGTCGACGTGAGCGGCGGCAAGCTCGCGACGCAGATGCCGCAGCGCGCGTACGAGGGCGAGGGCGCGCCGGAGCGCGGTCCGCGGGACGGCACCCGATGAGCGTCACCACGTGGGACGCCGTCCCGCTCGACACGGTCCGCTCCGAGCACGCCGAGGCGCCGCTCTGGGACGAGGCGCGCGGCACCCTGCTCTGGGCCGACCAGTACGTCGGCATCGTGCGCGAGGCCGCGTTCGACACGGTGACCTTCGCCGTCGGGCCTGTCACCGAGACGCACGTGGGCGGCCCGGTCGGCGCGGTCGTCCGGCACGCCGACGGCGGCCACGTGCTCGCCGCGCGCGACGGCTTCGTGCGCCTCACGGCGGAGGGCGCGCTCATCCCGGTGGTCGACGTGCTGCCGGCCGACGGCATCCGGCGGCGCATGAACGACGGCGAGGTGGATCCGCGCGGCCGGCTCTGGGCGGGATCCATGGCCTTCGACAAGACCCTCGGCGCGGGCGCGCTCTACCTGCTCGACCGCGGCCGGGCGACGACCGTGCTCGAGGGCGTCACCATCTCCAACGGCACGGCGTTCTCCTCGGACGGCACGGAGATGCTCTACATCGACACGACCACGCAGCAGGTGCGCCGCTTCCGGGTCACCGAGGAGGGCGGCCTCGCGGATCCCGAGGTGGTGGTCGAGATCGACCCCGCCGACGGCCACCCCGACGGCATGTGCGTCGACGACGAGGGCTTCCTCTGGGTCGCGCTCTGGGGCGGCAGCGAGGTCCGGCGCTACTCCCCCGCGGGCGAGCACGTGGGATCCGTGCGGGTGGATGCGCCCCAGGTCTCCAGTTGCGCCCTCGTCGGGCCCGCCCGCGACGTGCTCGTGATCACGACCTCGCAGGAGGGCTACTCCGAGGAGGACTCGGCCCGGCATCCGCGCGCGGGGATGCTGTTCGCGGTGCGGCCGGGCGTCACGGGGCCCGCCGCGAGCGCCTACGCGTAGGCGGTGATCGAGGCGGAGTCGACGAAGCCGGATCCGCGTCCGGCGCGTCGGGCGGCGCCCCCGGCGAGCGCGGCGGACGCGACGCCCACGAGCACGCCGACGATCGCCGCGGTCGCGACGGCGCCGACGGACGAGTGCGCGAGCAGGAGTCCCGCGACGAAGGCGAGGCACTCCAGGGCCCAGAGCACGTGGATCCACCGCTGCCACGATCCGCGACCCCGGCCGACGACCGCGAGCCGGCGCCGCGCCCACACGATCGCGACGACGCGCACGATCGCCGACAGCCCCAGCAGCACGATCCCGCCGATCGCGAGCGGCGCGGTGCCGATGCCTGTGGCGATCAACGCGAAGAGCACGAGTCCCGCCGCGGAGGCTCCGTCGGCGACGGCTTGGATGAGGGTGGGGAAGCGCATGCTCCGACCCTAGGAGGAGCCGGGCCACGGATCACCGTCGGCCACGCCCCCATCCGCTGCCCGCGCGCCCCCGCGCCCGTCCCCCACCCGGTTCCCCCACACGGCGGACTCGCCCCGCGCACCCCGCACCTAGCGTGAGCAGCACGGATCACCCACGCCCACCGAGGAGGCCCTTCCGTGCTCGAAGTCCAGAACGTCACGCGATCGTTCGGGGACCGCCGTGTCCTCGACGACGTGTCCTTCACCGTGCGACCGGGGAGGCTGACCGGCTTCGTCGGCGGCAACGGCGCCGGCAAGACCACCACCATGCGGATCATGCTCGGCGTGCTCACCGCCGACTCCGGCACCGTCTCGCTGGACGGCAGCGACCTCGGCACCTCGAGCCGCCGCACCTTCGGCTACATGCCCGAGGAGCGCGGCCTCTACCCGAAGATGAAGCTGCAGGAGCAGATCGTCTACCTCGGCCGCCTGCACGGCATGACCGCGGCCGACGCGACCACCAGCACCGAACGGCTGCTCGAGCGGCTGAGCCTCGGCGAGCGTCGCGACGACCCCATCGAGTCGCTGTCGCTCGGCAACCAGCAGCGCGCGCAGATCGCCGCGAGCCTCGTGCACGATCCCGAGGTGCTCGTGCTCGACGAGCCGTTCTCGGGCCTCGACCCGATCGCGGTCGAGACCGTCCTCGGCGTCCTCACCGAGCGGGCCGCGCAGGGCGTGCCCGTGCTCTTCTCCTCGCACCAGCTCGACATCGTCGAGCGCCTCTGCGACGACGTGGTCGTCATCGCCGAGGGCCGGATCCGCGCGTCCGGCGACCGCGAGGAGCTGCGCGACCAGCACAGCCGCCCGCTCACGGAGCTGCAGATCGCGGGCGACGGCGGCTGGGTGCGCGACGTGCCCGGCGTCGAGGTCGTCGAGTTCGACGGCGGCTACGTGCTCTTCGAGGCCGACGAGGAGGCGCGCCAGCGCGTGCTCGCCGAGGCCGTCTCCCGCGGATCCGTCACCGGGTTCACCCGCCGCCGCCCCACCCTCAGCGAGATCTTCCAGGAGGTCGTCCAGTGAGCACCACCAGCGCCACCCGACGGGGCACGGCCCCGACGTTCGTCCAGTCCACGATGCTCGTGACGGGTCGCGAGGTGCGCATGCGCCTGCGCAGCAAGTCCTTCCTCATCAGCACCGGGATCCTGCTCGTCGGGATCCTCGCCTCCATCATCGTCAGCGGCTTCCTCACCGCGAACGCCGGCTCCGGCGACGGCGAGCGCACCCGTGTCGCCGTGGTCGGCGCCGCCCAGCAGACCGTGTCCGCCGCCGCGTCGCTGGAGGGCGTGCCCGCCGACAGCGTCGAGGACGCGCGGGCGATGGTGCGCGACGGCGAGGTGGACGCGGCGGTCGTCCCCGACACCCAGGCGGACGCCGACGGCGCCGTGCTCGTGATCGGCGACACCTCGGCGCCCGATGGCGTCGTCAGCGCCCTCACCGACACCCCGCGCGTGGAGCTGCTCGACGAGCCGGCCACGAACCCCGCCATCGCCTACCTCGTGGCGCTCGCGTTCGGCGTCGTGTTCTTCATCTCGGCGCTGACGTTCGGGCAGATCATCGCCCAGAGCGTCGTCGAGGAGAAGCAGACCCGGGTGGTGGAGCTGCTCATGTCGACCATCCCCGTGCGCGCGCTGCTCGCCGGCAAGGTGCTCGGCAACAGCATCCTCGCGTTCGCGCAGATCGCGCTCATCGCGCTGATGACCGGCGTCGGCCTGCTCGTGACGGAGCAGACGGCGCTGCTCGCGATCATCGGCCCGGCCGTGATCTGGTTCGTCGTGTTCTTCCTGTTCGGGTTCGTGCTGCTCGCGTCGCTCTTCGCGGCCGCGGCTTCGCTCGTCTCCCGCCAGGAGGACGTGGGCGCCGTCACGGCCCCGGTCACGTACCTCGTGATGATCCCGTACTTCGCGGTCATCTTCTTCAACGACAACCCCGTGGTGATGACGGTCATGTCGTACGTGCCCTTCTCGGCCCCGGTCGGGATGCCGATGCGCCTGTTCCTCGGCGAGGCCCAGTGGTGGGAGCCGCTCGTGTCGCTCGCCGTGCTCATCGCCACGACGGCCGTGGTGGTCGCCCTCGGATCCCGCATCTACAGCAACTCGCTGCTCCGCACCGGCAGCCGCGTGAAGCTGCGGGAGGCGCTGAAGGGATGATCGACGCGCTGCAGGACTTCACGAACGGCCTGCCAGAGCTGCTCCGGTGGTTCGGGATCATGGTCACCGCGATGATCCCGTTCCTCGAGGTCGAGCTCGCCGCCGTGTTGGGCGTGCTCAGCGGCCAGCACGTGGCGGTGGCGGTGCTAGCGGCAGTCGTCGGCAACGTCGCCATCGTGGCGCTGATCGTGCTCGTCGCCTCGCGCACGCGCTCCCGGCTGACCCGCGACAGCGCGAAGGAGGAGACGCCGCGGCGGGCCAAGATCCGCCGCACGTTCGACCGCTACGGCGTGCCCGGCGTCAGCCTCCTCGGCCCGCTCCTGGTGCCGACGCACTTCACGTCGGCGGCGATGGTGTCCTTCGGCGCCCGCCCGCGCGCGGTGCTCATCTGGGAGACGATCGCGATCGCCGTCTGGGGCGTCGCCTTCGGGGCGTTCGCGGTGCTGGGGCTCGCGGTGGTGTGATGCCGTCCCGGCCCGCGTACCGCCCGGCCGCATCCGCTCCCCCGCGGGTGCGGCCGGGCTCCGATACGGTCGACGCATGACCGCCGCGACGCCGCCCGGATCCACGCCGTCCCTCGACCTGCCGCTGTACGGCGCGTCCTGGGCCGAGGCGATGCGGCGGTTCTTCCTCAAGTACGCGACCTTCCGCGGGCGCGCGAGCCGCAGCGAGTTCTGGTGGTGGGCGCTCACGGGCTTCGTCGTGTCGTCCGTGCTGCGGACCCTGAGCGACCTGGACACCGACGGCCGCCAGGCGCTCGGCGCCTTCGACGCGGTGACCATCACGGACTCGTGGGGCGCCGTCCTCGGCGTGTTCCAGCTCGCCGTGTTCATCCCGTCGTTCGCCGTCTCGTGGCGGCGGCTGCACGACGTCGACCGCAGCGGCACGTGGACCTTCATCAACTTCATCCCGATCCTCGGGACGATCGTCTACGTGGTCATGACCGCGAGCCGGTCGCGACCCGGCGGCGCGCGCTTCGACTGACGCCGCGGATCCGCCACCGGGCAACTCGCGCGCGCAGGCGAGGGGCCCCGCTACGGTGAGCCCGATCCGCTCCCCGAACCCGAGGACCCCCATGGCCGTCGCCGCCCGCCGCATCCTGCCCACCGCGTTCGCTGCCGTCCTCTTCGTCGCCGCGCTCAGCGGGTGCTCGCTGCAGCAGCGGGCGGACCTCGTGCCGTACGCCGAGACGCGCGGCGACGACGGATCCATCACTGCCGGCGGCACGACCGACGTCTTCGCGCTGCGCCAGGGCGACTGCCTCGACGACGCGGCATCGGCCGCCGTGGACGAGCAGGACACGGCTGATGCGCACCCCGCGAGCGACGACGGCTCCCCGCACTCGCACCAGTGGGCGACGTGAGCACCGTGCCGTGCTCCGACCCGCACGACTTCGAGGTGTACGCGGCCCCCACGCTGACGGGCGACGACTTCCCCGGCGACGACGCGGTGGACGCGCAGGCCGACGACCTGTGCGGCGCGGCGTTCGGGCCCTTCGTCGGCTTCGACTACCAGGACTCGATCTACGACTACCAGGGGTACAAGCCGACGAGCGACAGCTGGAGCACGGGCGACCGCACCGTCGACTGCATCATCGGGGATCCCGCCGGCAAGACCGTCGGCTCGCTCGCAGGCGTCGGACGATAGTGGCGCGGGACGGACGCCCCGTCGACCGTTAGGAGCGGTCGGCGTCCTCGGCCTCGGTGCGGGATGCGTCGGATCCGTCGACCTCGACGCGGTCGCCCTGCACCTCCACGGTGGCGGGGCCGTCGACCTCGATGCGGGTCGGCTGCTCGCCGTGCCCGTCGACGATCACGGTGACCTCGGGCGCGGATCCGGCGGGCTCCGCGTAGGTGTCGAAGTCGGCCGCGTCGGCGGCGGCGCGCTCGTCGCGCTCCTCTGCCGCCTCGCGGGTCTCCTCGACGTCCGCCTTCGCGGAGTCGGCGAGCACGGCGCCCGCGGCCTTCGCCCGGTCGGCGACCTCGGAGCCGATCTCCTTCGCCGTGTCCGCGGCGCGCGATCCGGCGCCATGCGCGCGGGTGGCGGCGTCGGCGGACGCGTCCTGGATCCGGTCGCCGGCCTCGCGGGCGCGATCGGCCGCTTCAGCTCCCGCGGCCTTGGCCTTCTCGAGCCCCTCGGACCCCGCGGCCTTCGCCTTGTCGAGCCCATCGGCCCCGGCCGCCTTGGCCTTCTCGAGCGCGTCGGATCCGGCGTCCTTCGCCTTCTCGAGCGCGTCGGATCCGGCGTCCTTCGCCTTCTCGAGCGCGTCGGATCCGGCGTCCTTCGCCTTCTCGAGCGCGTCGGATCCGGCGTCCTTCGCCTTCTCGAGCGCGTCGGATCCGGCGTCCTTCGCCTTCTCGAGCGCGTCGGATCCGGCGTCCTTCGCCTTCTCGAGCGCGTCGGATCCGGCGTCCTTCGCCTTCTCGAGCGCGGCACCCGCGGGCGACTGCACGTCGTCGAACGGACCGTGCACGTCGGTCACGCGGATGTTCACGCGGACGGCGCCCGGCGCGATCTGCCGGGCCGCGCGGGCGACCTGCTCGCGCGTCTCGTCGACCACGTCCTGCACGGGCGTCGGGTACTCGACCACGAGGTCGATGTCGATCACGGTGCCGCCGGCCTCCTCGGAGACCGTGACGCCCGGCCCGGTGCTCGTGCCGCGGATCGCCCGCGACGCCGCGTCGAGCGCCCGCGCGGCGGATCCGCCGAGGTGGTGCACACCCGTGACGCCCGCGGCGGTCTCGGCCGCGGCGACGCCCACGCGATGCGCGACCGTCTCCCCCTCCGGGTGCGCGGCGTCGATGCCGGTCAGGTCGATGGGACGGATGGCGGGTGCGGCGTCGTTCACGGCGGTGCTCCTTCGGTGGTGCGGATGCGGGATGGGTTCATGCACCCGGCCGCCGCGCCCGGTGAGGGCGCAGCGGCGGGGTGGGGTGGATCAGGCGGGGACGTCGGCGGCACGGGTCAGCGCGCGGTGCGCGAGCCCGGCGATCGCGGCACCCACGAGCGGCGCGACGATGAACGCCCACACCTGCCCGAGCGCCTCGGGCCCGCCGTAGATCGCGGCGGCGATGGAGCGGGCCGGGTTCACGGACGTGTTGCTGACCGGGATGCTGATGAGGTGGATCAGGGTGAGCGTCAGCCCGATGACGATCGGCGCGACGGCCGCGTAGGCCTTCTGGGCGGTGACGGCGAGGATCACGGTCACGAAGACGGCCGTAAGGATGACCTCGACGAGCAGCACCGCGCCGAGGCCGAAGCCGCCGGGCGACGCGTCGCCGAAGCCGTTCGACGCGAAGCCCGCGTCCTGCTTCGAGGCGAGGTAGCCGGTGGGGCCGTCCGCGGCGATGAGCGCGAGGGCGCTGGAGGCAAGGATCCCGCCGACGAGCTGCGCGACCACGTAGCCGGGCACCTCGCGCCAGCCGATGCGGCCCGCGAACGCGAGTCCGACGCTGACGGCGGGGTTGAAGTGGCCGCCGGAGATGCCGCCGACCGCGGCGATGCCCGCCATGACGGTGAGGCCGAACGCGAGCGCGACGCCGAGGAAGCCGACGCCCGTGGCGTTGCCGTCGTCGGGGAAAGCGGACGCGTAGAGCGCGGTGCCGACGCCGCCGAAGACGAGGAGGAACGTGCCGAACGCCTCGGCGCCCCAGCGGGCGGCGGTGGATGGGCGGTCGCCGGCGGATGCCGCCTTCTGACCACGGCCCTGGGCCGGGGTGTCGCGGGGTGCCGTCGTGGCGGTGGTCGACTTGCTCATCGGTTCGTGTCCTCTTGTCTGGAGCGGGGATCGTGCGTGGGTGCAGGTGGGGGAGCCGGGTGGCGCTCCCGTCGGTGCGGGGGATGCTCCGGAAGGTGCTGCGTGCTCGGTGCTCGATGCCTGGTGCAGTGAGCTGTGCGATGCGGGTGGCGCGGGCCGTCTCGGGACCGGCCCGCGCGCGGCGACGGGACCGGGGCGCGCCCGGTCCCGTCAGCGGGCGGTGCTACTGGACGCGGCTCTGCGAGTCGTCGTCCTTGTCGTCCGAGGGGATGTGCACGTCGGAGACGGTGACGTTGACCTCGGTGACGTCCATGCCGACGACCTGCGAGATGGCGTCGGTGACGGCCTCGCGGATCCGGTCGGCGAGGTCCTGCAGCGCGACGGGGTACTCGGCGACGACGACGATGTCGGCGGCGACCTGCTTCTCGCCGACCTCGACGGAGATGCCCTGGCCGCGGTCCTGCTGGCCGATGACGTTGCGGATCGCGCCGACGGCACGGGCCGCGCCGTTGCCGAGGTCGTGGACGCCGGGGACCTGGCGGGCCGCGATGCCGGCGACCTTCTCCACGACGCCGTCGGCGATGGTGTTCTTGCCCGAGGCGGAGTCGGCGGGCGTGTGCTTGGCGGCGGCGCGGCTGGATGCGGTGGCGGGGGTGACGTCGGTCATGTGGTGCTCCTGTGAGATGAGGTGACGCGAGCCCGATGCGGATCGCGATGCCGGATCATGTCCGGCACACCAAGGAGACGGCGTGGTAGCCCCGCTCGTCCTCGACCCTCAGCCTCCGCTCAGGCAGGAGCGGCCGCCCTTCGCTGGACGGCCACCCCCGCGACCTCCGCGTGCGCTGAGCGGCCAGACGGGGCCCGGCCGAGCAAGCCGGGCCGGGCAGGCCGGGCAGGCCGGGCAGGACCGGGCGGGGCCGGGCGCTCAGTCGGCGAGCATCACCTGATCCACCATGAGGTGGCCCCACGCTCCGGTCGCGTCGTCGAGCACCTGGATCCGCGCGGTCCGCCCCGCGAGATCGGACACGTCCCATGCGACCGGACGTAGCTTCGCCGAGTCGTCGCCCGTAGCCGTACGCACCGGCTCGCCGTCCACGAGCAGGTTCACGCTCGTGGCCGGCTCCGCGCCGAGCCCGTGATCCCCACCCGCAATGAGCAGGTGGATGGCGTCGCGGTCGATGGTGAACGGCGGCGACGTGAGCGTGCCCGTCGCCGCGTCTCCCCGGCCGGGCACGTACGTGTCGAGCGCCTGACGGCCCACCCGACCGACCAGCGGCGAGCCGTTCGGCGCGAGCCCGACCAGATCCCCCGTCCCGGTCCAGCCCACGCCCGCGGTGGTGCCCTCGAAGTCGGCCAGCACGTGCGCCGGCCGCTGCGCGAGATCCGCGAACTCGGTGATGCGCAGGTTCGAGAAGGTCGCCGCGCCGCCCTGCGTGAACAGGGCGATGCCCGCATCGGCCGGCTCCGCGAACACCTGGCTCGAGTGCACGACCTCGCCGTAGTCGACGAAGACCTCGACCGTGGTGCGGTCCACGAGGATCCGCAGCTTCACCTCCTTCGCGGACGCATCGAACGGGCTCCGGCTCTCGAGCTTGTTCCCCGTCGGATCCGGGTTGCCGGTCCCGCCGCGGTTCGCGTACAGGGTGTCGCGGAATACGCCCACGTCGGCGTGCCGGGATCCGTCGGCGGAGCGCCGCAGCTGCAGGCCGACGTTGTCGAGCCGATCCCACGCGATCTCGGTCTCCAGCTGGTACGCCGTGCCCGCGTACGGGAGCACGACGCTGCCATCGACCCGTACCGGGCCGAGCTCGCGCACGCTCGTGGCGTGGCCGGCGAGCGCGGCGATCGGCTGGGAGAGGAGCCGGTAGCCGCCATCCGCGCGGGCGAGGCGGATCTCGCGCGTGATGGAGTCGGTGCCGGTGAAGCCGTCGGACTCCCAGGTCGGGCCCGCCTTCGGGTACGACCAGTTGTTCATCCACCCGACGGCCAGGCGGCGCTCCTCGTGCTGCGCGGTCGGATCCGCCCACGTCACGGCGCCATACCAATCGAAGCCCTGGTCGAGCCAGCGGTGGCCCGTTCCCGGGTCGGGCACGAAGGCGCGGCCGTCGAAGGATCCCGTCCAGTACGCGTAGGTGTTCGGCTCGCCCGTCGCATACCCGTTGGCGCTCGCGCCGAGCACCCACTTCGAGGTGCCGTCGTCGGCCGTGATGCGGAACAGGTCCGGGCACTCCAGCACCCCGAGGCCGTCGGCCGCGAACGTGGAGACGCGCGTCCAGGAGCGGAGGTCGGGCGACGTGGAGAAGCTGAGGGTCGCGCCCTCGGCGATCAGCATGACCCAACTGCCGCGCTCGTCGTCCCACACCACCTTCGGGTCGCGGAAGTCGCGAACGCCCGGGTTGGGGAGCACGGCCTCCTCGCCCGAGGGTGTGAAGGTGCGCCCGCCGTCGGTGGAGTACCAGAGGAACTGCGCCTGCGGGCCCGACGCGTCGACGATCTGCTGCGGCGTCGGGTGGTCCATCTGCGTCACGAGCATCACCACGGCGCCGCGGCCGAACCCGGCGGTGCCCTCGGGATCCACGACCGCGGACCCCGACCACAGGTCGAAGTTCGGGTTCGTCTTCTTCTCGGCCGCGATGCCCTGGTCGGCCCACGCGACGCCGTCGGTGGTCGTCGCGAGGCGCCACGACGTGCCGACCTCCTGGTCGTAGTCGGCGTTGTAGAGGTAGTAGTAGTGCGTCACGCCGTCGATCACGACCGGCCGCTGGGGGTCGTTCTTCCAGTGGTCGGGGACCGTGAAGTGGTACTGCGCGCGGTACCGGTCGGCGTCGGCCGCGAATCCGTCCGCGAATCCGTCCGCGGGAACAGTCGGCTCTGCCGTGGCGGATGAGGCGGGCACCGCGAGCGCGCACACGAGTGCGGCGGCTGCGGCGAGAGCGGCCATCCGTCCGCGCGGATGCGCGGTGCGGGGGGCCAGAGGCGGGCGTGCGGATTCCATGATCGACTCCTTCGTCGTTCACCTGCGTCGTGCGGTGCCGGGTTCCGCCGCCCGGCCGGCCTCAGCTCGGGACCCCCGCCTCCTCCCGCGTGTCGGCGCTCACGGCGATCGGATGCGCGCCCCGGGGCACGAGGCCCTCGCGCGGATCCGCCGTCACCGGCACCGGGTCGCTGAGCTCCCCGATGAACCTGCCGTCGACCTCATTCACGAACGCGAGCAGCACCCAGCCGCCCGCGGTGTCGCGCACGAGGCGCGACGCGTACAGATCCGTGCGCGGGAACAGGCGCGCGCGACGGAAGTCGACATCGGTCAGCCGGGCGTCGACGACGACGCTGTACACGCCTCCCGCCTCCCCCGCCGCCTGCCGCTCGTGGCCCAGCTCGGAGCGCGCGCAGCAGAAGAGGAGCACGGGCACGCCGTCCACCACCTCGTGCTGGAACACCTCGAGCTGGCCGAAGCCCTGGCCGGGCGCACTGAGCGGCGGATGCACGGTCCAGTCGACGAGGTCCTCGCTCGTCGCGTGGCCCAGTACGCCGCGCTCCCGCGGATCCCCCGTCGCCGCGCGCGCCGTGACGAGCATGTGCCACGTCGACGCGCCCGGGAGCCGCTGCACCCAGGGGTCCCGCCACGCCTGGTCGTGCCAGGCGTCGAGGTCGAGCTGCTCGTACCAGCGCGGATCCGCCTCCACGAGCGGCTCGCGCGACACCTTCGCCCAGGTCACCAGGTCGGTCGAGGTGGCGGCGCCGATGCGCTGCACGAGCATCCCCTCGGCCAGCGTGGTGCCCGTGTAGAACATCCACCACAGGCCATCATCAGCGCGCACGACGGAGCCCGTCCAGGTCGTGCCGTCGTCGAACGCACCCGGCTCGGACACGATGATCGCGTCCTCGAGCACCGTCCAGCTCACGAGGTCACGGCTCACCGCGTGGCCGACGATGGGGTGGTGGTGCCGGCGGTCGGGATCGCCGAGGGCGCGGCTGGCGTGCAGGTAGAACGCGTGCGTGACGCCACCCTCCTGCACGTACCAGGAGTCCCAGATCCACTTGTCGGGCAGTCGAAGTGCCACGGCGCCTATCCCTTCACGCCGCTGGCGGCGATGCTGCTCACGAAGGAGCGCTGGAAGGCGATGAACAGCACCACGACGGGCAGCGTGATGAGCGACGCGTACGCCATCACCTCGCCCCACGGCACGTTGAGCTGGAAGAAGTACTGCACGCCCACCATCACGGGCCGCAGCTCCTCGCTCTGCACGACCATGAGCGGCCACAGGTACGAGTTCCAGGCGGGCAGGAAGGTGAGGATCGCGACGGTCGCGATGGCGGGCCCCGACAGCGGCATGATCAGCTGCCGGTAGATGCGGAACCAGCCTGCCCCGTCCACGCGCGCCGCCTCGTCGAGCTCCTTCGGGATCGACTCGAAGTACTGGTGGAAGAGGTAGATGGAGAACGCGTTCGCCACGAACGGGATGATCTGCACCTGGTACGTGTCGATCCAGCCCCTGCTGAAGCCGATCGCGAAGCCGTCGACCACGAACGACGGCAGCTGGTTCACCCACCACACGAGCGGCAGCGCGAGCGTCTCGAACGGCACCACGAGGGTCGCGATGACGAGCGTGAGGATGAGGCCCTTGCCGGGGATCCGCATCCGCGAGAGCGCGAACGCCGCCAGGCTGTTCACGAGGATCCCCAGCACCACCGTGATGGCCGAGATGCCGATGGAGTTGAGCAGGAACCGCGCCGCGGGCACGCGCTCGAACACCGCGGCGTAGTTCGCGAACGACAGATCGCCCGTGGGCAGGAACGCCGCGAACGAGGAGAGGTCGGAGAATATCTGCCGGTCGGGCTTGAGCGACGACACGAGCATGAACACGAGTGGGAACGCGAACACCGCAGCGAGCGCGATGCGCACGATCCAGCCGGCCGCCGCGACGGGCGCCGCGCGACGGCGGACCGCCCGGCGGTCGCGTGGGGCGCGCGGCGGGTGCGCGGGCCCGTCGAGCCGCGCGCGGTCGACGTCGACCGCGCGCGGTGCGCCCAGGATCGGGGTGGAGGCCATGGTCAGTCCCTCTCTCGGGTGATGAAGCGCTGCACGGCCGAGATCGCGAGCACGATGACGAAGAAGACGAGCGAGATGGCCGAGGCGTACCCGGTCTGCTGCTGCGCGAATCCGGAGCGCACGGCCTCGTAGACGACCGTGGTCGTGGAGTCGAGCGGCCCGCCCTGCGTCATCACGCTGATCTGCGTGAAGAGGCTGAGCGCCTGGATGGTGATGGTCACGAGGATGAGGCTGCGCGTCGCCGCGAGCCCCGGCCACGTGATGTAGCGGAAGCGCTGCCACCGCGTGACGCCGTCGAGCCCGGCGGCCTCGTGCAGATCCGGCGGGATGGTCTGCAGGCCCGAGAGCCAGATGACCATGTGGAACCCGACGCCCTGCCACACCGACATGAGGATGATCGCGGGCATCGCGGTCGTCGGGTCGCCGAGCCAGTCCGGCCCCTGCACCGCGCCGCCCGTCACGCGCGAGATGAGCACGTTGATGAGGCCGTCCGGCCGGTACATGAACAGCCACAGCAGCGAGACGACCACCATCGAGGTGACCACGGGCAGGAAGTAGACCGTGCGGAAGAACGTGGTGCCCTTCACCTTCGCGTCGATGAGCAGCGCGAGCCCGAGCGCCAGCCCCGCCTGCACGGGCACGACCACCACGGCGAAGAACGCGACGTTCCGCAGCGCGTGCCAGAAGGTGTCGTCGGCGAGCAGCCGCGTGAGGTTGTCGAGGCCCACGAACGTGGCCGGATAGGGCGAGATGAGGCGCGCGTTCGTGAAGGCGAGCACGAACGCGAGCACCGCGGGCACGAGCACGAACAGGCCGAGGAGGATCATGCCCGGGCCGAGCATCGCCCAGCCGGCGCGCTGCTCGTGGGCGTGGGCGCGCGGTCGCCTCGGGCGGGTCGTGCGTCCGGCGGGCGCGCGGCCCGGACCGGACGGGGATCCCGGTCCCGAGCCCTCGTCGGCGCCGGAGCCCGGAGCCGACCCGCCCGCGCCCGAGGGGCGGGATCGAGTGATGGTGGTCATGGCAGTTCCTTCCGTGGGGAGGGCGCTGCCGGCACGACGACCCCGTCGTGCCGGCAGCGCTCGCCGCGACTACTTCTGCGTGTATCCGCCGTTGGACTCGATGTTCCCGTCGATGTCCTCCACGGCGTCGGTGAGGGCGGCCTGGGGGTCCGCGCCGTCGAGGATGTCCTGCATACTCTTCGTGAACGTGCTCGAGATGAACGGGTACGCGGGCGTGGCGGGCCGGAGCTCGGCGAAGCGCTTCGAGAACTCGCGGAAGAGAGCGAGGTCGCCGCCCTCCTCGAATCCGGGCACCAGCGCTGCGGCGGCGTCGGTGGCGGGGATGGTGCCCGCGGCCTTCGCGACCGTGGCGATGCTCTCCGGGGAGAGCGAGAAGGAGAGGTAGTCCATCGCGGCGGCGGGATCGGCGCAGCCGGTGGTCACGCCCCACTGCCAGGATCCGCCGCCGACCGTGACGCCCTGACCGAGGTCCGGCGGCGGCATGACGGCGAGGTCGTCGCCGATGGCCTCGCTGAGCTGGGCGGAGGCCCAGCTGCCGCCGTACATTACGGCGGTCTGGTCGTTGATGAGGTCGAGGGCGGGATCCGCGCCGCTCTTGGCGCTGACGTACCCGTCCTCCACGAGGCTCTGCATCCATGTGGCCCAGTCGACCGCGGCCGGGCCGTCGAGCTCGCCCTCGGCCGACTGCAGCGAGGAGCGGTCGAGCAGGTCCCCGCCCGCGGACTGCAACAGCGGCGAGTACGCGTACGGGTACCACTCGCCCACGTCGGCGGTGCCAATGTCGAGCGGCGCGCTCCACGTGCCCTCGGCCTTGAGGGCCGCCAGCGCCTGGTCGGTCTCGTCACGCGTCCAGGGCTCATCGACCGTGGCGATGCGGATCCCGGCCCTCTCCAGCACGGACCGCCGCGCGAACATCGCGAGCGACACGTCGTATTGGCCCACCGCGTAGGTCTGGTCGTTCCACGTCCCGATGGTGCTGGGCAGGTTCTCGCCGAGATCGACGCTGAGGTCGAGTGGCACGACGTACTTCGCCCACGCCCAGTTGGGCACGTTCGGGCCGTCGATGTCGACGAGGCAGGGCAGCTTGCCCGCCGCGGCAGCCGCGACGACCGAGTCGTTGTAGGAAGCCTGCGGGAACGACTTGAGCTCGACGGTCGTCGTGTCCTGGCTCGCGTTGTAGGCGTCGACGACCGACTGCACGGCAGCCAGCTCCTCGGTGTTGCCGCCGTTGTGAGTCCAGAGCGTGAGCTGGCCGTCCTTTCCGTCGGTGCCGCCGGCGGTGCCGGAGGCGCAGGCGGTCTGGGTGACGAGCAGGGCCGCGGCCAGTAGGCTCACCCCGGTCAGTCGTCTCTTCGCGTGTCTCATCATTCGTCCTCCTGAGTGGGTCGGGTGGGGGCCAGCGGTGTCGCGCTGATTCGCGGGGCCGTTGCAGCGGCCTCGGCGCGGGAGGTGGGTCCGTCCTCGCCTAGGTGTAGTTCCTCGGGAGGTTGTGAACGCTGGGGCGGATAGCGAAGACCTCCGGGACGATGTGAGTTACCAAGCACACGTCATCACCGGAGGTCTTCGTGACTCACGCTAATGCCCCGTTCACTCCCGTGGGCAGGGTTCGGCTTGCCCGGTTGATCATCGAGGACGGGTGGCCGGTCCGGCGTGCGGCGGAGAGGTTCCAGTGCTCGCCGGCGACGGCGTCGAGATGGGCTCGCCGGTATCGGGCCGGGTTGCCGATGACGGACCGGTCATCCCGCCCGCACCGGCAACCGACCCGCACGAGTCGGCGTCGGGAGCGGCGGATCGTCGCGCTGAGATTCACTCGCCGGTGGGGCCCGCACCGCATCAGCTACCACCTGCGTATCCCCCGTTCCACGGTCGAGCGGGTCCTCCGTCGCTACCGGATGCCGTTGCTCACGCACCTGGATTCCGCGACGGGACTCCCCGTCCGACGCTCGCCCGCGCGACGTTACGAGCACTCCTCGCCGGGAGATCTGGTCCACGTCGACATCAAGAAGCTCGGCCGTATCCCGGACGGCGGCGGGCACCGAGTCCTCGGCCGACAGGCCGGCCGGAAGAACAACCCCCGGACCGGGCGGGGGTACGCGTTCCTGCATCACGCC